>CBFGWL010000082.1:0-12478 GCA_965652565.1 uncultured bacterium
CGCGGGGGTGCGGATCGTGTGCGGCGGGCTCGGCGGCGTAATGGCCGCGGTGGCGAAGGGGGCGAATGAGGCCGGGGGCGAGGTGCTCGGGATCGTGCCGAGCGCCGACCCGGCTGACGCCAACCCGTACTGCACGCACGTCGTCGCCACTGGCATCGGCAAGGCGCGCAACCTGGCGGTCGTCGCCTCGGGCGAGGCGGTGATCGCGATCGGCGGCGAGTGGGGGACGCTTTCGGAGATCGCGCACGCGCGTGAGTTCGGCCGGCCGGTCATCGCGCTGGCGAGCTGGCGGGTGGAACCGCACGCCCCGATTCCGGGCGGCCACGGCGTCGAACTCGCCGAAACGCCCGAGCGTGCCGTCGCTCTGGCGCTGAGCGCAATCGGCCGCTGAGCGGCTAGCCTTTAGCGCCCGCGGCGAGGTAGCTCAGTTGGTAGAGCACACGACTGAAAATCGTGGTGTCGCCGGTTCGATTCCGGCCCTCGCCATCTCCTAGCTGCGCCGGGCGTCCGGGTGCTCGCCTCAACAGGGGGTGCCCTCGCGCGATACGGTCCAACGGGCACATGGTCCGATCCGACGACGTCGGGGTGCTCGTCGCCATCATCGCCGCGTTCCACGTGGCGCTCGGGCTCTTTCAGCTGTTCGCGCCGGGGGCGTTCTTCGAGCACATCGGCAACTACGGCGCGGAGAACACCCACTACGTGGGCGACGTTGGCTCCTTCACCCTGGGCTACGGGCTCGCGCTGGCGACCGCCGTGCGCAGGCCTTCGTGGCGCGTGCCGGTTCTGTGGGTGGGTGTGCTCTGGTACCTCGTGCACGCGGCGAACCACCTCGTCGACGTCGACGAGGCGATCAGCACCGCTCGCGGCTGGCTCGACACGCTCCTGATCCTGGCCGGGACGCTCGCCCTCGCCTACGTGGCGCGTCTGGCAGCGCGAGCCGAAGGGCGGACCGAGGCGTGATGTTCAGCGGCGTCGGCCGAGCGGTCCTTCCGGTGACCGACCCCGAGCGCGCGCTGGGCTTCTACCGCGACGCGCTCGGCTTCGAGGTCCTCCACGACTCGGATGCAGGCGGCTTTCGCTACCTCCACGTCGGCGTCCCGGGTCAGGCCGGGGTGGGCCTGTGGCTGTTTCCCGGGGACGGCCCTGGGGGCGAAGGGCGCCCCGCGCTCGTCCTCTACACCGACGATCTCGACGCGGTCAGGGCGCGGCTCCTCGAGCACGAGGCCGAGGTCTGGAACGAGCGCGCCGATGCCGACAGCCGCTCGCTGCACTTCCGCGACAGCGAGGGCAACGTCGTGATCGCAGCGCAGCTCAGTCGCTGAGCCGCGCGCAGTCCTTTGCCCGGGCGAGCAGCTCGGCCCGCCGGCGCGTGTTCGCCGTCATCAAGGCGGCGCGCTTGTACTCGGAGCTCGCTTCCTCGTTGCGGCCGAGCCGCTCGAGCAGATCGGCGCGCACGCTCGGCAGCAGGTGGTACTCGGCGAGCGCGGGCTCATCCGCGAGCTCGTCGACGAGCGTGAGCGCTGCCTGCGGTCCCGACGCCATGCTCACCGCCACCGCGCGGTTCAGCTTGACAACGGGGGATGGCATGAGCTGGGCCAGGCCGTCGTAGAGCGCCACGATGCGCTCCCAATCGGTGTCCTCGGCCGTCGGCGCGACCGCGTGGCAGGCCGCGATCGCCGCCTGCAGGGTGTAGGGCCCGATCGGCCCCCCGGTCGCGTAGGCGCGCTCGAGCGCGGCGAGCCCGCGGCGGATGAGCAGGCGGTCCCACCGCGTGCGGTCCTGGTCGAGCAGCAGCACCTGCTCGCCGTCGGCCCCGATCCGCGTCCGCGTGCGGGAGGCCTGGAACTCCATCAGCGCCGTGAGCCCATGGACCTCGGCCTCGTCCGGGAGGAGCTCGGCGAGGATCCTGCCGAGGCGCAGTCCCTCCTCCATCAGCTCCGGGCGGATGATGTTCTCACCCGAGCTCGCCGAGTAGCCCTCGTTGAAGATCAAATAGATGACCTCGAGGACCGCCGCGAGGCGTTCGCGGAGCTCGTCTCGCCCGGGGACCTCGAACGGCACACGCGCGGCCGCGAGGGTGCGCTTCGCGCGCACGATCCGCTGCGCCACGGTCGACTCGGATTTCAGATACGCCCGCGCGATCTCCTCGGTCGTCAGCCCGCCCAGCAGGCGCAGCGTGAGCGCCACCCGCGCTTCGGGTGAGAGCACCGGGTGGCAGGCGGTGAAGATCAGTCGCAGCAGGTCGTCGTCGAACGGGTCGTCGGCCTCCGCCGCCAGGTCGCGATCGTCGGTGCGGCGTACCTCCGCGTCGCGGCCGAGCTCCTCGACCTTGCGCTCGTGCACCTCCGCGCGGCGGATCCGATCGATGCCGCGGTTCTTCGCCGTGGCGGTGAGCCAGGCGCCCGGGTTGTCCGGGACGCCCGACTCGGGCCACTGCTCGAGCGCGGCCACCAAGGCCTCCTGCGCGAGGTCCTCGGCGAGGCCGACGTCGCGGACGACGCGGGCGACGGCCGCGATCACCCTGGCGGACTCGATCCGCCAGACCGCCTCGACCGTGCCCTTGACGTCGTCCCTGGTCAACTTCGCGGCTGCGCGTCCGGCCTACGCCTGCTCGCGCAGCTTCTCTTCCTGCGCCCGCATCGCTTCGGCCTTGGCGCGCAGCTCGGGGGTGAACTCCTCGCCGAAGTCCTCGGCCTCGTAGAACGGGCGCAGCTCGACGACCGACTCCTCGCCGGTGGGGTTGGGGATGCGCTTGGCCCACTCGATGGCCTCGTCGAACGACTTCACCTGCCAGACCCAGTAGCCCGCGATGAGCTCCTTGGTCTCGCTGAACGGCCCGTCGACGACCTTGCGCTCGTCGCCCGAGAAGTACACGCGCGCGCCCTGCGAGCTCGGCGTGAGCCCGTCACCGTCGAGGATGACTCCGGCCTTCACGAGCTCCTCGTTGAAGGCCATCATCGCCTCCAGCATCTCCTGCTTGGGCGGCTCGCCCTTCTCGGTCTGCTCGTTCGCCTTGACCAGCACCATGACTCGCATCTTGATCCTCCTTGTTTGTGGTTGATGGGTGCTTCTACAAACGCGTCGAGCGAGCCCCCCGGAAATCGACACGATCCAAAAGAATCTTTTCGCTAGCCCCGAGCGGGTCGCCCGGACGGCCGTTACCGCGCCCTCCGTGCGCCGACCCCGCAGCGATGAGATCCTGAGGCTGGCGGAGTCGTACGGGGGAAACGACGAAGGAGGCCGCGTGCGCACGCTGATCTACGCAATGGGAGTGACCCTCGACGGGTACATAGCCGATCCGAACGGCGGAATCGACTGGTCCGTGCCCAGCGACGAGCTGCATTCGTTTCACAACGAGCGCGCTCGCGGTCACGACGGCCACCTGCTCGGGCGCAACCTCTACGAGACCATGACTTACTGGGAGACGGTCGACGACGCCGAGCTCAACGCGCCCGGGCGCGAGTTCAAGGAGATCTGGCAAGCGCTGCCCAAGACGGTGTTCTCGAGCACGCTCACCGAGGTCGTCGGCAACACCCGGCTCGTCGCGGGCGACGCGGTCGCCGAGGTCGAGAAGATGAAGGCCGACGGCGACGGCGAGCTCGGCGTGGGCGGCGCCCGCCTGGCGGGCTCGCTGCTGGCACACGACCTGATCGACGAGTGCCACCTCTTCGTCTATCCCACCGTGCTCGGCGACGGCATCCCCTTCTTCCCGAAGCTCGAACGCCAGCTCGAGTTCGAGCTGGCCGAGACGCGCACCTTCCCCGGCGGCATCGTCTTCCTGCGTCAGGTGCGCAAGCGCGACGACTGAGCAACCGGGCATGGGGCCGGGGCTTGGTACGTTTTCGTGCCGTGCCACTGGCATTTCTCTAGAGCGCTTCACGACTTCAGCTAGCCGGCCGCGCCGCGCGCGGCCGCCCCTTGTCGTGAACCCGCTTTGGAGGAACCCATGCGGTCTCGCACCGCGCGAGATGAGCGCCGCCGCACGCTCGGTCAAAACTTCCTCGTCGACGATCGCGCGATCGCGCGTGTCGTCGCCAGCCTGGACCTCGAGCCGGGCTCGCTCGTGCTTGATATCGGCGCGGGACGCGGTGCGCTGACGCGTGCGGCGGCCCAGCGCGGGGCGCGCGTGCTCGCGGTCGAGATCGACCCGGCGTGGGCCCGCGCGCTGCGCCGGGAGGCGGCGCGCTGGGGCGACGTTCGGGTGGTGCGCCGCGACGCGCTCGTCCTGAGGTTCCCCAACGAGCCTTTCCGTGTGCTGGCGTCGCCGCCTTACGGGATCTCGACCAAGATCGTGCGGCGCCTGCTCGTCGAGGGGCACGGCATGCAAGAAGCCGTCCTCGTGCTACAGGTCGAGGCGGCGCGGCGGCTGGCAGGCGATCCGGCCACGAGCCGCTTCGCGGCGCTTTGGGCGCCTTGGTACTCGCTCGAGGTGGGCGCGCGGGTGGGGCGCCACTCCTTCCGGCCGGTGCCCGCCGTCGATAGCGCGGTGCTGAGGATCACACCGCGCGCTCAGCCGGGGCTCTCCCCGAGCGCGTTCGTCCAGTACGAGAGCTTCGTCGCCCGCGTCTTCACCGGTCGCGGCGCGACCGTCGCCGAACGGCTCGGCCTCGGCAAGCGCGCGGGAGCGGTGCGCGCCGCGCTGCGGCGGCTCGGCCTCGACCCGCGGGCCACGCCATCCGGGGTCCCGGCGCCGAGCTACGCGGAGCTGTTCCGCGAGATCGGGCCCCCGAAGGGTTAGTCGAGGCCGATTCCGTCAATCCGTGGAGCATGAGTGAGCAAGAGCTGCTGGAGGCGCTGCTGCGGGTGGATGAGGCGCTCGCGCACGGCACGGGCGATCACTACCGCCAGGTGCTCACCGACGACGCGGTGGTCGCGCTACCCGGGATGGGGCTCCTCGACCGCGAGGCTTGCGCGGCGGCCCTCGACGCCTCCGACGCGACGGGCTGGGACTCGATCGAGATGCACGACGCGCGTTTCATCCCCCTTGCCGACGGCGCGGTCGCGATCGCGTATCGCTTCCACGGCACGCGCGGTGACTTCCGCTACGCCGCGCTCATGACGAGCACCTACGTGCAGCGTGAGGGCGAGTGGAAGCTCGCCCTGCACCAGCAGACGCCGCTCGAGCCCTAGCGCCCGCCGGCCGCGCCCCTTGCCGTCCACCAGGCGAGCAGCCCGGCGAGCGCGGCGACCATCGCGATCCCGACAGCGGTGCTTTCCGTGAGGTACGCCGCGAGACCCCCGAGCACGGCCCAGCAGAAGACGAACACTGCGCGTTGCATCGTGCGCGGGTTCATGCGTCCAGCGTAACGGGGGGGTTCCGCTGGGGGCGGGGGGCCCCTTGCATCCGTGCTGCTGGTCTATATTTAACGAGAATGTTAAATACAACGCAGCAGAGAGAGCCGGTCGACGACCAGCTCAGCGCGACGTTCGCAGCGCTGGCGGATCCCACCCGCCGGGCGATCGTCGCCAGGCTCGCCGAGGGCGAGGCGACGGTCTCCGAGTTGGCGGAGCCGTTCGCGATCTCGCTGCCGGCGATCTCGCGACACCTCAAGGTGCTCGAGCGCGCCGCGCTCATCGAGCGCGGCCGCCGCGGGCAGCAGCGACCCAGCAGGTTGCGCACGGAGCCGCTCGATGAGGCGTCGGCGTGGATCGAGCGGCATCGCGAGCTCTGGGAGGGGCGCCTGGACCGACTCGACCAGCATCTGCGCGAGCTCCAGAAAGGACGCGACCGATGACCGAAACGACCAGGAACGAGGTCCGCCTCGCGCGCACCTACGCGGCCCCCCGCGATGTCGTCTTCAAGGCCTGGACCGAGCCGGACCAGATCGCGAAGTGGTGGGGACCAGAAGGCTTCGACGCGCCCCGCGAGAAGATCGAGGTGGACCTGCGGGTAGGCGGCACCTTCACCGTCGTCATGGTGTTGCGCAGCGAGGAGATCGCCCGGGGCATGGGCGTCGAGGCCGGGACCGAGTTCCCCGACAGCAGCGAGATCGTCGAGCTCGAGGAGAACGCGCTGATCGTGCTGCGCTCCGCTCCGCAGCCCCACCACGGGATCCCGGACGAGGTCCTCACCCGGATCTCCTTTTACGACGACGAGGGTGGAACCCGGGTGGAGATCGTGAGCGGCCCCCACACCGACGAGATGGCCCCGAACGCGGAGATGGGCTGGCAGCAGCAGCTCGGCAAGCTCGAGCGCCTGCTCGCGGCCGCTTGAGCCGGGTCGGCGGCGCGGCTTTGCCGGCGGGCGAGCTGCGCCGCCGCGCCCTCGAATCCAGCATCCTCATGGCGCGCATGAGCGATCGCATCGAGACCGCGCCGTCGGCCGTCGACGCGCCCTCGCCGGGCCACCGGCGTCGGCGCTGGCTTATCCTGGGCCTGCTCCTCGCGGGCCTCGTCGCGCTCGCGATCGGGGCGGCGACGAGCTGGCACTACTCCTCACTCGTGCTCGTGCCGGACCACGAGCCCGGCCCGTTCGACCTGGAGGTGCGCGCGGTCGAGGACGGCCGGGTGACGCTGGCGCGTGAGGACGTCAGCGAACGCCCCGGCGTCTACGGCCTCGACTGGGAGGGGGGACGCGCGATCGTCGGGCGGATACTCGCCACGGAGGACGATTCGGTGACCCGCCGCCTGCGCGCCGTGGAGGGTTCGCTCGAGCCCGGGACGGAGGTGGCATTCGATCCGCACGTGTGGGAGGGCGACCCCGCGCAGACGATCGGCCTGCCGTTCCAGGAGGTCGAGATCGAGGGCGAGCTGGGGCCGTTGCCCGCCTGGCGGATCGACTCGCCGCGCGCGAGCGGGACATGGGCGATCTTCGTGCACGGGCTAAACGGCACCCGGGAGGCGGCCCTGCGCGTAGCGCCGACCCTGCGGCGCGCCGGCCTCACGACGCTTGCGATCACCTACCGCAACGACGAGGGGGCGCCGCCCGCGCCGGACGGCAAGCACCACCTCGGGCTCACCGAGTGGCGGGACCTCGAGGCGGCGGCGCGGTACGCGCTCGAGCACGGCACGCGGCAACTCGTGTTGATCGGCTACTCCATGGGCGGCGCGATCGTCACCCAGTTCGCGCAGCACTCGGAGCTCGCCGACCGAGTCGCCGGCCTCGTGCTCGACTCGCCGGCGCTGTCGTGGAAACCGATCCTGAGGCTCGGCGCCACCGAGGTCGGCTTCCCGGCGTGGACGGCGGTCCCGGTGCGCTGGGCGATCTCGCTGCGGATCGACGTCGACTGGGACCGGCTCGACGCGCTCCAGCACACCGACGACCTGCGCCTGCCGACGCTGCTCTTCCACGGCACCGAGGACTCCGTTGTGCCGATCTCGACCAGCGAGGAGTACGCCCGCGCCCTGCCGGAGGACGTCACCTACTACCACGTTCCGCGCGCCGGGCACGTGGGCAACTGGAACGTCGACCCGCGCGCGTACGAGCGGCGCCTACGCGCCTTCCTGGCGAGCCTGGGCTCCGCCTAGCCTCGGTCTGGGATCTGCTGGACCGCCCAGCGGTTGCCGTCGGGATCCGCGAAGAACACGAAACGGCCCCAGGGGAAGTCTTCGATGTCGCTCACGGGCGCGCCCCGGCCCGTGAGCTCCGCGTGGGCGGCCTCGATGTCGTCGACGACGAGCTGCAGCGCCTCCAGGGAGCCGGGCTCTGCCTTGGTGAGCCCCCGGCCAAGCGCGATCGAGCAGCCGGAGCCGGGCGGGGTGAGCTGCACGAAGCGAAGCTCGTCGCTCACCGTGTGGTCGTGGTCGAGCACGAAGCCCGCCTGCTCGACGTAGAACGCCTTGGCCCGGTCGACGTCGCTCACGGGGACGGTGACCAATTCGAGCCTGAAGTCCATGGCTGCCTCCTGGGGCGTGGGGGGATGGGCCAGCCTAGACCGTCCTTGTATATTTGCTTGTATCAAGCAATCAGTCTGATTCTCAAGACAGGACGCTGATGCCCTCCCCAGAGAACCTCGAGCCCCTCGCCCGCGCGATCTACGGCCTCGGCATGGTCAAGCGCGACATGGTGCGCCGCACCGGCTTTGAGCCCAGCGGCGGCCTGCTCCCGCTCGCGATCGTGCAGCGCCGTGACGGCGCCCGCATCAAGGACGTGGCCGAGGCGCTCCACGTGGACCTCTCCGTGGCGAGTCGGCAGATCACGGCGCTGATCGAGGCCGGTTACGTGAAGCGCGCCGCCGACCCGGACGACCGGCGCGCCGCCGTCCTGCACGTCACCAGGGCGGGCCGGGCCGCGCTGAAGCGCGCCCACGAGCGGATCGTGCGCGCGTTCGAGGAGGCGCTCACTGAGTGGTCCGACGAGGACGTGCTCGCGCTCACGAAGCTCACCGAGCGGCTGCGCGCGGATTACGAGCGCGCGGTGAACGCCGCCGAGGGGGCCTCCGCTTGAGCGCCGCCGCGACGACCTCGGCCGGGCCCGCGCCCATGTCGCGCCGCGAGGTGCTCGAGGCCATGTCCGGCCTGCTCATCGGGATGTTCGTGGCCCTGCTCTCGAGCACGGTCGTCTCCGCAGCGCTGCCGCGCATCATCAGCGACCTGGGCGGCACCCAGAGCGAGTACGCCTGGGTGGTGACCGCGACGTTGCTCGCGCTCACGGTGAGCACACCGGTGTGGGGCAAGCTCGCCGACCGCGTCGATCGCAAGCGCCTGGTGCAGATCGCGCTCGTCATCTACGTCGTCGGCTCCGTCGCGGCGGGCCTGTCGGAGTCGACGGCCTTTCTGATCGCGTGTCGCGCGCTCCAGGGCCTCGGTGCGGGCGGCATGATGGCGCTCGTCCAGGTGATCTTCACCGACCTCGTCGCACCCCGCGAGCGCGGGCGCTACATGGGGATCATCGGGGCGATCATGGCGGTCGGGATGATCTCGGGTCCGGTGCTCGGCGGATTGATCACCGACGGTATCGGCTGGCGCTGGACCTTCTACGTCGGCGTCCCGTTCGCCGCCGCCGCGATCGTCGTGCTGCAGCGCACGCTGCACCTGCCGCCGCGCGAGCGGGGGCGGGCCAAGCCCGACTACCTGGGTACGGCCCTGGTCTCGCTGGGCGTCTCCCTGCTGCTCGTCTGGGTCTCCTTCGCCGGGCACCAGTTCGAGTGGGCCTCCTGGCAGACCGCGGCCATGGTGGCCGCCGGCCTCGCCGCGCTCGTCGCCGCCGTCGCGGTCGAGCGCCGGGTCGAGGACCCGCTGATCCCGCTCGAGCTGTTCGCCAACCGCACGGTGCGGCTCGTCGTGATCGCGACCGTGGCCGTCGGCGTCGCGATCTTCAGCACCTCGATCTTCCTCGTCCAGTACATGCAGATCGCGCACGAGCAGACCCCGACGCAGTCCGGGTTGCTCACCATGCCGATGGTGCTCGCCTCGATGGCCGCCTCGGCGGGGATCGGGCAGGTGATCAGCCGCACCGGCCGCTACAAGCGCTGGATGCTGCTGGGCGCCGGCCTGCTGACCGCCGGCCTCGGCCTCATGGCGACGCTCTCGGAAAGCACGAGTCTCGTGTGGGTCGGCGTGTTCCAGGTGGTCGTCGGCCTCGGCATGGGGATGCTCATGCAGAACCTGGTGCTCGTCGCGCAGAACTCGCTCAGCTTCGACCAGATGGGCGCGGGCAGCGCGCTGGTCGCCTTCTTCCGCAGCCTGGCGGGCGCGGCCGGAGTTGCGGTGCTCGGCGCGGTGCTCGCCTCGGAGGTGGCGCAGTCGATCGCGGCGGGTCTCGCGGCCAACGGGGTGGACGCGGGCGCGCTGGCATCCGGCTCGGGCTCACTGCCTGACGTCCGCGAGCTCTCCGAGCCACTGCGCGGCGTCGTCGAGCACGCCTACGGCGTGGGTATCGCCGAGATCTTCATGTTCGCCGCGCCCCTGGGGCTGATCGCCCTCGTCGCGATCGTCCTGCTGCCCGAAAAGCCGCTCGGCACGGTGAGCGGGATCGAGGCGGCGGCGCGCGCGGCCGAAGCGGACGGAGCCGAGGAGGCCGCCATGGCGAGGCCAACCACGGCCGAGCGCGAGCCGGCGTCGGCCGCCGGGGGCGCTGCGCGCTAGTCGCCGCTCGCGTTCCCGCCTCCAAAAAAACCTTGTGGTGACGTGCGTTGCCGTGGTAGGAAGGTAGGCGCGCTATTCACTGAGAGAGGAGAGGCGCATGAGCATGGGGAGGAGACGGCGCCTGGCCGAGGCCGCCACGTTGACGGCTGCCTTGCTGGCGCTACTGGCCGTCGCTGAAGCCGATCGGGCCGAGGCCGCGTTCCCGGGCCCGAACGGGCACATCTACTTCCACACGGAGCGGAACGACGACACCGTAATCGCGCGGGTGAACGCGAACGGAAAAGGCTTCAAGGCGCTCACGCCCGAGCGCCTCGACGCCGAGGATGTAGCGGTCTCGCCCAACGGAAAGCGGATCGCCTTCGAATGCGAGCCGACAGCTGCCGAGCAGTCCGAGATCTGCGTCGCTAACCGCAACGGCAAGCAGCGCCGTGTGATCACGAATCACCCCGGCGCGAACGACAGCGATCCGGCGTGGTCGCCCAACGGGAAGTGGATCGCGTTCGAGAGCGATCGCGATGGAGACGACGAGATCTTCAAGATGCGGGCCAACGGCACGCGCCTGCGCAAGCTCACCGACAATGGCGTCCGCGATGAGGATCCGGTTTGGTCCACGAGGGGCTTGATCGCATGGGAGGCCGACGTCGCCGCGCCGGAGATCGGCGACATCTTCGTGATGCGCGCCAACGGCAACCGCAAGCGCAACCTGACCGAGAGCCCGTTGGACGACGATGCGGACCCCGACTTCTCGCCCAACGGCAAGAGGATCGCCTTCGACAGCGAGCCGGCCGCGAGCGACAACGACGACATCTGGGTGATGCGGGCGAACGGCAAGCAGAAGCGCAAACTCACCTCGCATGCCGCTGACGACGAGGACCCCTCGTTCTCGCCGGACGGCAAGCTGATCGCGTTCATGAGCGAGCGCGGCGGGTCCGACGACATCTTCCGGATGCGGGCGAACGGGAACAACGAGCGACGCGTGGTCGCGCGGGCGGCCGACGACAACGCTCCGGATTGGAGCCGCAAGCCGCGCAAGAAGCGCAAGCGCCGCTAATCGTTTCCACCCGCCGGTCTAGGGCCGGTAGGTGCCGAACGACCAGAGGTTGCCCTCCGGGTCGCGCACGGTGAAGTCGCGCGAGCCGTAGTCGGTGTCGGTGATCTCGAGCGCGATGTCGCCGCCCGCGGCGCGCACGTGCGCGTACAACTCGTCGATCTCGTCGATCGCGCAGTAGATCAGCCGCCCGCCCGCAGGCACGCTGCGAAACGGCTCGCGGCCGACGCCCGCCGTGCTCAACATGATCGTCGCACCCCGGAAGTCGAGCTCGGCGTGCACGACGCTCCCGTCGTCATCGCGATGCTCCTGGCCGCGCGTGCAGCCGAGCACCTCCTCTAGCCAGCGCATGCCGGCGTCGGCGTCGCGGTAGAGGACGTCGGGGTAGAAGTGGGGGGTCGACATCGGTCTCCTTTCGTCGCAAGTGACGGCGCCGACGCTAAGCGGGCTTCGCGGCGAGGTCTTGTACGAAATTGACCTCCGCGGTGGCGACGCCCTCGAAGCCGGGGATCTGGGCGTTGCGGTAGGCCGCGGGCGTCGTGTCGGCGAGTTCGCGGAACTCGCGGGTCATGTGGGCCTGATCGTGGTAGCCGCTCGCCCCGGCGACCCACGCGAGTCCGGTGTGGTGGCTCGTCCGCAGGAGCCGCGCCGCACGCTCGAACCGCAGGATGCGCGCCGCCGTCTTGGGCGACACCCCGATCTGCTCACGGAACCCGCTGATCAAGTGCCGCGGGCTGCAGCCGAGCCGCGCGCACAGCTCGCCGATCCTCACGTCGCCGCCGCGCTCCGCGAGCGTGCGCCATGCCCACTCGACGCTTGGCGTCGCGGCGCGCGCGAGCGCGAAGCGCCGCTCGATCGCGGCGTCGAGCAGATCGAACCGCGTCTCCCAGTCCGGGGCCTCGGCGAGCGCCTCCTCGAGCCGCCGCCCCTCCTCGCCCAGCGCCTCCGCTAGGCCTACGGACGGATCGGGAAGCTCATGGAGCGGCAGGCTGCAGAAGAGGTGCAAGCCGATGGGCGTGAAGTCCACCTGCACGCCGGCGGAGGTCCCGGAGAACGACGTGGCCGCGGGGCGCTCGGAGAGCCGGGCGAGAAAGCTCTCGCGGTAGACGGCGGTCGGGCGTCCGGGCGCCGCGACGGTGAGCGGCGCGCCGAAGTTGATGATCAGCACGGCGGTCGAGGAAGGGGTCTCGAGCCGGCGCAGTTCGGTCTCCGCGCGCTCCACGAAGCCGAGGTAGCCGCGTACGAGCCCGGCGAGCTGCGGTGCGGCCGGGGCCTCGGCGAGCTCCCAGTTGCCCGCCGGCGAGCTACTGCGGCGCACGCGTGTCCGAGTCATGGGGGCACCCTACGCCGCGCGCTTCGCGGGTGACAGACCGGCGTGCCGTGCTCAGCCGAACGCGTTGTCCA
>CBFGWL010000083.1:0-12338 GCA_965652565.1 uncultured bacterium
CTGCGATCCCGTCACCCGCCCCCGCCGTCCGCCCGCCCCCGCGACGTTCAGCCCTCATCGCCGGATATCGACCACGTGGGGTGAACGTCCGTGCCTTCGGCCGCGCCCCTCGCGACGTTCAGCCCTAGCCGCCGGTTTTCGACTACGAGGGCTGAACATCGGGGCCGCCGTCGGCGTTTCGCGCGAGCTTCAGCCGTGGTCGTCGAATTTCGACTACTTGGGCTGAACGTACGTGCCTACGGCCGCCTTTCGGACAACGTTCAGCCGTGGTCGTCGGTTTTCGACTACGTGGGCTGAACGTCGGGGTTGCCGCCGGCGTTCCTCGCGACGTTCAGCCCTGGTCGCCGGTTTTCGACTACGTGCGCTGAACCTCGGCGTAGCCGGGCGGCGCGGCGCACACAAGGCGCGCGCCGTGTGCCCGAAGCCGCACGAGAGACGCTGCGGACCCGCGCCCCCGCAGAGCTCTCTCCCTCTTACTTGCCCATCAACCCGGCCCCGCGCCCGCGCGGAACGCGCCGGCCCCGCCGCCACCCACGCCCGCGCCCCCCGACCCCGCGCCCGCGCGGAGCTCCCCGGCCTCGCCGCCACGAAACGCCCGCGCTACCCGACGCCGCGCCGCCACCCACGCTCGCCACCACCAACCCCCCGGCAGCCCCCGGCCCCGTCCCGCGATCCAGCACAATCGCGAACTCGCGTCGAGTAGCGTGAGGCCCGTCGTGTTCGTGACGCTCGAAGGGATCGATCGGTCGGGGAAGACCACCCAGACCGCGTTGCTCGCCCGCGCCCTCGGGCCCGACACGCTCACGCTGCGTGAGCCCGGCGGGACGCCGGCTGGGGAGCGCATGCGGGAGCTGCTCAAGGACGCGACCCTGGACCTCGATCCGGTCGCGGAGCTGCTGCTCTTCTGCGCCGCGCGCGCCGAGCTCTGCGCGCGCGTGGTGGCCCCGGCGCTGGCGGCGGGCCGCGACGTCGTCTGCGATCGGTTCATCGACTCGACCGCGGCCTACCAGGGCGTGGCGCGCGACCTTGGGCTGGAGACGACCGAGCTCATCAACGCGGTCGCGATCGGCTCGTGCGTCCCCGATCTCACGCTGTTTTTACGGATCGATCCCGACGAGGCCCACGCCCGCGGCCAGCAGCGGCTCGCCGCGGGCGCCGAGGACGGCACCGACCGCTTCGAGTCGGAGGGGCTCGAGTTTCAGCGCAAGGTGGCGCGCGCGTACGACGAGATCGCGAGCCGCCATCCCGACCGCATCGTCGTCCTCGACGCGCGCGGCACCCCCGAGGAGGTCCACGCCCGGATCATGGCCGCGGTGGAGCAGCGGCGGGAGGCGCTCGCGGCGCGATGACGACCGCCGCCCCCGAACTGCCGCCGGCGCTCGCGGAGGCGCTCGCCGAGCAGCCCGCCGCGCGCCTGGCCCTGGGCGCCGCGCTCAACGCGCCCGGGCACGCCTACCTGTTCGCGGGCGCCCCCGGTGCGGGCAAGCGCGCCGCGGCCCGCGCCTTCGCCGCCGAGCTGCTCGCGGCGGGCGCCGACGACGCGGACTCCGCCCGCCGGCGCGCGCTCGCCGATCCCTCGCCGCACCCCGACCTGGCCTGGGTGCGTCCGCCGGGCATGCAGCACCTGGTGGAGGAGATCCGCGAGCGGGTGATCGAGGCCGCCGCATACCGTCCGTTCGAGGCCGCCCGCCGCGTGTTCGTGATCGAGGCCGCGGACGCGATGGCCGAGGAGAGCCAGAACGCGCTGCTCAAGACGCTCGAGGAGCCCGCGCCCTACGCGCACCTGATCCTCGTCTCCTCGCAGCCCGCAGCGCTACTGGAGACCGTGCGCTCCCGCTGCCAGACGATCCGCTTCGCGGCGCTCTCCCCGGAAGCGATCGCCGCGCGGCTCCAGGCCGAGCAGCCCGACGCCGACGAGCTGGAACTGCGCGCCGCCGCGCGCCTCGCCGGCGGCGATCTGTCGCTCGCGCGCACGCTGCTGACCGAGTCCGGCCGCGAGTTGCGCGAGCGCGCGATCGAGCTCGCGCGCGCCTGCCGCGCCGCGGAGCTCGACGACGCCCCGTGGAAGGGCCTGCTCGCCGCGGCGGAGCGCGCCGGGGAGGAGGCCGGCGCGCGCGTCGCCGAGCGCTACCAAGCGCTCGCCGAGGACGCCGGGGACGCCGACCCGCGCGCGGCCCGCCGCATCAAGCGCGAGGGCGAGGACGCCGCCAAGCGCGCCACGCGCACGGCGCGCACGGGCGCCCTCGACGCCGGGCTGGCGCTCGTCGCCGCCTGGTTTCGCGATATCGCCGCGGTGGGTGACGGGGCGGACGAGTTCGTGCTCGCCGCCGACCGCGCGGCCGAGCTCGCCGAGGACGCGCAGGGCGTCGACCCGCGCCGCGCCCGCCGGGCGGGCGAGCTCGTCATGGACACCCGCCGCCGGCTGAGCGTGAACGTGAGCGAGGAGCTCGCGCTCGAGGCGCTCTGCTTCCGCGTCGAGTACCTGCTCACGCCTCGCGCTTGAGCTTCGGCCCGGCCGAGCCGACAAAACTCACGCATCGCGCAGCGCGCTCGGTGATTTGAGTTTTGCCCTCCGGGGGACTAGAAACCTCGATCAGGACGGGCGCGGGCGGAAAAGGCGCTGGAAAGCGCGCTTTCGGGTTCGTACATTGATCCCAGATGAGGAAGTGGTTCCAACACCCGAAGACGGCCACCCGGCGGCCCTTTGGCGTGCGCCTGTACCTGGCGTTCGCGTTCGCCGGCGTCGCGCTGATCACCGCGGGACTCGCCTATCTCCTCGTCAACGAGACCGGCCAGACCGCGGCCGACGAGCGCCTCGACGAGCTCGCCCAGGGCCGCACGGTCGGCGTCGCCATCGAGGTGGGCGACCGCCGCGAGGAGCGCGCCGCCGACGCTCTCCGGGTGATCGCCGAGGACGGCTACTCGGTGTGGGTCTTCGACGACCGCGGCAAGCTGGTCACCGATCGCGTCTCCGACGGGCTCACCCTCGACTCCGTGCCGCAGTGGCGCCAGGCCGTTCGCCAAGTGCTCGGCGGCCGCCGCTACGTCGCGTCGCTGCCCGACGGCGTGACCGTCGTCGGCACGCAGATCTACCGCGACAGCGCGATCGACGGCGCCGTGCTCGCGCGCGCCGAGCGCCCGCCGGAGCTGCAGGAGGCGATCGAGGCGGTCCGCGGCGATCGGCTGTTCGCGCTCGGCATCGCGCTCGCGGTGTCGGTGCTGATCAGCTTCCTCATCGCGAGCGCGATCACCTCGCGCGTCAAGCGCCTGGCGATGACCGCGGGCCGCATCGCGGAGGGGCACCTCGACGAGCCGATCGAGGTGACCGGCGGGCGCGACGAGATCACCGACCTCGGCATCGCGCTCGAGACGATGCGCGCCGCCCTGCGCCAGACCTTCGACGCGCTGCGCTCGGAGCGCGACCGCCTCTCCGCGATCTTCGACGCGCTCACCGACGGCGTCATGGTCGTGGCGGCCGATGGCACCGTGCGCTTCTCGAACCCCGCCGCCCAGCCGCTGGTCTACGCCGACGGCAAGGCGGCGGCGACGCTCTTGCCCTGGCTGCGGCGCGCCCAGCGCACCGGCGCTGCCGAGCACGACAGCCTGCGCATCGGCGACCGCGTCTGGTCGCTGCAGGCGCGTGAGATCCCCGCGGAGAAGGCCGTGCTCGCGGTGGTGCGCGACCGGACGGACGAGCTGCGCCGCGAGATCGCCGAGCGCGAATTCGTCTCGAACGCGGCGCACGAGCTGCGCAACCCGATCGCAGCGATCTCCGGCGCGATCGAGGTGCTGCGCGCGGGCGCGAAGGACGACCCCGAGGCGCGCGAGCACTTCCTGCGCCGGCTGCACGAGGACACCGAGCGTATCGCCCGGCTCACCGAGTCGCTGCTCGTCCTCGCCCGCATGGAGGCGGTCGGCGAGGGCGGCACCGAGGCGTTCGACGTCGGCATCACAGCCGAGGAGGCCGCGCAGGCCGTCGAGCCACCCGAGGGCGTGGAGTTCGAGGTCGATATCGAGCCCGACCTCGTGGCCGAGGGCGACCGCGTCCTGCTGCGCCAGGTGTTGATCGGCTTGCTGACGAACGCCTTCAAGCACACGCAGCCGCCCGGCACCGTTACGCTTCGCGCTCGACGTCACGACGACGGTGACGTCTTGATCGAAGTGACCGACACAGGCACCGGCATCCCCGCGGACGAGATCGACCGCATTTTCGAGCGGTTCTACCGTGGCGCGACCGCGCGCGAGCTCGAGGGCTTCGGCCTCGGACTGTCCATCGCGAAGCGTATGGTCGATGTCATGGGCGGTCAGATCGGCGTCGATTCCCAGGTCGGCCGGGGCAGCGACTTCTGGGTGCGTCTGCCGGCGGCGAAGCCGGCGGCCACCCCGGTGGCGTAGATGGCGAGGCGCATCCTGGTAGCTGATGACGAGACCTCGGTCCGCGAGGCCGTCGGCTACGCGCTCCAGCAGGAGGGGTTCGAGGTCACGCTCGCGCAGGACGGCGAGGACGCCGACACGAAGCTCGCCGACGGGGTCGACTTCGACCTCTTGATCCTCGACATCATGATGCCCGGCAAGAGCGGGCTGGACGTCTGCCGCGAGGTCCGCGCCCGCAGCCCCGTGCCGATCATCCTGCTGACCGCGAAGGACTCCGAGGTCGACAAGGTCGTGGGGCTCGAGGTCGGCGCCGACGACTACGTCACCAAGCCGTTCTCGGTGCGCGAGCTGATCGGCCGCGTGCGCGCGCTGCTGCGCCGCCGCGAGCTCGACCTGCACGCGACCGACAACGAGAGCAAGACGATCGACGCCGGCGACGTGCGGATCGACCTCGCCCGGCACCTCGTCACCGTGCGCGGCAAGCCGGTCAACCTGACCCGCTCGGAGTTCCAGGTCCTGCGCCTGCTCGCCGAGAACCCCGGCCAGGTCTTCAGCCGCCTGGAGATCATGGAGGAGCTCTGGCAGTCGGAGTTCTCGGGCGATGTGCGCGCTTGCGACGTGCACATCTCGAACCTGCGCCAGAAGATCGAGCGCGACCCGCAGGAGCCCGAGCTCGTGCTCACCGTGCGCGGTGTCGGCTACCGCCTCGCGGAGCCCAAGTAGCGGCGGCAACGCTGCGCGGCAGGCCTCTAAACTGAGCGACCGCGCCGGCGTAGCTCAGTTGGTAGAGCACTTCACTCGTAATGAAGGGGTCAGCGGTTCGAGTCCGCTCGCCGGCTTCTCTCAGCGCCCCTCGGCCTGCGCCAGCTCGGCTTGCTCCCTGGCGCGCTCGCGGCCCAGAAACGGCGCGACCACGAAGTATGTGAGCTCCGGCAGGACGTCCGGCAGCTCCGCGGCGCGGTCGGCCGCCACGCGCTTGTAGATCACCCCGGCGACGCCGCTGACCACCGCCTGCGCGGTGAAGGCCGGCACCTCGACGTCGGCGGCCTCCCGGCCCTGGTCGACGTAGATGCGAAAGCGCTCGAGGATCCCGAAGTAGCGCTGCATCGCCGCGGGGCCGGCGGCCGGGCCCTCCACCATGCACATCTTCGTGAACTCCGGCTCGGCCGCCATCACCTCGAGCGTGCGCGCCAGCCCGTGGCGCACGCGGACCTCCCACGGCTCGGTCGAGCCCTCGCGGAACGCCGCCTCGGCGAGCTCGAAGAGGCCGTCGGCGACCACGTCGTAGGCCTGCAGGAAGCAGTCCTCCTTGTCGCTGAAGCGCTCGTAGAAGGTCTTGCGCGAGACCCCGGCGCGCGAGAGCACGTCGGCGACGCTCGTCCGCGCGTAGCCCTTCTCGGCGACGGCGCGGGCCATCGCCTCGATGATCCGCGCGCGCTGGTTGTTCACGACGAACTCGCGCGGCAGGCCGTGGCGGCCTGCCGGCAGCCGGCTCGGGGATGAGGTCCCGTTCGCTTGGGGCCCGAGCTCTTCCTGTGGGGTGGTGTCGGGTCGTTCGTCCATGCGCCCTGTGCGCCGGTTACGCGCCGCACGCGACCCTAGCGTCGCCGGGCGCTGAGCTCAATGAAAAAAATGAGGAGGCCGGGCCATCTCGGCCCGGCCTCCTCGCTGAGTGTCCGGATACGGATTGGGGTCTTATCCGTGTGGGCTCAGCCCCCCATGAGCTCCGTGAGGATCTCGTGGGCCGACTTCGTATCGGTCTTGCCAGTGCCGCCCAGATACGAGTCGTTGCCTTCCATGACGATCGTGTTCGCTCCGCTCTGCTGCGGGAGCGTCTGCTTCTGGTTGATGGCCGCGTCAAGCAGGCCGATGTTGAGCAGCGGGATGACCGGACCGCAGTTCCGGGCCTTCGGCACCGAGAACGTGTTGTCGACCATCGTCGCGCCCAGCTGCTTGATCACGCTCGCGCCCGCCTCGGGCGGGGCGTTCTCATCGTTGTCGAACCCGAGCTCGCCCGGGAAGCCCTCGATGGGCTCGTTGGGCGGCGGCGGGTCCGTCGGGCCCCACTGCGGCCGCAGGATGATCGGATCCGCGTTCGACCCGATGTAGCAGCGGTCGCCGAGGACCGGGTTGAGCAGGTGGATCTTCACCGGCATCTCGAACACCGGGGTGCCCGACAGGGCGCCCAGGAGGTCGAAGTTGCGGATCGGGCCGGCCTGCTCGACCAGCGCGTGGACCCGCAGGAGGCTGGGCACGGAGCCCAGCAGGTTCTTGATCGCCTGCTCGCCGGCGAGGCCGATCAGCCCACCGGGCACGGGCACCGGAGTCGCCTGGACGGCGTCCGGCTGGGAGATCGTCTCCAGCTCCGAGGCGTCCTCGCCCAAGAGGCGCAGGCCGAACTGGACGTTCACGGGCGCCCCGTCGGTGGAGACCTTCGGCGTATGGCCGATCTGCATCCAGCCGCCGTTGGTGGTCGCCGACACGCAGATCACCGACTGGTTGTTGGGATCCTTCATGCGCGGATCGTCGAGCGGACATCTGTCGAACGGCTCCCAAATGCCGCTCGGCGCCGCGCTCGCCGCGCCCGGCAGCAGCGCCAACATGGCAGCCGCGCCGAGCACCGCCAACAGCGATGCCCACCACTTCCTGAGTGGCTTCACTTCTCCTCCTAGTGTCTGTGGGAGGGAGTGCAGATACCCCCTACGCCCCTCCCACTCGGACCATAGACAACGGTGTTCACCATAGTTCGCGCGGCTCTGAAAAGTCAAGATCTCAGCGCCGTGGGCCCCGGACGGCTATAAGCCCCGCATGAGCTCGCTCTCCGTCGTCATCGTCACCCACGGGCACGCCGACGTGATCGGCGCCTCGCTGGGCGCCCTCGCGCGCGAGCTGCGCGAGGGCGACGAGGTGATCGTCGTCGACAACGCCTCGCCCGACGAGACCCCCGCGGCGGTGCGCGCCGCGCTGCCCGAGGCCCGGCTCGTGGAAACCGGCGCGAACCTCGGGTTCCCCGCCGCCTGCAACTTGGGCGCGGAGCGTGCCCGCGGCGAGCTGCTCGCCTTCCTCAACCCCGACGCGGTACCGCAGGCGGGCTGGCGCGACGCCGCGATTGCCCCGCACGAGGACGGACGTGGCTGGGGCGCCTGGCAGGCGCTCGTGACGAGCGATGGGGGGCGGCTGATCAACACGCGCGGCGGCGTGCTGCACTTCACGGGCATCGCCTGGGCGGGCGGAGCGGGGGAGGCGCTGGCCGGCGCGCCCGCGCCCGCGGACGACGGCGCCGAGCCCGGGTTCGTCTCGGGCGCGTGCCTCGTCATCGCGCGCGCCGAGTTCGAGCGGGTCGGGCGCTTTCCCGCCGAGTTCTTCCTCTACCACGAGGACGTGGATCTCTCGCTGCGCGTGCGGCTGGCGGGCGGGCGCTTGGGCGTCGCCTACGACGCGCGGGTCGATCACGACTACGAGTTCGACAAGGGCCCGGCGAAGTGGCGTTATCTGGAGCGCAACCGCTGGGCGACGCTGATCCGCTGCTATCCCGCGGCGCTGCTCGTCCTGCTCGCGCCCGCTCTGCTCGCCACCGAGCTGGCGCTCGTCCCGGCGTCGCTCGCCGGCGGCTGGGCGCGCCAGAAGCTCGCCGCGTGGGGCGACGTCACGCGCGCCCTGCCGCGTCTCCTGCGCGAGCGGCGCGCGGTGCAGGCCGGGCGGGTGGTCTCGGCGGGCGAGTTCGCTCGCGCGCTCACCCCGGCGCTCGACTCGCCGTACCTCGGTGCGGCGGGCCGCTCGCGCGCGCTGGCCTTTGCGCTGCGCGCCTATTGGGGCGCCGTGCGCTTCTTGCTGCGGGCGTAGTCGTCCTCGCCGTTCGGGTCGTGTGCGGCGTGCTTGGCGCGCTCCTGGTCGAGCTCCAGCTCCAGCCGGGCGATCTCCTGCGCGAGGATCTTCGTCTCCTCGCTCAGTCGTGAGGAGACGACGGAGAAGTTCAGAAGCAGCAGGAAGACGACGCCGAAGGCGAGGATGAAGATCGCGTTCGCGGGCTCCTGGATGCCCATCAGATCGGCGATGCGGTCGAGCAGCCCGGTCCACACCGCGAGCAGGAGCAGCGCCGCGGCCGCCGCCATCCACAGCAGCGCGTAGCGCTCGACGAGCTTCCGGCGCCGCACGAGCTCGAGCACGAAGAGGAAGATCGCGATCGTCGCGAGCAGCGCGATCGCCTGCGCCTTGGGCTCGAGCGTGCCGGTGCCCTCATCGCCCGCGCCACCGCCGCCGTCCTCGTCCGAGTCGGGCTGCAGCGGGTCGGCAACGCTCAGGTTCTCAACCGTCACGCCGGGGTCCTCGAGGGCCGCGCCGCCGCCGCTTGGCACGACCACGGTCTTGTCCTCTCCCGCGCCGCGCAGCGTGAGGTCCTTCTCCTCGAGCGTGTCGCCCTCGGTGAGCAGAAAACGCCCGGCGGGCAGCTCGATGACGTCACCGGGCTCGGCGAGCAGGATCGCCTCGCCGAGCGTGCTGGGCCCGGGCTGCAGCGTGATCGTGTCCGCGAGCGCCGCGGGGGCGGCCGCGAGCGCGCAGGTTGCCGCGAGGGCGAGGGCGCGGCGCAGGGCGCGCGGGCTCATCCCGCGCCTCCGTCGCCGCGGTCGGTGAGCGCGCGCAGCTCCTCCGTGTTCGGCGTCAGGCCGCTGGCGAGCATCTCCTTCTCGCCGGTCGCTTCCACCGGGGTGGGCCGGCGTCGGAAGAGGCCGATGAAGATCGCCAGCAGGACCTTGAGCATGTAGTAGGCGGAGCGCGGGTAGTCGATCGAGCTGCGCCCGAAGCCGCGCGCGTTCATGCTCACGTGCACCTCGTGGATGCGCAGGCGGTGCGCGTTCAGCATCAGGATCGCCTCGACCTCGGGATAGTCGTGGGGGTAGTCGCGCGCGAACAGCTCGATGCCGCGGCGGTTGGTCATCCGGAAGCCGGAGGTGGGGTCGGTGATCCGCTGGCGGGTGATCGTCGTCAGCACGATCGCGAAGATCAGGTTGCCGATCCGCCTGCCGAGCGGGACCTTGTAGCCGGGGTCGCCGCGGAAGCGCGAGCCGCAGACCATGTCGGCCTCATCGCCCTCGGTGTGCAGGGCGGCGAGCAGGTCGTGGATATAGGCCGGCTTGTGCTGGCCGTCGCCGTCGACCTGCACCGCCACGTCGTAGCCGTGGCGCATGGCGAACTTGTAGCCCGACTGCATGGCGCCGCCGATGCCCAGGTTGAACGGGTGGCTGATCACCATCGCGCCCTGCGCGCGCGCGTGCAGCGCCGTCGTGTCCGTCGAGCCGTCGTCGACGACGAGGATGTCGAAGTCGGGTGCGTGCCGGCGGATATCGCGCACGACGCGACCGACCATGCCCGCCTCGTTGTACGCGGGCACGATCGCGAGCTTGCGTAGCTCTTTGGATCCGTTCGGGGTCATGCGCCATTCCGGGGGCGGGGCCCCCGGCGAGCCACATTACCGAGCGCTCACTCGTCCTCGGACCCGGACGGCGCGCTTGGCAACGCGGCTGCCTTCGCGGGGGCGTCGCCGCGCAGCAGCCGCCAGGCGACGAGGTGCTGGGCGTGGCTGCCCCCGATCTGGGCGCCCGAGCGCAGCAGATCGTCGGCGGTGAGGTTCGCGCTCGCCTCCGCGTAGGCGCGTACCAGGTTCTCCTCCATCGAGATGAAGAAGTCGATCAGCCCGTCCTCGCTCGCGCCCGCGTCGAAGCCCTCCAGGGCGGAGACGCCATCCGGCGAGTCGGGCGCCTCGGGCGCCTCGACTCCGAGCTGCTCGATCGCGGTCTCGAGCGCGGTGGCGTGGTCGTCCTCCTGGTCGGCGAGCTCCTCGGCGAGCGCCTGCGCGTCGCCGGAGAGCTTGCCCTCGGCGGCGGCCTCCGTGTAGGCGAGCTGGGCGGCCTGCTCGAGCTCGATCACGTTCTTGAGCGCGTCGGTCTGTGCGTCCTCCTGCGCGTGGGCGGGGGCGGCGGCGAGCAGCGCTGCCGGGACGGCGGCGGCGCCCGCGAGCCCGATGCCCCGGACGATGACGTCGCGGCGGGTGGCCGCGGAATGCCGGGGCTCGTGCTCGCTCATGCGGGCGCGTCTCCCATCACGAAGGGCTCGGGGGCAGGGGAGCCGTCCTCGACGCTGCGCAGCACCGCGACGCGCGCGGCGTGGCCCATGACGATCGCCTGCACGAGCTGCTTGGCGGAGCCCTCCGAGAGCCCGCCGATCGCGGCGATGCCCGCGGCGATCGCCCGGCTCTCGGCGGTGATCAGCGGCCCGAACCCGGTGCCTCCGACCATGCCCTCGGCGGCGCCGGCGGGCTCGCCGCCGCGCTCGGTGACCGCGTCGCGCAGGGCGCGGACGTTGGCGGCGTTGTCGAGCGCGAAGCGGTCGACCATCTTGCGCTCGGCGCCGCTCAGGTTGGGCGCGGCGCTGTAGACGCCGGCGAGCGCTTCCTCCGCGGCGAGCAGCTCGTTGAGCAGCTCCGCGTCGGCTTCCGGCGAGGGCTCGTCCTCCTCCTGCGTGGCGGTGCCGCAGGCGGCGAGCGCCAGGGCGGAGAGCGAGGCTCCCGACGCGGCGAGCAGGCCGCGGCGCGAGAGGCCGCGCCCGAGGGCGGCGGTCGGCTCGGCGGCGGTGGGCTCGTCGGGATCGGGGCGCAGGGCTTGCACGGGTCTGGGAACTTACCGGCCGTGGCGAAGGAGTTGATGCACGCACGCGCTGAGATCGCCGCGCTCGCGGAGCGCGTGAGCGCCTGCCGCGCGTGCCCGAGGCTGGTGGAATGGCGTGAATCGGTGGCCGCGGACCCGCCGCGGCGCTTCCGCGGCGAGGAGTACTGGGCCCGCCCAGTGCCCGGGTTCGGCGACGCCGCGGCGCGGATCGCGATCGTGGGACTGGCGCCGGCGGCGCACGGCGCGAACCGCACGGGGCGGATGTTCACGGGCGACCGCTCGGGCGACTGGCTCTACGCGGCGCTGCACCGCGCGGGCCTCGCGACCCAGCCGACCAGCGTCCGCCGCGGCGACGGGCTCGAGCTGCGCGATGCCTACGTGACCGCCGTCGTGCGCTGCGCGCCGCCCGCCAACAAGCCGACGCCGAGCGAGCGCGACCGCTGCCTTCCGTATCTAGTGGAGGAGCTCACCCTGCTCGAGCGCGCGCGGGTGATCGTCTGCCTCGGGGCGTTCGCCTGGGACGGCGCGCTGCGCGCGTTGCGCGAGCTGGGCCATACGGCGCGCCCGAAGCCGAAGTTCGGCCACGGGGCGGAGGCCGAGGTGGGGGAGTACACGCTGGTGGGCTCGTTCCACCCGAGCCAGCAGAACACGTTCACGGGCAAGCTCACCGAGCCGATGTTCGACGCCGTGTTCGCCCGGGCCCGCGAGCTGGCGGGCTGAGGGGCGGGGTGGGCGCGGCGCGCGCGGTGGGGTGGCGCGGGCGTTTGTGGCGGCGGGGCCGGGGCGTGCTGCGCGCGTGCGGGGCCGGGTAGCGCGGGCGTGGGTGGCGGCGGGGCCGGGGCGTTCCGCGCGGGCGCCGGCCGGGTTGAGGGCAAGTAGGAGGGAGAGAGCTCTGCGGGGTGCGGGTTCGCAGCGTCTCTCGTGAGGCTTGGGTCACACGGCGCGCGCCTTGGGGCACACGGCGCGCGCCGCGCCGCCCGGCAACGCCGACGTTCAGCCCACGTAGTCGAAATCCGGCGACCACGGCTGAACGTCGCACGAAACCCCGGCGGCGGCCCCGACGTTCAGCCCACGTAGTCGAAAAGCGACGACCACGGCTGAACGTCGGAGGAACGCCGGCGGCGACGCGGACGTTCAGCCCACGTAGTCGTTATTCGACGACCACGGCTGAACGTCGCGCGAAACGCCGGCGGTGGCCGGACGTTCAGCCCTCGTAGTCGAAAACCGGCGAGCAGGGCTGAACGTTTGCGGGGGCGCGGCCGGCCGCACGGACGTTCAGCCCACGTGTTCGAAATCCGGCGA
>CBFGWL010000084.1:0-12297 GCA_965652565.1 uncultured bacterium
CACGAGAGACGCTGCGAACCCGCACCCCCGCGACCTCTCTCCCTCTTACTTGCCCGTCAACCCGGCCCGAGCCCGCGCGCACGTTCCGGCCCCGCCGCCACCTACGCTCGTCTACCTGGCCCCGCGCCCGCGCAGCACGCCCCGGCCCCGCCGCCACTACCGCCGGGGTCGCGTGCAACCCGGCCCCGCGCCCGCTTACAGGGAGCCGGTGACACGGTGTCAGCGAGCCGGTAAGGTGGGTCGAGGGACGCAATGGAGCCGACCGCCACCAGCTCGCCCAAGGCCGACGCCGCCCGCGAGGACGCGGACGCCGGCGCGCCCGAGAGCTTCGAGGTCCGGCGCCCCACCGACGGCTCGGTGATCCGCTCGGTGCCCGTCGACGGTCCCGGCGCCGTGCACGCGACCGTCGAGCGCGTACGCGAGGCGCAAAAGGAGTGGGAGGCCATCGGTATCCGCGGCCGCACGCAGTGGCTGCACCGCTGGCGCGACTGGCTGCTCGACAACCGTGAGCCGATCACCGACGTCGTCCAGGAGGAGACCGGCAAGGTGCGCGGCGACGCGATGCTCGAATCCATCTACCTAGAGCTCGCGGTCAACTACTGGACCAAGGAGGGGCCGCGCTTCATCGCCGACGAGCACCCCCGTCCCACCCTGCTCATGGGACGCGCCAAACGCCTGCGGGTGCGCTACCGGCCCTACCCGGTCGTCGGGATCATCAGCCCCTGGAACTTCCCGCTGATCCTCTCCGCCGGCGACGCGATCCCCGCGCTCACCGCGGGCGCGGCGGTCGTGATCAAGCCGAGCGAGTTCACCCCGCTCGAGCTGATGGAGGTCGTCCGCGGCTGGCGCGAGATCGGCGCGCCCGATGTGCTCGCCGTCGTCAACGGCATGGCCGAGACCGGCGGCGCGCTGGTCGACGCCGTCGACTACCTCGGCTTCACCGGCTCCGACCGCACCGGCCGGGCCGTGATGAAGCGCGCCGCCGAGACGCTCACGCCCGTGAGCCTCGAGCTCGGCGGCAAGGATCCAGCGGTCGTGCTGAGCGACGCCGACCTCGACCGCGCCGCGAACGCGGTCGCCTTCGGCGGCTTCATCAACACCGGCCAGGTGTGCATGGCGATCGAGCGCGTCTACGTAGAGGAACCGGTCTACGACGAGTTCCTCACCAAGCTCGCGGCCAAGGTGCGCACGCTCAAGCAGGGTCAGGATGGTCCCGGTTACGGCTCCGACCAAGGCGCGATCACCTCACCGGCGCAGATCGAGATCATCGAGCGGCACGTCGAGGACGCGCGCGCGAAGGGCGCCCGGATTCTCACCGGCGGGCGCCGCGCGGAGGGACCGGGAGATTGGTACGAGCCCACCGTGGTCGCCGACGCAGACCACTCCATGCAGGTCATGGTCGACGAGACCTTCGGACCGGTGGTCGGCGTGATGAAGGTGGCCGACGAGGAGGAAGCCGTACGCATGGCCAACGACACGCGCTACGGGCTCTCGGCCTCGGTGTTCGCGAGCGAGGAGCGGGCGCAGCGGGTGGCCGAGCGGCTGGAGGCCGGCGCGGTGAACGTGAACGACGCCCTCATCAACTACTTCTTCCTCGAGGTGCCGATGGGCGGCTGGAAGGACTCGGGGATCGGCTGGCGCCACGGCGCCCCCGGCATCCGCAAGTACTGCCGCACCGAGACGATCGTCACGCCGCGGTTCCGCACCGCGAAGGACGAGCCCCTCTGGTACCCGTACACCGCCCGGCGCCGGCGACTGATCGACCGCGTCTACCGCGCCGTCAACGCGCGCGGCCTGAGGAATCGCCTGGGCCTCTGACGTGCGGGCCGGCCGCGGGCACTCGCGGGGGGTGCGCTCGACGCTCACGACCGGCCTGCTCGCGCTCGCGGCGATCGCGCTCGGCACGGCGCTCGCGGGCGCGCAGGACACCGATCGCGGCCCAGGCGAGCCGAACACGCGTGGCGGCAACGGCCTGCGGCTCGCGCTCGTCGGCAACTACGACCAGCCGATGTACGCCCACGGGCCCAAGGGCGCTCGTGGGATCCTCTTCGTGGTCGAGCGTCGCGGCACGATCAAGGTCCGCCGCAACGGCCGCGACCGCGGCACCTTCCTCGATATCCGCAACCTGGTGAGCTGCTGCGAGGGCGAGCGCGGCCTGTTCTCGATCGCCTTCGCGAACTGGCGCAAGTCGCGCCGCTTCTACGTCTACTTCACCGACAAGCAGGGCGATCTGCGCATCGCTGAGTTCAAGCGCCGCAAGGGCAAGCCGCTGCGCGCGCTGAAGCGCTCCCGCCGCGACCTGCTCGACATCCGCCACCGCTCGTTCGCCAACCACAACGGCGGCCAGCTCCAGTGGGGACCCGACAACAAGCTCTACATCGCGACGGGCGACGGCGGCGGGAGCGGCGACCCGCTCGAGAACGCCCAAGACAAACGCAGCCTCCTCGGCAAGCTGCTGCGCATCAACCCCCTGCGCAAGTCGCGCAAGCGCCCCTACGGCACGCCGGGCAACAACCCGTACGTCGGCAAGAAGGGGCGCAGCGAGATCTACGCCCGCGGCCTGCGCAACCCGTGGCGCTTCTCGTTCGACCGCAAGCGCATCCTGATTGCCGACGTCGGCCAGAACCGCTGGGAGGAGGTCAACCTGAAGACGCTGCGCGGCGCGCGCAACGCCAACTTCGGCTGGGACGCCTTCGAGGGCACCGCGCGCTTCGAGGGGCCGCGTCCGGCGCGCCACGACAAGCCGATCCACACCTACAGCCACGGCGGCGGGCGCTGCTCGGTCACCGGCGGCTACGTGGTCCGCAAGCGCGCCCTGCGCCCGCTCCGCGGCCGGTACGTCTACGGCGATCTCTGCACCGGCGAGATCCGGAGCCTGCGTCCGAAGACCAGGGGTGGCGTTCGCGACCGCGCGACGGACCTGCCCGCCCAGCCGAGCCTCGTCAGCTTCGGGACGGACGCCCGCCGCAACGTCTACGTGGTGGCCGGCAACCGCGTCTACAAGATCGCCCGCGGCTAGCGGTCGCAGTCGCGCGGTGTGTTGCGCCACGCGCAGCGCCTGAGACGAACTGGTTCCGATCGCCTAGGTTGCCGGGGGAACGGCCTCCCGGCACCCTGGGCGACGGCAGGCGCCGCGGCCGCGGTGCAGTCACCGCAGCCGCGAGCGCCACCATCGCGGCGGAGGGCACCCCCCAGCGCCCCCGCCGGTGACCCCAACCCCCCGTCTTTCCCGAGCGATTGATCTCACGGTTCGGCAATGGTCACAGCGATCGGGTACGCGCGCACCCGTAATCGACTACTGGACCGCACCCGGCGACTCCGACCCACGGGCGCGATATGCATGGGGACATGAGCGGGATCGTCGAACGCAATGCGGAGATCGCTGGGGTGGGCACGCGCGCCCTCGAGCTCCGGCCCGCGGATGCCAAATCGTCCGCGCTGCTGTTTCTGCACGGCTTCTCGGACTCGGCCGACACATGGCGACCACTACTCGAGCGCCTGCGCCGTACGCCGCGCGTTGCGCTCGCCGTGGATCTGCCGGGCTTCGGCCGGGCCGAGCGCCTCGATCGCGAGGCGGAGATCCTCCCGCAGCTCGACCGCTTCACTGCGGCCGCCATCGAACGCGCCGCCCACGACTCGCCCACGGGAGACGTGATCGTCGTCGGCAACTCGCTGGGCGGGTGCGTGGCGATGCGTGCTGCGGAGCGCGGCGGGCTCCCGATTGCGGGCATCGTTCCGATCGCGCCCGCGGGACTCGACATGGCGGGCTGGTTCGCCGCGATCGAGGGGGCCTGGGCGATCCAGACGATCCTGCGCTCCCCCCTCCCCCTGCCCGACGCAGCCATCCGCGGCCTGGTCGGCGAGGCCTATAGGCGACTGGCCACGCATCGCCCGCGAGCGCTCGCCGCCGCACAGGTCGCCGCCTTCACCGGCCACGTGGCCACCAAGCGCGACGTCGTGCGCATCCTGGGCACGGGACGGCGCCTGCGCAGCGAGCTTGCGAGCCCGTTCGCGCTCGACCGGATCCGCTGCCCCGTGCTAGTGATCTGGGGCGAGCGCGACCGCATGGTGTTCCCAGCGGGCGCACAGCGCATCCTCGACGAGGTCCCCGGCGCCCGTCTCGAGCTGATCCCCGAATGCGGCCACTGCCCCCAGATCGAGTGCCCCGACACGGTCGCCGCGCTGCTCCACGGGTTCACGGCGAAGGCGCGCACGCACGCGTAGCCCGCTAGGGCGGATCCCGGTCCGCACCGCTCCGCAGGTTAGGGGTGGGCTCCCGATGCCACGCCGGGATCGCCGGGGCAACATTGCCGCCGCGCCCGGCATCGCGCTGGGCGGATCGACGGAAGACACGAGCCAGGGAGGCCTCACTCACATGGACGGAAACGCACCGGAGGATCCGACGCGGGGGGAGCCGCGGAGCCACGCGGGCCTGCGCGGTGCGGTAGCAAGGCACATCCGCAACAACGTCTATGGGCTGCTCGCCCTCTTCATCGCGATGGGAGGAACCGCGGTCGCGGCCAACACGGTCGGCCCCAAGGACATCAAGAAAAACGCGGTGCGTGCCAAGCACATCAAGGGCAAGCAGATCCGCGCCAAGCACATCAGGGGCAAGCAGATCCGCGCCAAGCACCTGGCGCCCGGGGCGGTGCGGGCGAAGCACCTGCAGGCGGGCGCAGTGTCGGCGGATCACATCGCGCCGGGGACCATCACCGGCGCGCACGTCGCCGCCGACTCGCTGACCGGGGCCCAGATCGACGAGTCCACGCTCACCGGGGTCCCGTTCAGCGGTCCGGCGGGCGGAGACCTCACCGGCAGCTTCCCGAACCCCGGCATCGCGAGCGCCGCCGTGACGAGCGGGAAGCTCGCCAACGGCGCGGTCACCGCCGACAAGCTGGCGGCGGGCTCGGTCGGCGGGACGGCCCTCGCGAACAACGCGGTGACACAGGCCAAGCTTGCGGACGGGGCCGTCGTCTCCGGGAAGATCGGCGCCGGCCAAGTCCAAGCCCAGCATCTGGCGAACGGGGTCGTCACCGAGCAAAAGCTCGCAGCCGACGTACTTGGCCTCGAGCAGGTCGAAGCCTCCAGCGATTACGACAGCGACGCGCTCAAGAGCGTGCAGGTTTCGTGCCCGGCCGGCAAGGAGGCGGTCGGCGGTGGCGCCGCGATCTCGACCAGCGAGACGGCCCAGTCCTGGAGCGGCGCAGCGAACATGGCCCTGAGTCAGTCCCGCCCACTCCGCAACACGGTCACGGGCCGGCTGCTCGGCTGGATCGCCGCCGCCCACGAACCCGGGGGCATGCCCGATTACACGGGCAACTGGCGCGTGATCGCGTTTGCGATCTGCATGCGGATCCCGTAACCCCGCGACGCAGTTAACCACCCATAGCGTGGTCGCCTCCACGCCTGCTTGACAGAGACATGACGGAAGGCGCACGACGCAGACGGCCTGGGGCCCCCGCGCGTCGCAATTCGTCACATCTCGCCGCGGCAGGCGTGAACCCGGACACCCCATAGGGGGCCCCAAATGGGTCAGGGGTCGAGGGCGTCGGCGAGCTGCGCGCGCGAGCTGATCCCGAGCTTGCGATAGACGCTCCCCAGGTGGTGCTCGACCGTCTTCGGTGAGATCACGAGGCGCTCGGCGACCTGGCGGTTGGTCAGCCCCTGCGCGGCAAGTCCGGCCACCCGCCGCTCGCTCGGGGTGAGCGCGGCCACGCCGGTGAGCGCGACGCGCAGGAGGCGCGCGCCCGATGCGCTGAGCTCCTCGGTCGCGCGCTCGACGACCGCCACGGCGCCGCACGCCCGGCCGCACTCCTGCGCGCGCCGCAGGACCGCGCGCGCGTCGCGGCGTCGACCGGACCGGCGCAGGGCCGAGCCCAGCTCGAGCAGTGACCGCGCCTCCTCCAGCGCCGTGCCGGAGCGCTCGTGACCCGCCACCGCCTTCTCGAGCAGCTCGATCCCCCGCTCGCCCCCGCGGGCGACGCCGAGCGCGCGCAGCGCCGTGCCGAGCGCGCGTAGCGCCCCGGCCGAGCGGGCGAGCTCGGCGTCCCGCTCGGCGAGCTCCACGGCTCGGCCGCGATCCCCCGCGCGCGCGGCCGCCACGGCGGCGCCGCTGCGCCACGAGCGGAACGAGATCGCCGGGCTCACAAGCCCCAGTTCGGTGAAGATCTCGCCGGCCCGCTCGAACTCAGCTAGCGCGTCGGTCGGCCTGCCGGCCTCGAGCAGCACGTGGCCGCGCGCCTCCAGCCAGTGGGGGAACTCGAAGTCCTCGCGAAACCCCGGCTCCCTCGCCCAGGACTCAAGCGTCCGAGCCGCGGTCTCCGGATCCCCGCCCTCCAGTTGCGCGAGGGCGAGCGCACCAGCCGCGCGCGGTAGGCCGATTCCCCAACCGAGGCGCGCGCCGTCCAGCGAGGCTTGCGCGCGCCTGCGGATCTGCGCGACGTCACCGCGCCCGAGCGCGATGAGCAGATGGACGAACTCGAGCGCCGCCAGCTCGAGCGCGGACCCCTGCGCGCCGGCCGCATCGCCGAACCGCCGCGCCAGCGTCTCCGCCTCCTCGAGCTCGCCGCAGGACGCGGTCGCCATCGCGGCGATCCGGAAGGCGACGCCGTCCTCGTCCACCGAGCCGAGCGTCCCCGCGGCCCGGCGAGCCAGCTCCAGCACACGCGCGCGCGGCTCGGCGGCGTAGAGGCGCTCCAGGGCGGCGAAGCCGAGCACGGCCCGCCCGATCGGCAATGCGTCGAGGTCGTCTCGCCCGAGCAGCTCCTCGAGCTGCGCGCGCGAGCGCTCCCGCCGCGTGGGATCGTGGCTTCCCGACATCGCCTCGCCCGCGGCGGCCCACCAGGCGAATGGCGAATCGGTGCCCTCAAGCTCCGCCGCGGCCACGGCGAACACTTCGGCGGACGCGGCGAACCGGCCCCTGATGCCGAGGATCCGGCCCAGGTTCATGAGCGCGAGCGCCCGCTGATCGCTGTCGGCCAGCTCCGCGGCCGCCTCGCGGATCAGCTCAACCCCCCGGGGCGAGCCCGCTGTGGCCTCGGCCAGCCCCAGTTCGAACAGAATCTCTCCCCGCCGCTCGAGCCCACCCCCCTCGCGCAGGGCGCGCTCGAGATACTGGGCCGCCGAGGACGGGGCGCCGCGCGCCCGCGCCTGCTCCGCCGCCCGCACGAGCACCTGCACGATCCAGGCCTCACGACCCGCGATCGCGCGCAGCAGGTGGGCTGCCACCCGCTCGGGCTCGGCCGCATCCGCGTGCAGGGCCCGCGCCGCCTCGAGGTGGCCTGCCGATCGCTGCCCCTCGGGGATCTCGGCGCGCACGGTCTCGCGGATCAGTGGATGCGTAAAGGCGACGGGGTCGACCGAGGCGAGCAGGTCGGCGCCGACCAGCACGTCCGCGGCAGCATGCGCGGCGCCGATGTCGACGCCCGCTACGCGAGCGGCCCTGCGGAGCTCCGCGCCGTCTCCGGTGATGGCCGCCGCGAACGCGAGCGCTCGCGCGGGGTCGGGCAGCCGCCCCAGGCGCACCAGGAGGTGGCGGCGCAGAGCCGGCGGGTTGAGGGCCGCCAGGCGCTCGGCCGCAGCCGCCGTCGGCTCGAGCCCCTCCGCGTGGACGGCGCTCAGCAGCTCGCGCACATACAGCGGGTTGCCGCCCGTGACCTCCAGGCAGGCGGCGCAGAACCCGTCCTCGGCCCGGGGAAGCTGAGCGCGCACGAGGCCGTCGACGGCCGCGCGGCTCAGCGGGGGAAGCGAGACGTGTGTTGCGGCCGGGTGGGCCGCCAGCTCACTGACCGCCCGCTCCTCGGCCGGCTCGCCGGCCCGCAGGCCGAGCGCGATCGCGACCGGCAGATCACCGAACCTCCGCGTCAGGTAGTGGAGGAAGCGCACGGACGGCTCGTCGGCCCACTGCACGTCGTCGACGACGACCAGGAGCGGACCCGAAGCGCACGCGCTCGCGACCAACGCGTGCAAGCCGCGCATGACGGCCACCGATCGGTCGAGTCCCGCATCCGATGCGGCGCTCCCGCCCTGCGCGGTCGCATCGAACAGCGGGCGGACTGGGGCGAGGTGACCCGACCAGAACGCGTCATCACCCTCGGCGCGGTGCTCGACCTCGTCGGCAAGCAGCTGGAGGACGACTCCGAACCCGAGCGGCTGCTCAAGCGGCGAGGCCGTAGCCCAGAGCACGCGTGCCTTCGCGGCGACGCGCTCGCCGAGCGATCGTAAAAGAGTCGACTTGCCGATCCCGGCCGGTCCCTCGACCACGGCGAGACGACCGGCCCCCTCCGCCGCCGACGCCACCAGCTGCGCCAGCTCATCAAGCTCCCCGTCGCGCTCGAGCAGCCTCCCTTGCCTCGTGCCCTGCCGCATTACCAGATGCTCGCTATCCGGCGTGGAGCTTATGGGGCGAGCGGGAGATCGGCGCGGCCAGCTCACCCCCGCCGTCAGCGCGCGATCTTCGCCCCCCTGCTGCACTCGCGGGCGGATCACCGGGTGCCTTGGCGAGCACCTGCACCTGGGCGCTGGCTCCGCCCCAGCGCAGCGCCTTACGTGCTGCCTTGCGAGTCCCCGCCTGACTCTAAGCCTCGGCGTCGATTCCCAAGACCCCGGCGAGCTGGTTGCGCCGCCGGATCCCGAGTTTGCCGTATGCCTTCTGCAGGTGCCACTCAACGGTGCGGATCGAGACCACGAGCTTTTCGGCGATCTCCGCGTTCGAGCTGCCGCGCGCCGCGAGCTCGGCGATCTCCCGCTCGCGCTGAGTGAGCTCGGGCGCGAGCGCGTGCGCGAGCCCCGGCGTGCGCGCCGCCGAGCCGGGCTCCAGGGCGCTGGCCGAAGCCGCGGCGCTGCGGCGCGCCGAGTCGGAGCGCCCTTCGTCCGCGTACGCCTCTGCGGCCGCGGCGTGGGCTTCAGCCGCGTGCACGCCGAGGCCGCGCTCGGCGAGCCTGGCCGCCGCCGCCGTCAAGGCCGCCCCCGACCCGTCGAGGAGGGCTGCCGCCCAGTCCGCGTAGTCGCGCAAGAGATCGGACTGCACCGAGCCCGCGACGCTGACGAGCTGGGCGGCAGCCCGCCTCGGCGGGACGCCGAGCCGCAGCGCGGTCACGAGCGCAAAGGCGCGCTGCAGGCGCAGGGCGCCAGCATCGGCAGCGCCGTCCAGCGCGATCTTCTGCGCACGGCTGAGCTCCCCGTTGCTGGCGGCGGCCCAGGCACGGCCCGCGACCAAGTCGTGCGCAAACAGGCGCTGACGGGGACGCTCGGCCGCCAGCGCTTCCCCCTGCGAGAGGGCCGCGGTCGCCATGGCCCCATCGCCACGCTCGCCCGCCACGCGAGCTAGCAGGAAGTACGCCCACGGCAGCAGCCCGGCCAAATCCGAGCCCCGGAGGGGGGCGATCCCCTCTCGCAGGAGCCGTTCCGCCGTCTCGAGCTCGCCCCTCAGCATCGCGAGGATTCCCGACCCGACTAATGACCCACCCCGCGCTTGCTCGTCGCCCACGCTCGCGGCCAGCGCCAACAGCCCGCTCATCGCATCCTCCGCCTCCTTGAGCCGCCCCGCGTACGCAAGGGCCATCGTGTGAAGCGCGGTGATCCAGGCGGGGCCATGAGGGAAGCCCTCGGCGAGCTCGAGCGCGATCTCGAAGTACGGACGAAGCACGGCGACGGCGTCGTCGGTGCGCCCGTCGCAGATCAGGTGTGTCGCTATTGCGGAGATTCCGTACAGGCGCGCCCAGCGGTCGGCGTCACCGGTGGCGATGATCGGCTCCGCCAAGGCAACCGCTTCGTCGAGCGGCCCGTCAAAAGCCAGCACCTGAGCGCGGAGCCCGTCGATCTGCGCCCGCCACTGGGGGTCCGCGCTAGCCTGCCGCGCCTCTCTGAGCATGAGGTCCGTCTCGTTGGAGCGCCCCAGCCCCCAGTGCAGGGCCAGCACGCGCTGGAAGAGGTAGTGGCGGGCGTGCGCGCTCTGTAGCGCTTCGGCGGCGTGGGGGGCCAGCGCCGCCTCGGCGGCCTCGAAGCGGTTCTTCGCGATCAGTGCCTCGCCCAGAGCGAGCGCGGCGGGGAACCCACCTCCAGCGTCCTGCGCCGCCCCCGCGAGTCGCACCGCCAGATCGGCGTCGAATGCTCGCGTCGCCCTGCGCGCCGCCGCGGTGAGCATGTCCGGATCCCCATCCCCGTCCGCCTCAAGGCGCCAAGTCGCAACTCGCATCAAGTCGCTCCGGCTCGTCATGCCCCGCGCTTCAACCCAATCTGCGAGGCGGCGGCGTACGGCCGCCGCCTTGGTCACCGGAACACGCTGCCTGACGACCTCGCCGTAGAGCGGATGCGCGAACCGCGCCATCCGCCGCCCGTCCTCCGTTGCGACGACGATGACCCCGCGACGCTCAAGCTCCGTGATCCGCCCGTCGGCGGAGAACTCCTCGAGCGCCCCGAGCTCCAGGGGCTCCGCAAGCGCGAGTATCTCGAGCACCTCCCGCTCAGAGGCGCTCAACCGGCCGATCCCTGCCTCGACCAGCTCGGCGAGCCGCATGCTCCGCGGGATGCGCCCGCTCCAGCGCCAGATCCCCTCCGCCTTGGCGAGCGTGCCGTCGCCGAGCGCCGCGACGACGAGCTCCCTCATGAAAAGGAGGTTGCCCGCGGCGGCCTGCCAGAGCGCGCGGGCGGAATGGTGATCCACCGGTGCTCCCAGCGCCAGCTCCAGCACTTCCTGCCCCTGCGCCGATCCGAGCTCGGCCAGGTCGAGCCGTGGCGCGTCCAGCTCCTTCCAAAGCGCGGTGATCGCGTCCGGCGGCACCGCGTCCTCCCTGACAACCGCGCAGACGAACGCCGCGTTTGCGTTGGCAAGGTGGAAGGCGAGCGCCGCGCCGCTCAGGTCAAGGAGATGCGCATCATCGATGACGAGCGCCGGCCTGTCGTCGCCGCCGAGCTCGGCGAGCCGCTGCGCGATCGTCGTGAACATCGAGAAGCGGTCCGTTGTCTCCGGCGGGGGATCCGGGATGACCTCGCTCAAGCAGCCGAAGGGGATCGAGGCCGCGGCCGTGGTAGCCGTGGCGAACACCGTTGCCGGCGCGGTGGCGAATGCCTCGCGCACGAGGCGCGACTTGCCGACCCCCGCGGGACCGACGACGAGGACCGCCCTGACATCGCGGTCGTCGAGCGAACGCCGCAGAAAGCTGACCTCGTCCTGCCGCGCTACGAAAGGCCAGGTGCCTAGCCATGCCCCTGACTCCGCCCCCCTGATAACCCCTGTCGCTGCGCCGCGTCCGATCAGCTCCCGATGAATTTAACGCGCGCGGCGCTGCCGTGAGCCGTGCCTCCGCGAACGGACGGCATCTCAGCGCAATCGAAACCCGCTTGGAACGGCGCTCGCTGTCGGCGCGATCCGTGAAACTCGCCCGGCCTGGGGCGTCAGTCGCACGCCGCGTTCACAACCCGCCCCGCTTTCTTGGCCTCCCTCTTGGCCGCCTTGACCTTCTTGCGAGCCTCCTTGACCCCGCGCTTCGCGCGCTTCTTGGCCTTCGCGGTGCCGGCGCGCCTCACCGCGCGCCTCTGCCGCTTCGCCTGCTTCCGCGCACGGTCCAGCGCGCGGCGCTTGGCGCGCTTGTTCTCGCGAGCGCCCGGACAGTTGAGCGCCGTGTCCGTGCCGCCGTTCGCGACCGTCCCGAACATCTGGGTGCCCAGGTAAACGCCACCGCCGACGGCGAACCCCATGCCCGCGGTTCGCGTCCGGACGCCGTGGAGGTCGAGGAGGTTGCGGTGGTGGCCGGGGCTCTTACGCCACAGGCTGAAGAAGCTACGCGCGCTGGGCGGCGGGCTCGGCCAGATGGCGATGTTCTCGCCGACCGAGCCCGGATAGCCCGCAGCCTGCGCACGGTCGGTGGGGCCGTCGCCGTCGGGATTCACGTGATCGAAGAAGTCACGGTCGATCATGTCCTGGCTGTGCGCCCTGGCGACAGCGCGCAAGGTCGGGTCGTGCGTCAGGACTGGAACGCCGCGCTCGGCGCGGTAGACGTTCGTGAGACACAGCAGGGCGGTTTCCGCCTCGGCGATGTTCGCCGGCGTGATCTCAGCGCCCGCGCCCGGGCAGAGGGCGGCCGAGGCGCGCTCCGGAGCCGCGACGGCTACGCCCGCGAATAGCGCGAGCGTCGCTACCCCCATCGATCTCACCCTCAACCCCATGTCGGGTGGACGCTATCGGGCGCCCGCGGACAAGAAACCCGTAGGCGACTACTGGACTCCAGTGGTCATCTGAGGCGCGGCGCGCGCAGACCGGCCGAGCGAAGCCTCAGCCAACGATCCGCACCTGCCGCA
>CBFGWL010000085.1:0-11823 GCA_965652565.1 uncultured bacterium
AGGTGACCTCGGCGCCGCCGTCGGGGGCGAGCTTGATGTCGGTGATGGAGCCGGCGCCCAGGCCGCCCACGACGACCTCGTTGCCCTTGACGAGCTGGCTGGCGTTCTCGAGCTCGGCCGTTACCTCGTACTCGTCGTCGGCGCTCGAGAGGAGCACGACGAGCGCCACCGTCACGATGGCGACGGCGAGAACGGCTGCAACCCGGCCCAACGCTGCCGAGCCTCTCACTGTGCTCCGCACCTGTTCATCCCCTAACCGCGAGCCGTCCCGACGACTCGCTCGGCGAACGTACCAGGGGCCGCGAACGGGTGTCAAAGGACAACCGCACCCCCGAAACCGCATCGGCAAGCGGTTTTGCGGCGGTCTTTCTTGAGTTCAGGTTAAGACGCGTTCTGAGCGGCGCCGTGCCCGGACAACCGGCGCATACCGGCACTCCGTGGGTTACGTTGGCGCGGTTAGCTGGGGTATAGGGAAAGGGCTAGGAGTTGAGGGGTTCAAGGGCCAGGTATTCGTTCTTCGCGACGCTGTTCGCGCTCGTCACCGCCGCCGCCGTTGCCGTTCCGGCGCTCGCGCACCTCGAGCGGCCGTCCTACTGGCCGGATCCCCGCCCCGACCGCTCCGTGAAGCCGCCCGCCGGCGGCAAGGTCCCCGAGGCCCGCTCGCTCGCCTCCGCGGTTACCGGCGCGGGCCCCGGTGAGGTCCGCGTGGTCTGTAAGGGCGAGAACGGCGCGCAGTCGCTGCGTCTCGCGCAGCGCTCGATTCGCTCGGCGCGTACCAAGGGCTTCCACCTGCGGCCCAGCCAGCCCAAGATCCGCTACACGGCGAAGCGCGCGAAGCGGATGCTCCGCATCAACCGGGCCCTGGCGAAGATGTGCCGCTTCCACTCAATCCAGGCCGCTGTAAACGCCTCGGGCAACAACGACCGCGTGGTGATCATGCCCGGCCGCTACACGGAGCCGCGCTCGCGCAAGGCGCCGACGAACGACCCGAAGTGCACCCCCTCCCTCCTCCAGCAGGACTCGAGCGGAGCGCTCGCGCCAAGCTACGAGTACCAGGCGACCTGCCCGAACGACCAGAACCTCGTCTACGTGCAGGGCCGAGCCGTGAAGGGCAAGCCGCTGCCCGTCCCGCGCAGCGACCGCCACGGCATCCCCAAACAGGAGCTCGGCCGCTGCGTGCGCTGCAACCTGCAGATGGAGGGCTCGGGCCCCAAGCCCGAGGACGTGATCATCGACGCCGGGTTCGGCTACAAGAACCCCAAGCGACCGGAGGCCAAGCCGTCCGGTTACGCGAAGCACGTGGTGCTGCGCACGGACCGCTCCGACGGGTTCGTAGGGCGCAACTTCCTGATGCGCGGCGCGCTCGAGCACGCCTTCTACACGGAGGAGACGGACGGCGTCCTGCTCGACAAGACGAAGTTCTACTGGGCCGCCGACTACGGGCATCTGAGCTTCACGACCGACCACAACGTCGTCCAGAACTGCGAGGGCATGGGCGCGGGCGACTCGGTCGTCTATCCCGGGGCCGCGCCAGAGACCGGCGAGCAGGTACGCGAGGACTTCTATGGCAAGTCGCGCATCAACACGGTCATCCGCAAGTGCGACCTGCGCGGCTCAACCCTCGGCTACTCAGGGTCAATGGGTAACGCCGTGCGCCTGACCCGCAACCACATCTACGGCAACGCGGCGGGGATCTCCTCGGACACGCTGTCGGCCCCCGGCCACCCGGGCTACCCGGCCGACAGCATGGTCATCGACCGCAACTACATCTACTCGAACAACCTCAACCTCTACCGCCCGAACCCGCCCGTGGAGCCGCTGGTGCCGATGCCGATCGGCACCGGGATCGTCTGGCCCGGCATGAACAACGGCCGCGTCCACCACAACTGGATCTTCGACAACTGGCGCCACGGCACAGTGCTCATGGCTGTCCCGGACCTGGTCGCGGGTCAGCCCGAGGGCGACATCAACCCCGGCGCCTCGTGCGAGGGCACCATCACCTACCTGCTGGCGATGACCTCGTGCGGCAACCGCTACCACCACAACCGCATGGGTCAGGTGCCGCCGAACTTCAAGTGGCCGAAGAAGGTCAAGAAGTTCGGCAACGTCACCGGCCCGCGCAAGGCGAAGGCCCTGCCGAACGGCGTCGACTTCTGGTGGGACGAGTTCCTCGGCAACACCGGCAACTGCTGGTACAAGAACACCGGCTGGGACGGCACCTCAGCGACCGTCACCGGCTCCGGGGCCGGCCTGCCGCCCGACCCGCTCCCCCCGGACTGCTCCCCGCTCCTCAGCATCGGCACGAGCGACCTGATCAAGGAGGCCGTGCTCCTCGACTGCTCGATGTGGTCGCGCGGCGAGACGAGCGCGGATCGCCCGCTCTGCTACTGGTTCGACATGCCCCCGCGGCCGCACACGCCGGCGGCCCGCCGGGAGGAGCGCGCCTGGCTCGAAAGCGCGCGCAAGTGGGCCCGCAGCGAGGAGGCGCAGGAGCTCAAGGAGAGGCTCGATGAGGCGGGTAAGACGCCCGAGGCGTTCGCCAACCGCCCGTAGGGCCTCCGTCTCGCTCGTGGCAGCGGCCGCCGCGGCGCTGGCGCTCGCCGCTTGCGGATCGGACGACGGCGGTGGCGAGCCCGAGGCCAAGCCGCTCGGCCAGGAGCGGGCCGGCTCCGTCGCCCCGCTGGTGCAGTGTCGCGATTGGGTGAAGGGCGACGAGGCGGAGAAGCTCGCGACGATCGAGGAGATCCGCCGCCAGATCAACCTCGAGGACGGGCCGGTGAAGGCCCCGCCGCTCACCGACGAGGAGGCGATGCAGGTCTTCAACAACGCCTGCTCCGAGAGCTTCGCGGCGGGCTTTCGGCTCTACGTCCTGTACGCGCGAGCGGCCGGGTTCGCGCCGCTGACTCGATAGAGTCGCAGTGTGACTGACACCGTGTCAGCGGAGTCCTACGACTTCGACTGGGTGGTGATCGGCTCGGGCTTCGGGGGCTCCGTCTCAGCCCTGCGACTCGCCGAGAAGGGCTACTCGGTCGGCGTCATCGAGAGCGGGCGGCGTTACGACGACGCCGACTTCGCCAAGACCACGTGGCAGCTGCGGCGTTACTACTGGATGCCGAAGATCGGCCTGCGCGGCATCTTCCGGATGACCGCCTTCAAGGACGTCTTCATCGTGTCCGGCAGCGGTGTCGGCGGCGGCAGCCTCGGTTACGCCAACACGCTCTATCGCGCACGGCCCGCCTTCTTCACGCACCCGCAATGGGAGGGTCTCGCCGAGGACTGGGAGCGTGAGCTCACCGAGCACTACGACACGGCCGAGCGCATGCTCGGCGTCACCACGTATGAGGGCCGCGGCCCGGCCGACGAGCTCCTCTACGAGTTCGGCAAGGAAATCGGCGTCGCGGACACGTGGACCAACACGCGCGTGGGGATCTACTTCGGCCCGGAGGGCGAGGAGGTCGACGACCCCTACTTCGGCGGCGAGGGGCCGCGCCGCACCGGCTGCGTGCGCTGCGGCCAATGCATGGTCGGCTGCCGTCACGGCGCGAAGAACACGCTGCGCAAGAACTACCTGTGGTTCGCCGAGAAGCTTGGCGTGCAGGTGCAGTCCGAGCGCACCGTGGTGGACATCAAGCCGCTCGGTGGCTCCGACGGCGCGGGTGGCTACGAGCTCGTCACCGAGCGGTCGGGCGCCTGGGTCCGCAAGCAGCGGCGCACGATCCGCGCTCGTGGGATCGTGATCGCCGCCGGGGCACTCGGCACGAACAAGCTGCTGCGCAACTGCAAGCAATCGGGTTCGCTGCCGCGCATCTCAGACCGGCTCGGACATCTGGTCCGCACGAACAGCGAGTCGATCCTGGCCGTGACCGCGCCGGACGACGAGCGCGATTTCACGGAGACCGTGGCGATCACCTCGAGCATCTACCCGGACCCGGACACGCACATCGAGGTCGTCACCTACGGCGGGGGCGGGGACTCGATGAGCCTCCTGTTCACGCTGCTCACCGGCAAGGGGACTCGCTTCACGCGCCCCGTGCTGTGGCTCGGCCAGGTGCTGCGGCACCCGCTCAAGTTCCTGCGCAGCCTCTGGCCGTTCGGCTGGTCGCGGCGAACCGTGATCTTGCTCGTGATGCAGTCGCTGGACAACGCGCTGCGGCTCGTGCCGAAGCGGCGCTGGTTCGGCCTGAGCAAACGGGTGCGGCTGCAAACGCAGCAGGATCCCAACCGGCCCAACCCCACCTTCATCCCCGTCGCGAACCAGGCAGCGGAGTGGTTCGCCGAGCGCCTCGGCGGCACGGCGCAGAGCGGCATCACCGAGGCGGTGCTCAACATCCCGAGCACCGCGCACATCCTCGGCGGCGCGGTGATCGGCGCCGATCCCGAAAGCGGCGTGATCGACGAGCGCCATCGCGTCTTCGGCTACCAGAACATGCTGGTCTGCGACGGCTCGGCCGTGCCTGCCAACCCTGGCGTGAACCCCTCGCTCACGATCACCGCGCTCGCCGAGCGCGCGATGGCGCACATCCCGCCCAAGCCGGGCACCGAGGGCCTGCGCGAGCTGCCGGAGCTGGTGCGCGCCGCCGACGCGCACGTGGCGTCCTAGCGCTCGCGAGCTACGTCATCCGGCACAGGGTCTCGCATGTTCGGGCGCCCCTCGATCACCTGAGCGCGAGTTGCCACGGCGATCGCGCCCGCAGGCACGTCGAAGTCCACCACGGCGTTGGCACCGATCGCGACGTTGTCACCGATCCTGATCGGCCCGAACACACGGGCGCCGGGCCCGACGAACACGCAGTCCCCAAGGCGCGGACTGCCACGGTGATCGCCCAGCGTGGCGCCGTGTGAGAGGTTTAGGTTCTCGCCGGCTACGACAGCCGACCCCACGACGGTGCCGCCGAGATGGTTGACGTAGAGTCCGGGGCCGATCCGCGCCCGGCCCGCGAGCTGGATCCCCGTCATGGCCTCCAGTATCCGGCGGGTGAGCCCACCGAGGATCGCGATGGCCTGCCTCCAGGGCGCCGGCAGCGTCTTCCCCCATCGCCGAAAGCGGTACTCGAGCACGGCCCACGTCTCGGCGCGGCTCAGTGCCGCGATCACGGTCCCCCAGTCCCAGGCGACTTCCTGGTAGGGCCGGCTGGGATCACAGTGGCGCAGCAAGTCGGCGCGCACGACCTCGAACGCCATGCGCGCAGCGTACGAAGATGGGGCCCCGTGCTCGGGGGATCTCGTTCCCCAACGAAAACGGGGCGCCCGTAGGCGCCCCGTTCGCTCAGTTCGCTGTCGCCGGCGGCGGGCTCAGCCCTTCGCCTCGGCGTAGCGGCGGGCGACCTCGTCCCAGTTGACGACGTTCCAGAACGCGTCCAGGTACTCCGGGCGGCGGTTCTGGTACTTCAGGTAGTAGGCGTGCTCCCAGACGTCGACGCCGAGCAGCGGCGTCTGGCCGTCGGAGATCGGGGAGTCCTGGTTGGGCGTCGAGACGACCGCGAGCCCGGAACCGTCGTAGACGAGCCAGGCCCAGCCGGAGCCGAAGCGCGCGACCCCGGCGTTCTTGAACTCCTCCTTGAAGGCATCGAACGAGCCGAACTTCTCGTTGATCGCGTCGGCGAGCTCGCCGCTCGGCTCACCGCCGCCGTTGGGGCCCATGATCTGCCAGAAGAACGTGTGGTTCGAGTGGCCGCCGGCGTTGTTGCGTACTGCGCCGCGGATGTCCTCGGGCAGGCTGTCCAGGTTCTGGAGAACCTCGTTCACGTCGCGATCCGCCCACTCCGTGCCTTCGAGAGCGGCGTTGGCCTTGTCCACGTAGGCCTGGTGATGCTTGTCGTGATGGATCCGCATCGTCTGCTCGTCGATGTGCGGTTCCAACGCGTCGTAGGGATACGGAAGATCAGGTACCTCGTAGGGCATCTATGCGCTCCTTGAGTGTCTGGTGGGGTTCCGCTTTAAGCCAGCTTATTGGCCCTCAGTAACGGGGGGCTCCCCCGCGGCCGTGCAGGCGTCCGCCGACGCCGCTGCGGAACTCGTCGGCACGCAACATCCCGCTCGCCTGGGGGTCGAGCGGGGGCGTCGCGATGCCCGCGGAGTCCGCCATCCCGTCGAGCAGTTCACGCAACGTATCCGTCGACGAGCGCGTCGGCTCCCAATCGAGCTCCGCCCTGGCGCGCGTGGCATCGAGCAACGGCACCTGCATGCCCATGTCGAGCCAGCCGGGCGGCGAGGGCTGCAGCCGCGCGCGCCAGGTGACGCCGGCGAGCCTGCGGACCAGACCCGACGGCACGGAGACCGGCCGCGCGCCGAGCGCCTCGCCCAGCTCCCGTGGGCCGAGCACGGGCTCAGCCGCGAGGTTGAAGGCGCCGCGGGCCTCGGGGCGCACGACCGCAGCGGCGAGAGCGCAGCCGACGTCGTCGGCGTGCACCGCCTGCATGCGCAGGCCCCTCGGTATCGGCAGGAGCGGCAGGCGCCCTCTGCGCAGCAGCGGGGTTGGCAGCAAGGGGCCGGCGAAGTAGCGGCGAATCTCGCTCGCTGCCTCCCGTTTGAAGATCAGCGCCGGCCGGAACCGCACGACCCGCACCGCGGGATGCTCGCGCTCGAAGCGATCGAGTAGCCGCTCGACCTCGGCCTTGTGGCGCGAGTAGAAGCTCGTGGGGATCCCGTCGGTTGGATAACCCTCGTCGACGAATGCGTCCGCCGCGCGAGCCGGCGAGTAGGCGCCCACCGACGAGTTGTAGATGAGGGCGGGCGCGCCCGCGGCGGCGATCGCGGCGAGCAGGCGCTCGCGTGCGGTCACGTTCACGGCCCGCAGCGTGTCGCCGTCGCGCGAGGGCTGGATGGCCCAGGCCAGGTCGACCACCGCGTCGATGCCCTCCAGCGCGGGCTCGATGTCGTCGCTCACGAGATCGAGCCGACCCCAAGTCGCCTTCGCGGCCTCGAGCCGGGCCGGCCGGCGTGAGGCGCCGATGATCTCGTCGACCTCGTCGAGCGCGGAGAGCGCCGGGACGACGCTCGTCCCGACGTTCCCGGTCGCGCCGATTACTAGGACCCGCATGGCAGGCCCCGGCGGCCTAGGTGGTGGCGTGGTTGCGGGGGGCGCGCCGCGGCCGGCGCCGGGCGCGGCCGTGGGGGAAGCGGGCGTCGCGCCTGGTCTCCTCGAACGTCTTTCGACCGTCGGGCGACTCGTCGCCCTGCACCGCCTCGAGCAGCTTGGCGAGGGCCCTGCGCAACACGCGTGAGACCTGCATCTGGGAGATCCCGAGACGCTCGCCGATCTCGTACTGGTTGAGCTCTTCGTTGAAGCGGAGGGCGAGCACCATGCGCTCGCGATCGTCGAGGTCGGCGCACGTCTCGGCGGCGATCTGCGACTCGATCGCGTCGAAGCCGCCGTCGGGGTTGCCGATCGTCTCGACGGCGGCAACCGAATCGGCCTCGTCCGCGCGCAGCGGCTTGTCGAGCGAGAGTGTCCGCTGGGACTCGCGCGCCTGCAGGACGTCGAGGACATCCTCCTCGTCGATGTCGAGGCGCTCGGCGAGCTCTGCGACGGTGGGCGAGCGGCCGAGCTCGTCGGCGAGGCCGGACGATGCCCGCTCGACCTCCAGGGCGCGCTCCTGCAGGCTGCGCGGCATGTGCAGGCGCCAGGCGTGGTCGCGGAAGTGTCGCCGCAGCTCGCCGAGGATGGTCGGGGCCGCGTACGCGGCGAAGCGCCGGCCGCGCTCGGGGTCGTAGCCACGCAGCGCCTTGACGAGCGCGAGGCTCGCGACCTGCACTAGATCTTCGGTGCGCTCAACCCCGCCGCGGTAGCGCATCGCCAGGGAGCGAGCCAAGGGAAGGAACCTCTGCACGAGCTCGTTCTCGAGCGCGGGCGTGGGCGCCTTGACGTAGCGCTCGAGGAGGACCTCCTCGGATTGCAGTCCGAATCCCGGGCTGGTCAGCTGGTCGGGCGTGGGGTCGCCGAGCTGCTTTCGGGTACTCGTCTTCGACGCGTCAACGCCAGGGTTGCGTGCGGGCATAAGGGTCCCCTCCTTGTGAGGATGTAGTCCTGACGTCGGTCCGGTTCGAAGGGCGGTGCCGCGTCGTATGGACTTGGGCCGGGAAGCGTTTGGTTCGATGGGTCACTCACCGACCCGTAGCCCTGAGCTACCCCCGCCGGGGGAAAACGAAACTTGGGGCGGGGGTAGATCGGGCTCGCTCGGGACTCAGCTCGCAGCGGTTTTCTCGCGCTGCTCAGCGTGTACGCCCTCGGCGATCTCCTCGACCATCTTCGCGCAGAACGCGTCGAGGTCATCGGGCTTGCGCGAGGTGACCAGGCCGCTGTCGACGACGACCTCGCGGTCGACCCAGTTGCCGCCCGCGTTGCGGATGTCGGTCTGCAGGCTGGGCCACGAGGTCAGCTCGCGGCCTTCGACCACGCCGGCCTCGACGAGCACCCAAGGCGCGTGGCAGATCGCGGCAACGGGCTTGCCCTGCTCGAAGAAGTCGCGGATGAAGGCGACCGCTTGCTCGTCCAGGCGCAGCGCGTCCGGATTCGCGACGCCCCCGGGCAGCACGAGGCCGTCGTAGTCGTCGGCGCTCGCCTCGCCCACGGGCTTGGTGACCTCGAATTCGTCCGCCTTGTCGAGGTGGTTGAACGCCTGGACCTTGCCGGCCTCGGGCGCCAGCAGCTCGAGCTGGGCGCCGGCCTGCTCGGCCGCTTGCCAGGGCCGTTCCAGCTCCACCTGCTCGACCCCCTCGTTCGCCGTCAGAAATGCGATCCGCTTGCCGTCCAGTTCCGCCATCGGGACTCCTTTCGCTGGGTTGAAAGTCGCGTGCGCGTCCTTCACCCAACAGCTACCCACGGGGCCCTGCCCGGATTCACCGGGGCCGCTGGTGCCGGTACTTCAGGCGGGGTCGGGCTCTTCTTCGCCCGGCCAGCGGCGGGTCTTGCCGTAGAACCAGACGCGCATCGCGTGATCAACGGCGCCGCGGACGAGCGTGAAGATCGCCCCCTCGATCGCCAGTGCCAGCGCCATGCGCTGCAGGTTGATGTAGCGATGCTCCGGCGCGGGCGGTTCCTCGTCGTCGATCTTCCCCCAGATCAGCCCGAAGACCTTCTTGCCGATCAGTCCGGCGAGGAAGCCGCTGATTACGGAGACCGGGATGAACAAGACCTTGGTCACGCCGGGCGCGTACCCGCCGCGCCGGGGGCGTAATCGCCCTTGGCGGGGCAGGGTGGCCAGCGTTACGCTCGCGCACGGCCATGGCGCTTTCCAACCGCCTCGACGATGAGCTGCTGCGCGCCGGCAATGATGAGCTGACGGCGGGGAACTGGCGGGCGGCGCGCGCTTGCTTCGAGCGCGCCCTGCAGCAAGGGAACTCGGCCGAGGCGCTCGAGGGGCTCGGCTGGGCCGCCTGGTGGCTGGCCGACGCCGACGCGACGTTCGACTCGCGGGAGCGTGCCTACCGTGCCTACCGGGAGCGCGGCGATGACATCGGCGCGGGGCGCGTCGCCACCTGGCTCGCCGCCGACTTTCGCGAGTTCCGCGGCGAGCTCGCGCTGGCGCGCGGGTGGCTCGAGCGCGCGCACCGGCTCCTCGATGATGAGCCGGAGGGTGTCGAGCATGGGTGGCTCGCGCTCACCGATGCCGACTTCGCCCTGAACCTCGACGCGGACCGCGATGCCTGCCTAGTTGCGGCCGAGCGCGCCGCGTCACTGGGCCGGCGGCTGGAGAGTCCCGACCTCGAGGCCGTCGGCCTGGCGCTCGAGGGCGTTGCGATGGTCGGCGCCGGCCAGCTGGAGGAGGGCATGCGGCGCCTCGACGAGGCGTCAGTGATCGCGGTGGGCGAGCAGCTGGAGGCCCCGCTCGCGTCGGGGTGGACGCTTTGCTGCCTGGTCTCGGCCTGCGAGAGCGTCGGCGACTTCGCCCGCGCCGCGGAGTGGTGCGCCGTGATGCGGCGCTTCACCGAGCGCTGGGGCGGTCGCCAGCTGGTGGGCGTGTGCCGTACGAGCTACGGACGGATCCTCGCGACGCGGGGCGAGTGGAACGCCGCCGAGGCCGAGCTCGCTGCCGCCCTCGAGGACTTCGCGGCGTCACGGCCGGGAATGGCGGCTGCCGGCCTGGTCCGCCTCGCGGAGCTGCGGGCCCGCCAAGGGCACTCCGACGAAGCGCGTGAGCTCTTCGAGCGCTCCGGCCCTGCCGGGTTGGTCGGGCTCGGCAATCTCGCGCTCGACGCCGGCGACGCGATCGAAGCCGTCGAGCTCGCCGAGCGCGCCCTCAGGCGGCTCCCGGCTTCCTCCCTGCTCGACCGGATGCCGGCGCTCGAGCTGCTCGCCCGGGCGCGCGCGGCGCGCGGCGAAGCCGATGCGGCAAAGCAAGCGATCGCCGTGCTCGAGCGCGCCGCCGGCCACTACTCGACCCCCTACCTGCGCGCGCGGGCCGCCGCCGCTGCAGCCGACGTCGCGGATCGCGCGGGCGACCACGAAGGCGCGCGCCGGCGCTACGAGGACGCGATCGACGACTTCGAGGACGGCGCCGCACCGTACGACGCCGCGCTCGCGAGGTTGGGGCTCGCGCGGACGCTGCTCGCGCTCGGCCGTAACGAGCACGCCGAGCCGACAGCCCGCGCGGCGCGCGAGACCTTTGCTCGCCTCGGCGCGACGCGCGACGCCGAACGGGCCGCCGAGCTGCTCGAGCGGAGCGAGCCGCGCGAGCGCCGAGGTCTCGGCGAGCTCACTGCGCGCGAGATCGAGGTCCTGCGCCTGGTCGCGCGCGGCATGAGCGACGCCCAGATCGCAGAAGAGCTCATCGTCAGCCCCCACACCGTGCACCGCCACATCGCGAACATCCGGACGAAGCTGGACCTCCCATCCCGCGCGGCCGCCGTGGCATATGCGGCCCGGGAGGGGTTGTTGTAAGAGCGGCTCCACTTAGTGGCCGCCGCCCGGGCGTTGGTGGCGGCGGGCGAAGCCGGGGGTCGTTGCGTGACCCGAGCGTTGGCGGCGGCGGAGCCGGGGCGCTCCGCGCGGGCACGGGCCGGGTTGATGGGCAAGTAAGAGGGAGAGAGCTCGCGGGGGCGCGGGTTCGCAGCGTCTCTCGTGTGGCTTGGGGCACACGGCGCGCGCCTCGGGGCACACGGCGCGCGCCGTGCCGCCCGCCAACGCCGACGTTCAGCCCACGTGTTCGAAAACCGGCGATGAGAACTGAACGTCGTGCGAAACGCGGGCGGCATCCCCGACGTTCAGCCCACGTAGTCGAAAACCGACGACCACGGCTGAACGTCTCGCGAAACGTGGCCGGCGGCACGGTCGTTCAGTCCACGTAGTCGAAAACCGGCGACCAGGGCTGAAGCTCGCGCGGGGTGCGGCCGGCGGCCCCGACGTTCAGCCCTCGTAGTCGAAATCCGGCGACTACGGCTAAACCAGGCGCGAAACGCCAGCGTCAACGCCGACGTTCAGCCCACCTAGTCGATTTCCGGCGATCAGGGCTGAACGTCGTGCAGGGCGCGGCCGATGGCACGGTCGTTCAGCCCACGTGTTCGATATCCGGCGACTAGGGCTGAACGTTGCGGCGGACGGACGGGCGGGCGGGGGGCGGTCGCGGGTGACGGGATGGCGGGTTCGTCTCTCGGCTTGCGATCGAACCCGTGATCTCGCTCCCTTATGTGACGAGATCGCGGGTTCGCGGGAGGGGTCGGATCGAAGCGGTGATCTCGTTGCGCTGCGTGACGTAATCGCGGGTTCGCGCGGCCCGCTCGCGCGAAGTCGCGAATACGACGACCCCATCGTCGAAATCACGCACTCGTGAACCGCGCTCCCGCGAGTTCGCGCTTACGACGATGCCGTCGTCTTAACTGCGATCT
>CBFGWL010000086.1:0-11666 GCA_965652565.1 uncultured bacterium
CGTCCGATACGACCTTGGCGGTTGTGTCATTAAGCATGTGGTCGATGGTATACCATATGTCACATGATGGTTGAAGCCTCTTCGTCCTCCTCCCTGCCGATGCTGGATGGCCTCGGGCATCAGACGGCGCAGGAAAGGGTCGTTGAGACCCTGCGCCACGCGATCCTCGGGGGGGTACTGGCTCCCGGCACCCCGCTGGTGCTCGCCGACCTGAGCGAGCGTCTGGGCGTGAGCCGGACGCCGATCCGGGAGGCCCTGCGCGATCTAGCCGCGGAGGGCCTTGTCGACTTCGACTCCTACCGCAGCGCCACCGTGCACGTGCCGACGCTGGAGGAGGCGGTCGAGCTTTATGAGATGCGGATCGCCCTGGATCCGATCGCGGTGCGCAAGGCAGTTGACCGGATCACGGAGGAGGAGCTGGACAAGGCCGAGGCCATCCACCATGCGATGCTCGAGACGGACGACGACGCGCGCTGGGTCGAGCTCAACCGGGATTTCCACCGGATCCTCTTGGACGCGTCGCGCTCACCGCGCCTCATGCGCGTCATCGGTCGCCTCCGGAACTCCGCTGCGCTACAGGTCGCGAAGTCGCTACAGGCGGAGCCGGCCCAGATCGAGCACGCCAACCACGAACACGGCGAGATCATGGCGGCGTTCCGGCGCCGTGACGCCGACGCGGCAGCCGAACTGACCGTGCGACACCTTCAGACCACGCTCGACATCATCAAGCGCTACGAGGCCGCCCGGTCCGCATAGGGCGCGGCGCTACTTGTAGCGGTAAGTGATGCGGCCGCGGTCGAGGTCGTACGGGGAGAGCTCGATCTTCACGCGGTCGCCGGGGAGGATGCGGATGTAGTGGCGGCGCATCTTGCCCGAGATGTGCCCGAGGACCTCGTGGTCGTTGTCGAGCTTGACCTTGAACATCGTGTTGGGCAGGGCCTCGATGACCTCGCCCTCCATCTCGATCTTCTCTTCCTTCGCCATCTGCGGCGACGAGCCTAGCAGCGGTTCCGGCCCGCGCAAGCGGGTCAGCGGCCCTCGAAGGTGGCCTTGCCGGGCCCTTCCTCGAGGAAGACCTTCACGGCGCGCTGCAGGTCCTGGGTTGCGAACAGCTCCGAGAACACGCCCGGCGTGATCTCGTCGGCGGCCTCGATCCCGCCGTCGAGGTAGGCGCGCACGATGCGCTTGGTCATCGCGTGCGCGCGTGTGGGTCCGGCGGCCAGATCGCGCGCGAACGCCATGCCCTTGTCGTGCAGCTCGTCGTCGGCGACGACGCGGTTGACCACGTTCCAGCGCTCCATGGTCGCGGCGTCGTACATGCGGCCGCTCATCACGAACTCGCGCGCCCGGGCGGGCCCGGCGCGCTCGGCGATCCGCTGCGTGCCGCCCGCCCCGGGGGTGAGCCCGACGACGCGCTCGACGAGGCCAAAGCGCGCCGACTCGGCGGCCCAGATCATGTCGCAGGCGAGCGCGACCTCGAGCGCCGCGGTCAGACAGATCCCGTGGCAGAGCGCCAGCGTCGGGATCTCAAGGGCCTCGAGCCGGTGGATCGGCCCGAGCAGCGAGGGGAACCCCTCGCCGCGCTCAACGGCCTCGTTGAAGACCGCCACGTCGACCCCGCCGCTCATGATCTCCCCTTCCGCGCGCCAGACCGCGGCGCGGGCGCTCGACCCCTCGATCTCGGCGACGGCGGCGTCGAGCGCGTCGAAGGCGTCGGCGCCGAAGAGGTTGAGCGGCGGGTTGGAGAGCGTGATGACGGCGACGTCGCCGTCGAAGCTGACCGTGATCGGCGCCATCCGGCTCAGCCGCCCGCCGCGCGGATCTTCTCGGCGACCTGCGCGATCTGGCCCTCCTCCGCCCCGCGCGGGATCCAGGGCAGCTTGAGCGGATCGTTCTCGTAGCGCGGGATCACGTGGAGGTGGAAGTGAAAGACGGTCTGCCAAGCCGCGGGCCGGCAGGCGTTCAGGATGTTGAAGCCATCGGGTCGCAGCGCATCCTCCATGCGCCGCGCCAGCCGCCGAGCCGCAAGCATGGTCGCCTCGAGATCCTCGTCCGCGATCTCCATGAGGTCCGTGGAATGGACGCGGGGGACGACGAGCGCGTGCCCCGGGGTCGCAGGATTGATGTCCATGAAGGCCACCGTCCGCTCGTCGGAGTCGACGATCTCCCCGGGCAGCTCACCCGCGATGATCTTGCAGAAGATGCACTCCTCGGCCACGGCTGGCTAGAGCCTAGATCACTCCGCGCCCTCGGGCGCGTGCTCCAGCAGCTCGCGGGCGGCGGTGATCACCTCGTCCCTCGTCGTCGCCTCGCCGGTGTAGACGGCGGCGCGCAGCTCGCCGATCAGCCGGCCGAGGTCGGGCCCCTCCTCGATGCCCAGAGCAGCGGCGAGCTCGTCCCCGCGCAGGGGCAGGTCGGGCGGGCCGTTGCGATGCCAGGCGAGCGCGGCCGGCATCACCTCGCGGACCAGCTCGAGGTGCGCCTCGATCATCTCGGGCGCGGCCACGGCGCCGCTGCCGCGCGCCGAAAGCCGGTCGGCCACGGTGAGCAGCGTGACGTCGGGCGCCACGTCCCCGCAGCGGGAGAGGTAGTCGTAGATCGCACGTTGCGACAGCGGCCGCTCGTGCACGAGGAAGCCGAGGTGCAGGTGGTGGCGGACGAGGCCCTGGACGTAGCGCGTCAGCGCCCGGCTCGCCTTGAGCCTGCGCAGCACCTCGCCCGCGATGTCGGCGCCGACCCGGTCGTGGCCGATGAACGTCACGTAGCCCGAGTGCTCTCCCCGGGTCGCCGGCTTGCCGATGTCGTGCAGGAGCGCCCCGAGGCGCAGCGCCACGCCGCGCGTGAACTCGTCGGCGAGCGGCTCGGCGAGCAGGTCGCGGGCGCCGTCGGCAGCGCCGCGAGCGAAGCGGTCGAGGTCGGCCTGGACGGCGACGGTCTGGCGGACCACCTCCAGGGTATGACCGAAGACGTCGAGGTGGTGATTCGGGTTCTGCCCCACCCCCCGCAGGTCGGCCAACTCAGGCAGCGCGGCCGGCAGCGCGTCGAGCTCATCGAGCAGCTCGATGCCGCGCGCCGGGTCGGATCCGGCGAGCAGGTGCCGGAGCTCGGCGAGCTGGCGCTCCCCAGCGGGCTCGCCGGCGCGTGCGGCCTCCGCCCGCCCGAGCTGGAGCGTCTCGGGATCGATCTCGAAGCCCAGCGCCGACGCGAACCGCGCCGCCCGCAGGATCCGCAGCGGATCGTCGGCGAAGCTCCGCTCGCCGACGGCACGCAGCACCCCGGCCTCGAGGTCGTGGACGCCGCCAGTCGGGTCGATCGGCTCCCCATCGGGATCGGCCAGCGGCACCGCGATCGCATTGATCGTGAAGTCGCGGCCGCGCAGATCGGCGTCGATCGTCTCGCCGCGCAGCCGCGTGACGTCCACGTGCCAGGCGCCCTCGCGGCCCACCGCGCGCCAGGTTCCGAATTCCTCGGAGAGCGGGAAGGCGGCGCCGCCGGCGGCCCGGGCGATCGCCCGAGCGTGACGCTCCTCGGTGCCGGGACGGACGGCGAGGTCGACGTCGACGACTGGGCGGCCGAGGAGAGCGTCGCGGACCGCGCCGCCCACGATCCACACGTCGCGCTCGCCGGCAAGCGCACGGCCGGCGACGCCGACGACCTCGGCGTCGCTGAGCGGGCTGCGGCTCATGCGCGATCGCCGCCCACGTACTCGCGCGGGACGCGCTGGGAGATCCCGCACGTGATCTCGTAGTTGATCGTCTCGAGGATGCGCGCCAAATCCTCCGCCGATTGCCGCTCCTCGCCCTGGGCGCCGATCAACACGACCTCGTCACCGGGTTCGACCGTCGTATGGGGACCGAGGTCGACGGTGAGGTTGTCCATGGAGATCGTGCCCGCGATCGGATAGCGCCGCCCGCCGATCAGCACATCGGCCTTGTTCGAGAGCCCCCGTCGCCAGCCGTCGCCGTAACCGATGGGCACGACGCCGACGTTCGTCTCACGTGGGGCGCGCCAGGTGCGCCCGTAGCCGGCCGACGTGCCCTTCGCGAACGGCTTCACGTCGGCGACGCGGCTGCGCAGCTCGAGCGCAGGGCGCAGACCGTGCTCGGCCGGGTCCACCCCGAACGGATCGAGGCCGTAGATCGCGATGCCGCAGCGCACCATGTCGAAGTGCGACGCCGGCTCGCGCAGGGTCGCCGCGCTATTCGCCGCGTGCGCCGTCACGCCCGGATGTGACGCGCGCACCCGCTCGGCGAGCACGGTGAAAGCCTCGAGCTGGCGGGGGAAGAAGTCGTCCCCGCGTTCATCGGCGGTCGCGAAGTGCGTCCAGACACCGGTTAGCTCCAGCGCGTCATCGGCGGCGACGGCGTCGCAGAGCGCGCTCACGACGTCGGGATCCGGCTCGCCGAGACGCCCCATGCCGGTGTCGTATTTGACGTGCACGCGCGGGCGCACGCCCAGCTCCCGCGCGCGCGTCGAGAGGAACTCGAGAAAGCCCTCTCGCCACACCGCGATCTCGGCGCTCGCGCCCAGGGCGATTTCGGCCTCGGAGCGCGAGAGGGAGCCCATCGTGAAGATCCGTGCGTCCGGCAACGCGCCGCGCAGCTGAGCCGCCTCGTTCGCGGTGGCGACGGCGAGGACCGTCGCGCCGCCGCGCAGCGCGGCCTTGGCGACGGGCTCCATCCCGTGTCCGTAGGCGTTGGCCTTGACGACGGCGCAGAGCTCGGCGCGCGGCCGGGCACGTTCGGCGAGCAGCGCGCAGTTGTGCTCGATCGCGCTCAGGTCGATCTTGGCGACGGCGCGCTTCACGGCTCGGCCAACGCCTCCGGCAGCGCCGCGACGACGTCAGTCGCGATCACGGACTCGGCGCTCCCCACCCGCTCGGCCGCGATCCGCCCGGCGCGCGCGTTCGCGTGCACGGCCGCGCACGCGGCCCGCAGCGGCTCGACGCCTCGAGCGATCAGCGCGCCGATCGTCCCGGCGAGCGTGTCGCCCGTCCCCGCGGTCGCCAGCGCGGGGCTGGGCAGCGCGCTCACGGCGACGGTGTCCGGATCCTCGCGGCCGTCGACGATCAGGGTGTCGTCGCCCTTGAGCACGACGATCGCCCGCGCTGCGGCGGCCGCGCGCCGCGCGCACTCCAGCCGCCGCTCCCCCACCGCGCGCGACTCGATGCCGAGGAGCCGGCCGAGCTCGCCGGCGTGCGGCGTCAAGACGGTCGGGGCCTCGCGCCCGGCGAGGGCGTCGAGGCGCTGGGCGTGCGCGTTGAGCCCGTCGGCGTCGAGCACCAGAGGCACGGCCGCCCCCTGCGCGACCGCGCGCGCGACCGCGAACGCGCCGTCGCTTCGGCCCAGGCCGGGCCCGACGACCAGGGCGTCGGCGCGCTCCGCCGCGGCGAGGGCGTCGGCCGCCGCCCCCTCGTTGAGAGCTCCGTCGCTGTCGGGCAGCGCGCGGGTCATCACCTCGGTCAGCTTGACCTCGAAGATCTGCTCGAGCGAGGCCGGGACGAGCGCCGTCGCGTATCCGGCGCCCGCCCGGATCGCCGCGGAGGCGACCAGGCAGACCGCGCCCGTGAGACCGCGCGAGCCGCCCAGCACGAGCACCTGCCCCGAGGTGAACTTGGTCGACGCGGGGCCGCGGCGCGGGAGGTCCGCCAGCACGGCGTCGGTGATCTCGCCCGCGGGCGCTGCGGCCGGCGCGCCCGGCGGGATCCCGATGGGCGCCACGTGCAGGGCGCCGGTGTGCGCCTTCCCGGGAGCGATGCGATGGCCGACCTTCGCCGCGTGGAATGTGACGGTCGCGGTCGCGCGCGCCGCCACCCCCGCGATCTCGCCGGTAGAGGCATCCACGCCCGAAGCGATGTCGGCGGCCACGATCGGAGCGCCCGCGGCGTTCATCGCCTCGATCGCCTCGCTTGCGGGGGTGCGCGGCTCGCCCGCAAACCCGGTGCCGAAGATCGCGTCGACGATCGCGCCGGAGCCCGCCAGGGCGTCGGCGATCCGTTCGGGCCCCACCTCCATCGCGGCGCCGGGCAGGCGCCGCAGGTTCTCGGCGGCGTCGGGGCTCAGCTGATCCGCCGGCCAGAGCAGCAGCGTCTCCACCTCGAAGCCGAGCTCGCAGAGCAGCCGTGCCGCTACGAGCCCGTCGCCGCCGTTGTTCCCCTTGCCGCACACGACGCGGATCGAGCCCGGGCCCGCGAGCTCACGGGTCCTTTCGGCGAGCGCCCGGCCCGCGGTCTCCATGAGGCGCAGCGACGGCACGCCCTGCTCGGCGATCGCCCACTCGTCGGCGGCGCGCATCCCCGGGGCGTCGAAGAGTGGTCGCAGCCAGGCCTCCATCGAGCGGCAGCGTACCGACGCGCCCGGCCCGTGATCAGGCCCCCGCGCGGCGCTCAGCGAGCACGGCCGCGCCCGCGAGCTCCCGCGAGTGCGTCAACGAGACGCTGAGCTCGACGCGCTGCGCCTCCGCCGCCTCGCGGGCGGAGCCGCTGAGCTGCAGCCGCGGCGGCTCCTCACCCCCGCCGACCACCTCGACCTCGTGCAGGCGCATGCCGCCCAGGCCGAGCGCCTTGAGCGCCGCCTCCTTCGCGGCGAAGCGGGCCGCGAGGTGGCGCCCCGGACGCGGCCGCGCGCGGCACGCCTCGAGCTCAGCGGGCGTGAAGACTCGCTCGGCGAGCGCCGGGCGGCGCTCGAGCGCTCGCTCGACCCGCTCGATCTCGATCAGGTCGATGCCGACTGGCATGGGCGCCTCAGTCGACGCCGAGGACGATCCTGGTGATGAGGCGCTCGTCCTCCTCGTCCATGCCGGCGGCGGCCCAGGTCAGCTTCTGCGCGAGGAACCGCGGGACCGCCTCCTCGATCGAGCCACCCGTGACGACGTCGAGCGCCGAGAACTCACCGATGATGCCGCGCAGGAGCGCGCGGGGCCGCAGGAACAGGGTGGGCTCGAAGTCATCGCCGAGCGCCTCCGTGGCGGCCTGGAAGTCGGGGTCGTCGCCGAGCGTCTCCTCGCCCGCCTGCGCCGCCTGGCGCGCGGCGTTGAGGTCGCTGGCCACGGTCGCCGTGATCGTCTCACCGTCGGTCTGCGCCCCGATGAACTTGATCGGGCTGCCCTCGCCCGCGTCGCCGACCGGCTGTGCGGAGAAGCCGGCGGTGGCCTCGAGCGGCGGGCCGACGCGGGTGTCGTCCTGGCGGGACAGGAAGTTCTCGAGCGCGTCGAGCATCGTCTCGACGGTGGCGCCGTCGCCGTCGCTGTTCACGCGCAGCTGCGCGGCGAAGTCCTGCGGAACCTGACCAAGGAGCTGCAGGACGCCGTCGCCGAGCGCGGCGGTGGCGTCGTCGAGCGAGACGCCGGTCAGCGCCTGGAACGAACTCGCGATGCCGCCCTCGGGAATCTCGCCCATGGAGGAACCGACCTCCTCGACCCGCGCGATCCCGTCACGGATGCGCGCGCCCAAATCGGCGATGCCGATAGCGGCGACGGCGTCGGCGGCCGCGGAGCGCAGCATCTCGGAGTTCCCCGTCGCCGTCCCCGGCGCGGAGACGTCGAGCGTCAAGCCGTCGTCGCGAACGAAGAGGGCGGCCGCGAGCGGGGCGTCGAGCTCCGGGAAGATCCCCTTGGCGCTCTCCAGCCCGACGATGTCGCCTTCCTCCGAGGCCACGGTCTCCATGACCGCGCCGAAGTCCACGTAGGCGCGGGCGATCGCGTCCTCGTCGTCGATCTCGTCGAACGCCTCCTCGAGCTTCTCGGAGTCCGCCAAGGAATCGTCGTCGTTGGCGTCCACGGCCATCTGGAAGTCCGCCTCGGTGGGCGCGAAGACGAGCGTGTCGTCGACGATCGCGAAGAAGGCCGCGTCGTCGTCGGTCTTGATCCCCTCCACGCCCGCGAACTCGGCGACCTCGGCGCCGCCGTCCTCCTCCGCGATCCGCTCGAGCGAGTCGCGCGCCTGATCGGTGTCGCTCACCTCGAGCGCGAAGACGAACCCCTCGTCGTCGGTCTCCTCGGAGAGCGCCGCAGGCGCGGCCGCCATGGCCGCGCGCTCGCCCAGCCAGGGCTCGATGTCCTCGGCGAAGGTGATGTCCACGCCGGCGTCGCGCGCCGACTCGTCGAGCTCCTCCTCGAGCAGCGCGAAGGGATCGGCGACCTCGCCGATGATCGGCAACTCGGTAAAGCGCCCCGCCAGCTCCTCGAGCGCCGCTCGCTGCTCGTCGCTTGGCTGGATGCGCGCCTCGATGTAGATCGGGGAGTCGGGCGGCGCGAACGACGCGAGGCCGGCGCCGGCGTCGTCGTCGTCACCGCAACCCGCGAGCGCGAGCACGGCGACCAGGGACAGGAACATGAGGGGTCGGCGGGAGGACATCGGACGGCGGAAGCTACTACTCGACGGTGACGGTCTTCGCGAGGTTGCGCGGCTGGTCGACGTTCAGATCGAGCATGCGCGCCACGTAATAGGCGAGCAGCTGCAGCGGGATCACGGCGAGGATCGGCTGCAAGACCCAGTCGGTGCGCGGCACGAAGATCGTCAGGTCGGCGCTGTCGGCCACGCGCTGGGTGCCCTCGGTGGCGATCGCGACGACGTCGGCGCCGCGCGCGCGGACCTCCTCGATGTTCGAGAGCATCTTGTCGAGGATCGGGCTGTCGGTCGCGACGCAGACCACCGGGGTCTCCTCGTCGAGCAGGGCGATCGGGCCGTGCTTCATCTCGCCCGCCGCGTAGGCGTCGGACGGGATGTACGAGATCTCCTTCATCTTGAGGGCGCCCTCGAGGCACACCGGCAGGCCGATGTTGCGGCCGAGGTAGAGGAAGAAGCGCCCCTTGTGCTCGGCGCGCGCGATCGCCTGCACGCGGGCGTCCGTGGACTCGATGGTCTCCTTGATCAGGCCGGGCATCCCCTTGAGCTGTCCGATGAGCTCGGCGAGCTCGGCCTGGGAGAGCGAGCCGCGCTGCTGCGCGAGCCAGAGGGCGAACAGGTAGATCGCCGCGACCTGGCTCGTGAACGTCTTGGTAGCCGCGACGCCGATCTCGATGCCGGCGCGCGTGAACAGCACCGTGTCCGCGTCGCGCGTCGCCTGGCTGCCCATCACGTTGGTGAGCGCGAGGACGCGCGCGCCCTTCTCGCGGGCGAGGCGCATCGCGGCCAGCGTGTCGGCGGTCTCGCCGGACTGGGTGATGCCGATCACGAGGTCGCTGCCATCGAGCACCGGGTCCCGGTAGCGGTACTCGGAGGCGACGTCCATCTCCACCGGGATGCGGGCCCAGCGCTCGATCGCGTAGCGGCCGACGAGCCCGGCGTGATAGCTGGTGCCGCAGGCGACGACCACGATCCGCCGCAGGCCCTTGACGAAGTCCTCGTTGAGGTCGAGCTCGGGCAGCTCGACGCGATCCTCCCCGGCGAGCCGGTCGGCGATGGTCTCGGCGACGGCGTCCGGCTGCTCGTGGATCTCCTTGAGCATGAACGTGGGGAAGCCGCCCTTCTCGGCGTCCTCCTCGTCCCACATGATCTCGTCGACCTCGCGGTCGGCGATCTCGTTGCCATCGGGGTCGATGATCGTCGCCCCGTCGGGCGTGATCGTGACGATCTCGCCGTTTTCGATGAGCAGGGCCGTGCGCGTCTGCGCGAGGAAGGCCGGGATCGCCGAGGCGACGAAGGTCTCCCCCTCCCCGATGCCGACGATGAGCGGGCACTCCTGGCGCGCGGCGACGAGCGTGTCCGGGTGCTCGGCGTGCATGGCGGCGAACGCGTAGTGGCCCCGCAGGTCGGCGAAGGCGGCCTGAACCGCGCGCGTCAGGTCGCCGTCATAGTGCTTCTCGATCAGATGCGCGACCGTCTCGGCGTCGGTCTCCGAGGTGAACACGTGCCCCTCGGAGCGCAGCTGCTCGCGCAGCTCGGCGTGGTTCTCGACGATGCCGTTGAGGACGATGTGCACCTCATCGCTGCAGTCGCCATGGGGATGCGCGTTCTCCTCGGTGACCCGGCCGTGCGTGGCCCAGCGCGTATGCGCGAGCCCGATCGTCGCGGGCGGGGCGGCGACCGCGACGCCGCTGTCGCCGGCGGGGCGCTCATGGCGATCCACGGCCGCGCGCAGGTTGGCCAGGTTGCCGACGGCGCGCACCGAATCGATGCGCCCATCCTGCAATAGGGAGATGCCGGCGGAGTCGTAGCCGCGGTACTCGAGCTTCTCAAGCCCGGCGATGAGGAGATCGCGGCACGGCCTGTTCCCGACGTATCCGACGATTCCGCACATCAGGCGCTACAGGGTAGGGAACGGCGGGCCCGATCCCCGGGAATCCCGTGCCGGGAGGGTCAGGCGAGCTCGCGCTCGATGAGCTCCGCGAGCCGCCCGCAGACTGCGTCGCACTCCGCCTGGGAGGGCGCTTCGACCATCACGCGCACGAGCGGCTCGGTGCCGGAAGGGCGCACGAGGACCCGCCCGCGCCCCGCCAGCGCCGCGTCCTCGGCCTTGACCGCGTTCCAGACGCTCTTCGCGCCGTCCAGGGCCTCACGGTCGGCCACGCGCACGTTGACGAGCGTCTGCGGAAGGCGCTTCATCGGGATCGCCTCGGCGAGGTCCCTGCCGCCCAGCGCGGAGAGGGTTAGAAGCGAGGCCGCCACGCCGTCCCCGGTCGGCGCGAACTCGCGCCAGATGAGGTGCCCGGACTGCTCGCCGCCCAGGTTCCAGCCCCGCTTTGCGAGCTCCGCGCTCACGTGGCGGTCGCCCACGGGAGTCACGGCGAGCTCGACCCCGGCCGCCTCCATCGCCGAGTGCAGGCCGAAGTTCGACATGACCGTCACGACGAGCCCGCCGCGCAGGGCGCCGCGGTCCCGTGCCCACAGCGCGATCAGGGTCATCAGCTCGTCCCCGTCGCGAACCCGCCCCTCGGCGTCGACCGCGATCACGCGATCGCCGTCGCCGTCGTAGGCGAAGCCGATCGCCGCATCGCTCTCGCGAACGCGCTCGGCGAGCGCCTCGGGGTGGGTGGAGCCGACGCCGTCGTTGATGTTGCGGCCGTCGGGATCCGCTCCGATCAGCTCGACCTCGGCGCCGAGGCGCCGGAAGATCGCGGGGGCCGCCCGGAAGGTGGCGCCGTTCGCGCAGTCGAGGACGACGCGCTTGCCGTCGAGGGAGAGGCGAAACTCCGACTCGAGGGCGCGCAGGTAGTCATCGAGGGCGCCGTGCAGCTCGCGGACCGCTCCGATCGCGACGGGGCTGCCGGCGGATCCGCCGGCGACTGCGGCCTCGATGCGCTCCTCGGCCTCGTCGCTCAGCTTGGTGCCGTCCGGCCCGAAGAACTTGATCCCGTTGTCCTGCCACGGGTTGTGGGAAGCGGAGACCACCGCGGCGAGGTCGAGGCCCAGCTTGCGCACGAGGATCGACGCGGCGGGCGTCGGCAGGATCCCGCCGATGAGCGCGTCCCCACCGCCCTGCGCGACCCCGGCGGCCAGCGCGGCCTCGAGCATCGGCCCGGACTCCCGCGTGTCGCGGATGATCAGCACCTGCGGCCGCTTCGCCCGCGCCTCAGCCGCCGCGGCCCGTCCCAGCGCAACCGCGAGCTCCGCGGTGAGCCGCTCACCGGCGACCCCACGAACACCATCGGTTCCAAACAGCTTCGTCATGCGATTTCGAGCGTCGTCATCCGGTTACGAGAAATCGTGTCCAAGACCACGCCCTGAG
>CBFGWL010000087.1:0-11095 GCA_965652565.1 uncultured bacterium
GCTAGCCCTTGACCACGCCGAGCGGGCGCAGCCGCGCGACCGCCGCCGCGAGGCCGCTGCGCTCGACGACGGCCACCACCCGGTCGACGTCCTTGTAGGCGAACGGCGCCTCCTCGGCGAGGCCGCGTGCGGACGAGCTGCGGATCACGATGCCCTCGGCCTCGAGCTCGCTGCGCAGCGCGCGCCCCGAGACCCGCTTGCGCGCCCCGGTGCGGCTCATGCGCCGGCCCGCGCCGTGACAGGCCGACCCGAACGAGAGCTCGAGCGATCCGGGGCGGCCGACGAGGACGTAGCTCCCCGTGCCCATGCTGCCCGGGATGAACACCGGCTGGCCGACGTCCGCGTACTCGGCCGGGATCTCCGGGTGGCCCGCCGGGAACGCGCGAGTCGCGCCCTTGCGGTGGACGCAGACCTCGCGCCCGCCGTGGGTCTCGATCTTCGCCACGTTGTGGGCGACGTCGTAGACCTGTCGCGTCGCCTGCGCCACCTCGGCGCCCAGCACCTTGGCGACCGCCTCCCGCACCCGGTGGGCAATCGTGTGGCGATTGGCGAAGGCGAAATTGGCCGCGCAGGCCATCGCGCTCAGGTACGCGCGCCCCTCCGGCGCCGAGAGCGGCGCGCAGGCGAGCTGGCGATCGGGCAGCTCGATGCCGTGGCGCGCGAGCGCGGCGTCCATCTCGCGCACGTAGTCCGTGCAGACCTGGTGGCCGAGCCCCCGCGATCCGGAATGAATCAGCACCGTGATCTGGCCGGCGCGAAGGCCGAACGCCTGCGCCGCATCCCCGTCGGCGATGCGCTCGACCGCTTGAAGCTCGACGAAGTGGTTGCCCGACCCCATCGTCCCGAGCTGCCCCGCACCGCGCCTGCGGGCACGCTCCGACACCCTCTCGGGCTCCGCTCCCGGCAGGCAGCCGTTCGACTCGCACCGCTCGACGTCTTCCTCGGTGCCGATGCCGTAGCGCTCGAGCATCGCCCGCGCGCCCTCGGCCAGCACGCGGTCGAGGTCCAGGCCACGCAGCTCGAGGTGCCCTTCCCTGCCCGCCCCGGCGGGCACGAGACGGGAGATCTCGTGCACGAGCGCCTCGCGCCTCCCCCCGAGCTCCTCCTCGGTGAGCGGCAATGCCAGCAGGCGGACCCCGCAGTTGATGTCGTAGCCCACCCCGCCCGGCGAGATCACGCCGTCCGGCAACTCCGTCGCGGCAACGCCACCGACCGGAAAGCCATAGCCCTGGTGCACGTCGGGCATCGCGAGCGCAGCGTCAACGACGCCCGGGAGCGTCGCGACGTTCTGAAGCTGCTCGAGCGAGCGATCCCCCTTGATCGCGTCGAGCAGCTCACGGTCGGCGAAGACCCGGGCGGGGACCCGCATGTCTGAACGCGCGCTCGCCGGGATCTCCCACAAGTCGGGCGTGACCTCGTGAAGCTCGCCGTCGGAGAGCTGTGGTGCTTGCGCCATCGGACTATCCGTACCCGCCTAACACCATTCCACTAGGTCAGACCCCGACGAGGAAACATCCCACGCGGGGCTGCGCTAGACCACCGGTCATGACGATCGAGATCCGACCGGCCACCGACTTCGAGGACGTGAAGACGATGGTCGGCCCAAAGCGCCCCGGCGCCAACGTCTGCTGGTGCCTCACCTACCGCATCCCCTCAAAGGAGAACCGCGCGCTCGTCGGCGAGGCCCGGGCGCAACGCGTCAAGGAGCTGATCGAGCGCGGCCCGATCGGCGTGCTCGCCTACAAGGACGACGAGGTCGTCGGTTGGGCCGCGGTCGCTCCCCGCGCCGAGACGAGCTTTGCGCGCAACCGCAGGATCCCCCACGTCGGCGACGCCCCGGTCTGGTCGGTGTGGTGCATCCGGGTTCGGCCCGGGCACCGCGGCGAGGGCATCTCCCACCACCTGTTGCGCGGCGCGGTCGACTTCGCGCGCGAGCGGGGAGCGCCCGCGGTCGAGGGCTACCCCGTTGACAACCGCGGCGAGAAGGTCGACCTGACGATGGCGTACGTCAGCACCCGCGCCGTCTTCGAGCGCGCCGGCTTCAAGAAGGTTGCGGACACCGACTCCGTGCTCAACGGCTTTCCGCGCGTGCTCATGCGGCGTGAGCTGACCTGACACGGAGGCGGCGCAACACGCGCATCCACCGGTACGGAAAGCATCAGGTGACCGCCTGGTGCAGGCCCTCGGCGACGAGGCAAAGCGCGAGAAAGAACCCGAGGCGGTCCAGCAAGCCCACCACGTAGGTGAGCGCGGCCGCGGTCAATACTCGCCGCACCCCGCGCGCTTCATCCGCATCCGTCAGCCGAGTGCTGCGCAACAGACGCAAAGCCCGGAAGCTCGCGCCGAGCTCGACCGGCAGGGTCGCCAGCGCGAACAGCGCGAGACCCGCCGCGTACGCGAGGCCCATCGCGAGCAGAATCGGGCTCCCGAACCAAAAGCCGCCGACCAGGATGAAGCCCGAGATCGGAGCGAGCTCGGCGAGCGGCTCACCGATCGCCTGGCGCCAGCGGTACGCGCGGTCGCCCTCAGCATGCTGGAGCGCGTGCGAGGTCTCGTGCGCCGCGATGCCGAGCGCGGCCACGCTGCGCTCCGGACCGACGACCGGCGATAGACGCAGCGTGCGCGAGCGCCCGTCGTAGTGGTCGGTGAGCACTCCGGGCCAGACCTCGACCCGCACCGAGTGGAGGCCGTGGGCATCCAGCAAGGCCCGTGCAGCCTGCACGCCCGTGACCCCGAGCCGATTGGGCACGGCCCGATACCGGCGAAAGACGTGCCGCAGCCAGCCCTGGACGAGCAGCCCGAGCAGCAACGGCGTGAGCAGTAGGAACCAGAACAACGACATCGCGGGGTCCCTCTCCAGAGGCGCCGCACCCTAGCGTCTTTGGGCTCGGGCGCTACAGGCTCGGGCGCGCCCGCAGCACAACCTGAACCGCAAGCCCCAGCACGCGCGTGAGAAGGACCGCGTACGCGCCGGCCATCGCTACCGCCCCGGGCGCCGCGAAGGCGTCGAGGCCACTGGCGCGACCGACGGCCAGCACGGCGGCGCCCCCCGCGGCGGCCGCCGCGAGCGGGATGTCGCGCCGCGGGCGCGGCGCCGGCAGCGAACGCGAGAAGTCGCGCACGCGCAGCACCACCGCGAGCAGGTGCAGAAGCGAGCCGAGCACCGTGAGCCCCACCCAGCCGGCGACCAGAAGCACCGCGACCGCGGCACGCACCTCACCGCTAAGCGCCGCGCCCGGCCCGTCGGCGAGCGCGCTACCCGCCGCCAGCGCGACCCCTGCGACGAGCAGCAGCTGAGCGACCCCCAGAAGGCGCGCCGGCAGGGACAACGGGCGCGGTGCTGCCCGAACGCAACCGGCGATGTTCACCGCGAGCGTCAGCGCCGCTACCGCGAGCGCCAGCCACCCGGCGACCGCGGCCGCGTCCAAGCTCCACGCGTACCCGATCGCCAGGGCGGCGATGCCGCCGAGCCAAAACGCCGCGGTCCAGCGCTCGAGCTGCGGCCTCGGCAGCGGAACCCTGGTGAGCGACGGGTAGAAGGTGTGCAGGGTGCCCACGATCGCGCCGCCGAACCAGCCGCCGAGGTTCAGCGCCATGTGAGCGGCGAGCAGGTCCCCGTGCCGCCAGCTCACGCCGAGCGCGATGACGGCGCCGCCGACGACCCCTAACGCCAGGAACACCGCGCCCGATCCGTACCAGACGGTGGCGTGGGGCGCCCCGCGCAGGGCGGCACGATGCATTGCGGTGAGGCCCGCCCCGTAAACGGCGAGCCCGCCGACCAGGAACGCGACCGCGACCCCGACGACCGCATCGGCGGCAGACGGCACGCCCACGGCGAGCAGCACGACCCCCGCGTTCCAGCTCGCGAGCTGTGCGCGGATGAACCCCCGCGGCGGCGGATCGGTTGCCAGGAACGCCCCGAGGAAGAACTGGCTCGCCCCGAGAACCAGCTGCGAGATCCCGCCGACGAACACGAGGTGCAGAGCAAGCCAGCGGCCCCACGACCACGAGTGCGCAGCGTCGACGACGGCCGCGGCGACCCCGGCGACGATGAACGCGATCCCAGCCACGAAGAACGCGCCGACCACGTCGGTCGGCCGCAACTCGCCGGGTTGCCGGGGCCGGGCACGGCAACGCCGGCCGGCGGCAGGCCCGGGACGATCGCCTACGCCGCTCGACACCGCGCTTTCCATGCGAGGAGTTTTGCACATAAACGTGTGTAAAACATGTTCCCCTTCCCCCTTGACGCAGCGGCCCGCTTGCGAGAGGTTGCGCAGCGCGCGTGACGGGGGCTCGCCGGATGTTGGGGGGCGTTCCGCGCGACTCAACATCACGGCGAAAAGGGGTTTCGATGGGACGTAAGTACTTCGCGCTGAGCGCCGGCGGCCTGGCGATCGCTGCCGCCCTGGCGCTGGCGGCGCCCGCCAACGCAGCGTCGGGTGAGCTGAAGCGGGCCAGCGTGGTTCGCGACGGCGAGGCCACTCCGATGCGCGGGGCCGATGGGGTCGCGGTGTCCCCCGACGGCCGCCACGTCTACGTCGCCGCTCACTTCTCCGACTCGGTCGTCGCGTTCAAGCGCAATCCCGCCACCGGCAAGCTCAAGCGGATCGACGTCGAGCGCAACGGGGACGGAGGTGTCACGCTGCTCGACGGCCCGCGCGGCCTGGCGATCTCGCCGGACGGCCGCTACGTCTACGTCGCGGTCTACGTCGACAGCGCCCTCGTCGCGTTCCGCCGTAACGCGAAGACGGGGAAGCTCAGCCTGGATGCGGAGAAGCAGAGCGGCGCGGACGGCATCACACTGATGGGCAGCCCGCTGCAGGTCGCCGTCTCGCCCGACAACCGTCACGTCTACGTGACGAGCGGCCTCGACGACGCGGTGGCGTGGTTCGAGCGCAATGGCACGGAACTCACTGGGGCCGGCGAGATCGCCTCGAGCCCGCGGCACGACAACGCGACCGGCGTTGCGGTCTCACCCGACGGAGACGTCGTCGCCGTGAGTGGCGCCGACAGCGACACGGTCGCCCTCTATGGGCGGGGCCCAGACGGCGATCTCGTCGCGGGACCGAACTCGGTGGTGACGGACGGGGTCCTCGCCGACGGGCTCAGGTCGCCGGTCGCCGTCGCGTTCTCGCCCGACGGCAGGCTGATCTACGCGCTCGGCCACGATGACGACGCGCTCGCCGTCCTCGAGCGCTCCGAGGATGATGAGCTCGACTACGTCACCCACCACTCCGACGGGTCGGGGTCCCCGATGATCGACGGCCTGGTGCGCCCCTACTCGCTGGCCGTGGTCGGGCGGAACGTCTACACGACCGCGTGGATGCACAACGCCTACGAAGGCTCCCTGGCGATGTTCTCCCGCGACCTTGAAACCGGCGCCGCCACCTTCCTCGGCAGCTTCCGCGACGATCTGCTCGGCGTGCACAGCATCGGCGGCGCGCGCCATCTCGCCGCGTCACCCGACGGAGCCCACATCTACGTGGCCGCCGGCGTCACGTCCGGCGACGACGACAACGCGGTCACGACGTTCCGGCGCGATCAGCCGCTCAAGCTCAAGGCGACCGGCGCGAAGAAGCAGAAGGCCAAGCGCCTGGCCGTCAAGGTGCGCTGCTCCACCCCCTGCAAGGTCACGGCGCGGGCGAAGGGCAGCGGCCTGAAGTCGAAGCTGCGCCGCGTTCAGCTCGCCGCCAAGCGGCCGAAGCGGCTACCGCTGAAGTTGCCCAAGGGGAAGATCGCGAACCTCGGCAAGGCAAAGGTCAAGGTGAAGGTCACGGCACGTGATCGCTTCGGCGAGCGCAAGAAGGCAACGAGGACGATCACGGTCTCCGGGTAGCGTGCCCGCCGTTATGCGGGCGCACCGCTGAGCACCGGGGAGGGCCGAAAGCCCTTGGCGATCAGATAGATCGCAAACGAGGCCTCGAAAGCGATCTCGGGCAGCGAGAACAGAAGGTGTACGCCGTCCTGCTCGTAGGCGCCGAGCAGGACGGCGCCCGCCGAGATGAAGATGAGCGGGCCGCCCACCATGCCCAGCAGCGCCAGTCGCGGCGGCATGAGCCCGGTTCGGTACATCAGCCAGCCGAGCAGCAGCCCGTTCGCGCCGACGCAGAACCCAGGGCCGAACAGGAACGTCCAGTCGTGGACGGCGACCAGGCTCTGGCCGGCGATGCTGAGCGCAGGCGCGTCGCCGCCGATCGAGGCGGCTAGATCCTCACGCAGCGTGATCACCGAGAGCAGCGCGATCGCCCCCACCCCGATCACGGTCGCCTCGACGATGCGTGAGGCGAGGTAGCCGAGGGCGAGCGCCTCGCTGTGGCGGCGGACGATCGGGAAGATCACGACGGCGGTCCCGACGTTGGCGGCCATGAGGAGCACCTCGAAGAGCGCGCCGAGTTTGATGCGGCCGTCGTCCCCGGCACCGAGGACGTAGTCGGCCTCGTCGAGCACCGGGCCGTAGAGCGCCAGGGCGGCGATCGCGGTGACGAAGGTGGCCGCCATCAGCGAGCCAGCAAGCCGCGCCGTGCGCCTTTCGTGAGCTGAGGGCTGCGCGGCCATTCCGGCTAACCACGCGGCCCGTCGGCTCGGACTTTCGCGCGCCGCCAGAACAGGTATGGTGCGCACGTCGGCATAAGTCTCGTGTGCACTGCCGCGAGCCCCCCCGAATGCCGTCGCCCTCCCGGGGTTGGCACGGGGTGCCCGCGGCCGGTCTAGGAGGAGGAGAGGTGCAGGATCCGAGGTGGCCCCAGTGGCGAGCGTCCCTGAACGTCGCGACCGATGAGGCGATTCCCAAGCGCGTTCGGAAACGCCGCCTGACGGCGAGCGCTCTCGCGGCGTTGCTCATGTGCGCGGCCGTCGCCGTGCTCACGGGCTCGGCGTTCGCGCAGGAGCTCCCTCCCCAGGAACCGGGTGTGACCCAGCGCGTCTTCCAGCTGGGCTACGCGCCCAACGAGATCTGCACGATCAAGCCCGGCCAGACGCCCAACGTCGATCAGCTCCGGCCGACGATCGATTGGGAGGGCGACTCCGACTTCGGCGGCCACACCGACAACTTCATCGTGCACGCGATCGCGAACCTGACCGTTCCGGAGGACGGCACGTACGAGTTCCGCCTGCGCAGCGACGACGGCTCCGAGCTCTTCATCGGCAACGAGCTGGTGATCGACCACGACGGGCTGCACGGCGCGGAGGACAAGGACGGCTCGATCGAGCTCACCGAGGGCGTCCACCCGCTGCGCGTCAACTTCTTCGAGGCCGGGGGCGGCCAGGAGCTGCGGCTGAGCTGGCGCCCGCCCGGGGAGAGCTCGTTCACGATCGTGCCGAACTCCGCGCTGAGCACGGACGCGGGCGTCGTGCGCGTCACCGCCCCGGGCTTCAAGGAGTGCGAGGGCGCGGACACCCCGGGCGACGGGCTGCCGCTCAACGACGTCAACCCGGCCTACGACCTCGTGAACCTGCGCCCGGAGGGCTTCGAGCCGAAGGTCACCGGCCTCGAGTGGATGGGCGACGACCTGCTCGTGCTCACGTGGGGCGATGACGACGGCGATCCGGACACGGAGACGGAGGCGGGCGAGGTGTGGCGGCTCACCGGCGTCAAGGAGGCGGATGAGCCCAGCGACGTGACGCCCACGCTGATCGCCGAGGAGCTGCGCGAGCCGATGGGGATCAAGGTGGTCGAGGGCGACATCTACGTCTCGGAGAAGCACCGCCTCACGAAGCTCGTCGACGAGAACTCAGACGACTTCTACGAGGGCAAGGAGACGATCGCCACCTGGCCGCACAGCGGGAACTTCCACGAGTTCGCTTTCGGCCTCCTCTACAAGGACGGCTACTTCTACCTGAACCTCTCGGTCTCGATCGACCTGGGCGGCGCGACGACGGTGCCCCAGGGCGCCGATGACCGCGGCACGCACGTGCGCATCAACAAGGACACCGGCGAGGTCGAGTACATCGCCGGGGGCCTGCGCACCCCGCACGGCATCGGCTGGGGTCCTGAGGAAGGCGAGATCTTCGTCACCGACAACCAGGGCGGGTGGCTGCCGGCGAACAAGCTGATCCACATCAAGCCGGGCCACTTCTACAACCACTACACGACCGGCCCCTCGGGCCCCGGGCGCTTCGACGACCAGCCCCCCACCCCGCCGGCGCTCTGGCTGCCGCACAACGAGATCGCGAACTCGCCGAGCCAGCCGATGATGATCCCGACCGGCCCGTTCGAGGGCCAGATGTGGGTCGCCGACGTGACCTACGGCGGGATCCAGCGCGCGTTCCTCGAGAAGGTCGAGGGCGAGTACCAGGGCGCCTATTTCCGGATGACCCAGGGCCTCGAGTCCGGGATCACGCACCTGCTCGCCGAGGACGACGGCACGATCATCGTCGGCGGGCTGGGCGCCGGCGGCAACTGGGGCCAGGCGGGCAAGCTCACGTTCGGGCTGCAGAAGCTCGTCCCGAACGGCACGGAGACCTTCGACATCCAGAAGATGGAGCTCGCCGACGGCGGCTTCGACCTCACGTACACCAAGCCGCTCTCCGAGGAGACGGCCACCGACCTCGCGGAGAAGTACATCGTCCAGCAGTGGCGCTACGTGCCGACGGCCGCCTACGGCGGGCCGAAGGTCGACCAGGAGACCCTGACGGTCACCGACGCCACGCTCTCCGAGGACGGCAAGACGGTCTCGCTGAAGATCGACGGCCTCAAGCCCGGGCGCGTGGTCTACGTGCGCTCGCCGCGGCCGTTCGAGGCGGACGACGGCGAGCCGCTGCTCAGCACCGAGGCCTGGTACACGCTCAACAACCTGCCGGGCTACGTCGATCCGTCCGCTGAGGGGCTCTATGAGCTCGAGGACGGCGTGCTCGCGGGCGGCGCCCAGTTCGACACCGAGCATCCGGGCTTCAGCGGTTCGGGCTTCGTCTCGGGGTTCGGCACCCAGGGCGCCTCGGTGACGATCCACCCGGAGGTGCCTGAGGCGGGCGACTACCGGATGGCGCTGCGCTACGCGAACGGCCCCCATCCCTTCGAAGGCGAGAAGACGATCAGCCTGATCGTGAACGGCGAGAGCAGGCAGATCACCCTGCCTTCAACGGGCGCGTGGCCGAACTACCAGTTCTACGTCGACGACCTCACGCTGAACGAGGGCACGAACACGATCGAGCTCAAGTACGCGGAGGGCGACGACGGGCACGTCAACCTCGACTCGCTGCGGATCGCGCCCGCCGGCACGGTCCGCTACGAGGCCGAGGACGCGGAGCTCGGCGGCAGCGCGAACGTGCAGGACGAGCACGCCGGCTTCAGCGGCACGGGCTACGTCGGCGGTTACGAGAACGTGGGCGCGAGCACGACGTTCACGGTGAGCGCGCTCGCCGACGCCGAGGCCGACGTGGAGATCGGCTATGCGAACGGGCCCAACCCGTTCCAGGGCGACAAGGACGTGAGCCTCTACGTCAACGGCGAGTTCGCGAAGAAACTCACGCTGCCCGACACGGGCGCTTGGGACTCGTACTCGACGGTGGAGGAGCGGCTCAACCTGCGCGCCGGCAGCAACGAGATCTCGATCCGCTACGACGAGGGCGACGACGGCAACGTCAATATCGACTACCTGGACATGACTCAGAACGAGCCGGTCCAGTGCGAGGGCGAGGCCGACCCCAACGACGAGTTCGACGGGGACGAGCTGGACCGCTGCCGCTGGCCGATCGTCGTACGCCCCGCGCCCAACCAGATGTCGGTGGGTGACGGCAAGCTCGCGATCGAGACCGGCGACGGCACGGACATGTTCGGCAACAACACGAACGCCGAGAACATCGTCCTGCAGCGGGCACCGCAGGGCGCGTGGGAGATCACGACGAAGCTGCACATGCCGTTCTCCGGCAAGGAGTACGAGCAGGCCGGCATCTTCGTCTACGGGTCCGACTCGGACTTCGCGAAGCTCACGTTCATGAACGCGCCCGAGGGTCGCGTGTTCGAGTTCACGCTGCAGGACAACGGCACGGCGCTCTTCGACAGCGAGCTGGATCTCGCGCAGGTGCCCGCCTCGTACACGAATGAGGTGTACCTGCGGATCCGCAACGACGGTTCGTCGCTGACCGCCGCGTACTCGGCGGACGGGAGCGACTGGACCGAGTTCGGGCGAGCCCGGCCGCTCGCGGCGATCCCGAACCCCATGATCGGCGTGGCCGCCTACAACGGCAGCGGTGACGGGACCGCGGCCGAGTTCGACTTCTTCCACGTGGAGGAGATCGACGTCGAGCCGACCTGCACGGAGCCCGAGGAGCCCGATCCCGGCTTCCAGATGCTCTTCGACGGCACCGCCGAGAGCTTCGCCGAGTGGCAGATGGTCGGCCCGGGCGGATTCAACCTGATGCCGGACTGCACCCTCGAGACGTTCGGCGGGCTCGGCCTTCTGTACTACCCGCAGACGTTCGACTCGCCCGTCACGTTCAAGCTCGATTGGATGATGCCGGGCGACGACAACTCCGGCGTGTTCGTCGGCAATTGGGAGCCTGATCCGGACTACGACCCGGACCCGGCTTGGGATGCTGTGGATCACGGTTACGAGATCCAGATCGACCCCACGGACGATCCGGACTCGACGACCGGCGCGATCTACAACTTCCAGGCGGCCGACGAAGAGGCGCGCGACGCCGCGCTGAACCCGCCGGGCGAGTGGAACACCTACGAGATCACCGTCGACGACCCGATGATCATCGTGCGCCTGAACGGCGTCGTGATCAACGAGTTCACTTCGACCGATCCCCAGCGCGATCTCTCGCGGACCAAGATCGGCCTGCAGAACCACGGGGTCGGCGACGAGGTCTACTTCCGCCGCGTCCAGGTGCGCCAGGAAGGCGTCAACCAGGCACCGGTGATCGAGGAGATCGCGGCCGACCCGACGGAAGGCGACGCGCCGCTCGAGGTCTCCTTCTCGGCCACCGCGGTCGACCCCGACGAGGGGCCGGAGGAGCTCAGCTACAGCTGGGACTTCGGCGACGGGGAGACCTCCACGGAACAGAACCCCGTGCACGTCTACGCCGAGCCAGGCACCTACGAAGCGGAGCTGACCGTCTCGGACGGTGAAGCCGAGGTGAGCGACTCGGTGAC
>CBFGWL010000088.1:0-11091 GCA_965652565.1 uncultured bacterium
TCCCCTCCTTCGCCGCCCTTCCCCGACGCGTCGCGCCACCACGCCGCCCGGGCGCCCGCCGCCAACGCCCGCGCCGCCCCCGCGCCCGCCACCAACCCCCCGCGCCGCCGCTCACACCCGGGCCCCCGCCACCACCGCCGCGCACCTCCGGGTTGGCGGGTCCTCGTCTGGGCAGGGATACTGGCTAGCGGATGTTCCCACTGAACCTGCCGAACGTGCTGACCGTGCTGCGCATCCTCGCGGTGCCCGTGGTCGTCGTCGCGCTGCTCGAGGAGACGCCGGAGGGCGACGTGATCGCCGCCGCCGTCTTCGCGCTCGCTGCCTTCAGCGACGGACTCGACGGCTACGTCGCGCGCCGCCGCCAGCAGATCACGACCTTCGGCAAGCTCATGGATCCGCTCGCCGACAAGCTGCTCGTCACAGCGGCCCTGGTCTCGCTCGTCTCGCTGAACCGCCTGGCGGCGTGGGTCGCGATGGTGATCATCGCCCGCGAGTTCGCCGTCACCGGGCTGCGCGCCATCGCGGCGGAGCGCGGTGCGGTGATCGCGGCGAGCTGGATGGGCAAGGTGAAGACGGCGCTGCAGGTGCTCGCGATCTTCGCGCTGATCGCGTTCCAGCCGACGCCGCTGTGGGTGGACCTCACCGTCTACGCCGCGGTGGTCATGACCGTGGTCAGCGGTGCGGACTACTTCTTCGGCCTGCGCCGGCACATCCGCGAGGCGACCGAGCACCGTGCCCGGGCGGCCGAGCCCGAGCCGCGCTGAGCCCCTCTGACCCCCGCGCACCCGGCGCGCAACGCCAAGCGTCTACTTCTTTTTCTTCTTCAGGCAGATCGCGTGCGCCGTGGCCACGACGGGGTCGGTGAACGGGCTCGGCACGCCGCCGCGTACCACCCAGCCGTCGTCCGGGGCCTTGCCCTTGTCCTTGCTGTCCCACGGGAATGACTGCTTGACCCGCACGAAGATGCCCTGAACGCCGCCGCCCACCACGCGCCAGCCGGGCTTGTTCGGGCACCGCACGACGATGCGCTTCGTCTGTCCGCCGTGGATCACGACCTGCTTGCGCTTGTAGCGGAACCCGACCGCCTTGGGCGGCATGCAGATCGCGAACGTGAGCATGTTGGCCGGGCCGTTGCTGGTGGTCGTCCGCATGCTCCAGCCGTCGTCCGGCACGGCCTGTGTGCCCTGGTTGCTGTACGGGCCGTTCGCGTCGACGCGGTTGTTCACGGGGTTGCCGGGCAACTGCACGCCGCCGCCCAGCACGCGATCGCCGAAGCACTGCTCGCTGCGAATCGACGAGATCGTGCCGGCCCCGACCGCCCATATGGACGTCCGGTACGACAGCTGCCCCGCCGCGAGCGCCGGGCGCAGGCAGATGCGCACGTGCTTCATCTTGCGCGCGGTGTCGCCGTCGTTGTAGACGTTCGCGTACCAGCCATCGTCCCTGTCGCTGTCCGCGTCGCCCGCGTCGACGGGGTGGGAGGACGTCGCGGTCACCTCGTCGACCGGGCCGTTCACGGCGAAACCGCCCGCCGCGGCTCGCGTGCCCTGCTGGCAGTAGCCCGTGACCCCCGTATGAGCGCCGGGCGCGACCGTGTGGTTCGCGCTGACCATGTAGCGCACCGGCCCCGCCTTGAACGTCTGTGCATGGGTCGCCGCCTGCATGGCGAGCAGCGTCGCGCCCGCCAGCACCGCGACATGGATGATTCGCCTCACGGCTCTCCCCTCGGTCGAGCCCCCCGTCGAACCGACCCTAACCCGGCCGGCGCGCGGCCGCAAGCTGTTCGAATCGCGGGCGCCCGGCGCCCACGCGACTCAGATGCCTATGCGCGACCCTCGAGCCACTCGCGCTGCTCGACGTGGCGCTCCGAATGCGTGCCCGACTCGAGCTCGTCGAGGATCTCGGCGAGCATCCCGGTGCGCTCGGCGACCACCGAGTGGCGGTGGATCGTCTCCAGGTTCTCCTGGCGGGCGAGCACGAACCCACCGTCGCGCAGCTGCGGGTAGGCCTCGGCGACGCGGCGGATCATCTCGCGCACGACGTCCTCGACGAACCGCGGATTGCGGTGCGCCTTCTCGACCACGGAGGCCTCGTCGGTGCGCTTCATCAGCTCGTAGATCTCGGAGCTCATCGACTGCTCGACGATGTGCAGCAGATCGCGCGCGTCGATGTCCACGTCGACGCCCTCGGGGCGGCCGAGGTGGAGCTCGCCGATGCCGCGTTGGTTGTGGGTTGCCACGGGAACCGAGCGGAAGATGCGCTCCATGTCCTCGGCGCTGAAGCCCTCCTTGGCGAGCCGCTCGCGGGCCGCGCCGGTGAGCTCCTCCTGCGCGCAGGGGCACGCGGTCATGCCCTGGGCCTCGACCCCCGTCAGCGTCCGCGTGCCGCGCTCGGACGCCACCGCGATCCCGTGCAGCTTGTAGATCTCCTGCGTGCGCAGCCCGGAAACGGGCGCCTTCACGGTCTCGGGGTAGCGGGCTTCGATCCGCACCTCGGCGCGCAGGCCGCGCTGGCGCTCGCGGACGTGCTCGGCGATGTGAGCCGCGAGCTCCTCGGCGCGCAGCGTCTCGCTGAGCACGACCTCGTCGATCGCCTCGTTGACGATCTCCTCGAAGCGCGACATGTGCACGCCGGCCTGGCGCGGGTTGAGATCGACGAAGCACTCGAGCTCCGCGAAGAACAGCGTCTCGGGGTCGTCGTCGGCGCCGTTCGCGCGCACGTGGATGACTTTCTCGACGCCGCGCACGCCTACCCGGGTGAGGCTCACCTGGGTGGCGGGCAGTCCGGCTTGGACATCGCGGGACTCGGCGCGGAGGGCCGCGCCGCCACCGATCACCTCGGGGGTCGCGGCCAGCGGATCAGGGGCGTTGGCCATTGAGGCTGAGGGTACCGATGGGCGCGCTTCCGGCCGGCATGCAGGGGCTTTCCGGAGGGCGGCGAGGGGACTGGAAAACGCCCCTGCGATGCGTATACTTCGCCGCGCCCGCATACCTGTTAGGCGAGGAGAGGACGGGCACTTGGCCGAAGAGGCACAAGTACTGCTGACCGATGACGATGGCCCGGGGGACCGCGATGACAGCGGCGAGGCCGGACAGGTTGACATCGGTTCGCTACCGGATTCGGAGGAGCTGCATGCCCTGATCTCGACCGGTCAGGAGCGCGGTTATCTCACGTTCGAGGAGATCTCCGCCACGCTCGAGGAGGTCGAGATCACCAAGGAGCAGGTCCGCGGCCTGCACTCCTACTTGATCGAGCACGGCGTCGACGTGATCGGCGCCGACGGGGTCACCGCCTACAAGGAGGCGAAGGCCGACGGGGCCGGCGCGAAGCGCACGAAGCCCGAGCTCGACCTGACCGTCGAGCCGAGCCTCGACTCGCTGCGCCTCTACCTGCGCTCGATCGGCCGCGTCGAGCTGCTCACCGCCGAGCAGGAGGTCGAGCTCGCGAAGCGCATCGAGCGCGGCGACATGGCGGCCAAGCGGCACATGGTCGAGGCGAACCTGCGGCTGGTGGTCTCGATCGCCAAGGGCTACCTCGGCCGCGGCCTGAGCTTTCTCGACCTGATCCAGGAGGGCTCGCTCGGCCTGATCCGCGCGGTCGAGAAGTTCGACTATCGCCGCGGCTACAAGTTCTCCACTTACGCGACCTGGTGGATCCGCCAGGCGGTGACGCGCGCGATCGCCGACAAGGCGCGCACCATCCGCATCCCGGTGCACATGGTCGAGAAGCTCAACCGGGTCACCCAGGTCGAGCGCCAGCTCGTCCAGAAGCTCGGCCGCGAGCCCGAGCCGGCCGAGATCGCCGCCGAGCTCGAGATGACGGTGCGCGAGGTGCGCGACATCCTGCGCGTCGCGCAGATGCCCGTCTCGCTCGAGAAGCCGGTGGGCGACGAGGAGGAATCCGAGCTGGGCGACTTCGTCGCCGACGACACCGTCGAGGAGCCGTTCGAGGCGGCGACCGAGAACCTGCAGCGCCAGGACATCCAGAAGGCGCTCGACGCGCTGCCCGAGCGCGAGCGGCAGGTCATCGAGCTGCGCTACGGGCTGCGCGGCCACGAGCCGCTCACGCTCGAGGAGGTCGGGCGCGCCTTCGGAGTCACCCGCGAGCGCATCCGCCAGATCGAGAACAACACGCTGCGCAAGCTCAAGCAGCTGCCCGAGGCGCAGCGGCTGCGCGAGCGCGGCTAGGCGACCGGCTTTCGGCCCGCGGCGCGCGCCGGCTTGCGCGTCGTCGACTTGCGCACGACGAGCTGCGTCGGCACGACGACGGGGCATTCCGCGGGCTCGCGGCCCGCGATCAGGTCGGAGAGCATGCCCACGGCGGCGCGTCCCAGCTCCTCCGCGTTCAGGGCGACCGCCGTCAGCGGCGGATCGGCGTTGACGCTCGCGCGCGACTCGGTGTAGCCCGCGACCAGCAGCTCCTCGGGCACGCGCAGGGAGCGCGTGCGGGCGGCGTGCAACACGCCCAGCGCGAGCTGGTCGAGCGTGGCCCAGATCGCGTCGGGCCGATCGGGGCGGTCGAGGAGCTCGCTGGCGGCGGCGAACCCGGCGCTCTCGTTGATGAGGCCCTGGGTCCGGGCGATCGCCGGCTCCTGCCCGCGCGCCTCGCACCACGCGAGGTAGCCGGCGAGCGCGTCGCGGCTGTAGGAGGTGAGCGGCGGCGTCGTCACCAGTCCCACCCGCTGCGCACCCGCCTCGGCCAGGTGGTCCAGGACCATGAGCGCGGCGCCTCGGTGGTCGTTGTCCACCCAGTAGCGCGGTGCGGCCGGCTCGGTCTCGTCGTCGCGGCGCCCGGTGGTGACGATCGGGATCCCGCGCGCCTCGAGGACGGGCAGGATGCGGTCGTCCACGACCGGGTCGACCACGATCGCTCCGTCGATCTCGACGCGCGTGAAGGGCGCGTCGGGGTCGGGCGAGCCGTCGGCAACCAGCGTGAGCCCGTTCTCCACGGCGCCGCCCGTGGCGGCCGAGAGCAACTGGATGAAGTAGTCGAAGTCGCCCAGGCCCATCGGCGCGTCGGGGTGGGTGGAGACGGTGATCCCGATCAGCCCCGTCCGGCCTGACGCGAGGTTGACGGCGCTCGCGTTCGGCCGGTAGCCGAGCTCGCCCGCGATTCGCACGATGCGCTCGCGGGTCGCTGGCGTCACGCGCCCCTTGCCGCTGAGCGCGTGCGAAACGGTGGTCGGCGAGACGCCCGCGGCAGCGGCCACGTCCTTGATGCCGATGCGCTTGGACTTGCCGGCCACGGTGCGAGGATAAACGGAACCTGCGCCGTTTCGAGCCGGGGGGCTTGACTTGCCAAAGCGGTTTTGCTTTACTCGCGGCCAAGGCGATGCCAAAACGCTTTGGCGTTCGCCCGAGCGGAGGCGCATCAGGAGGGCGCCGCCGGCTGAAAAACGGTCAGGAGCGCGTTGCCTCGCGGGGCACGGGTCCGTGACTACGGAGGAGGAGAGAACTTGACTGACACCCAGGCCTCGGGAGCGGCGACCGACCCCACGATGTGGGCGAGCGTCCTACACGCCGGCCTCAGCAACTCGTTCATGCGCCTGCCCCACGTTCCGCCGCAGGCCGAGCAGCTGCGCCAGCACGGCGCGAAGGCAGCGATCTACGGGATCCCCTGGGACGCCACGAACATCAGCCGGACCGGGGCCAACTACGGGCCGCGCGGCATCCGCGACGTCTCCTGTCAGTTCCTTCCCTACAACGCCACCTTCGACTTCGATTTGGCGGCCGCGCTCAACCCGGTAGACACGGGCGACACCAACGTCGTCCTCGCCAACGCCGAGAAGACGTTCGCGGCGGCCCAGGCCGACATCGGGCAGATCATCGAGGGGGGCGCGCTGCCGGTGACCCTCGGCGGCGATCACTCGATCACGATCCCGGCCGTCCGCGCGATCACCGACCACTACAAGGACCCGGGGCTGATCCTGGTCGACATGCACCTCGACACGGCCCCGGACGTGGGCGGCGAGCTCCTGAACCACTGCTGCCCGATCCCGCGCGCCGTCGACGCCGGCTTCGATCCCGAGAAGATCGCCCTGGTCGGCATCTCCGGCTGGATGAACCCGAAGACCGAGCTCGAGTACTGCCGCGAGCGCGGGATCACCGTGATCTGGCTGGAGGACATCTGGGAGCGCGGCACCGCCTGGGCGGTCGAGCGGGCGCTCGAGGTGGCCGGCGCGGGCGACGGCGTCTATCTCTCATTCGACGTCGATTCGCTCGACGCGGCCCACGCGCCTGGCACCTGCTGCCCCAGCCCCGGCGGGCTGACCAGCCGCGAGGCGATCGAGATCGTCCGCGGCGTCGCCAGCCCGGGCCTGTTGGGGGTCGACGTGGTCGAGGTCGGCCCCAGTCTCGACGCGACGCCATCCACGGCGCTGATCGGCGGCCGGATCGCGATCGAGGCGATGGCCTTCCATGCGGGCGCCGGTCGCAACGGACGATGAAGGCGCTCCTGGCTCAGCTGGCGCCTGAGCCTGAGCCCGAGCTCAACGCCGCGCGGGCGCGCGACATCATCGCGAGCGCGGACGACGCGGAGCTCGCGGTCTTCCCCGAGCTCTATCTGGGCGGCTACGGCACCGACCGGCTCGCCGAACGCGCGCTGGCGCCCGACGACGACGCCCTCGGGCGGATCGGCGTGGCCTGCGCGCGCTCCGGGACCGCCGCCGTGGTGGGGTTCACGGAGGCCCTGCCCGATGGCGCCTACGCCAACTCGGCCGCCTGCTTCGAGCGCGACGGCAGCCTCGCGGCCGTCTACCGCAAGACTCAGCTCTTCGGCGAGGCCGAGGCGAGCGCGTTTGAGCCCGGAGACAAGCTGTGCGCCGTCACCCTCGCCGGCGTGCGCTGCGGCATCCTGATCTGCTTCGACGTCGAGTTCCCGGAGCCGGCTCGCCGGCTCGCCCAGGCGGGCGCGGCGCTGCTGGTCACGGCCTCGGCGAACATGGAGCCCTACGAGGAGGATCACCGGCTCGCCTCGCGGGCCCGCGCGCTCGACAACCGTCTGCCGCATCTCTACGTCAACCGGGTGGGCGAGGAATCCGGTTATCGCTTTGTCGGAGCCAGCCGCGCGATCGCACCGAACGGGGACGTGATCACCGAGCTGAGCACCTCGCAGGAACAAGTCTTCACGGTCGAGATCCCGTTGGGGGAGCGGCCTGAGGAAGAGGTCGATTATCTGAGCCTGGTCCGGCCTTCGCTGCCGGTAGCGGAGACCGGGTAGGCCGGACGAGGAGGAGGAGAGGTACCCAATGTCAACCGAGGCCAGGGCGCCCGGCTTGTTCACCCGCAAGGCCACCGGCCTTGTGCGGGAGGCCAAGACCCGCGACGCCCTCTTCTACAACCTGTTGTGGTCGAGCGTCGCGCTGACGTTCGCGTTCTATTGGCTGTTCTTCGCGTTCTATCCCGGCGCGAACCCGTATCTCGGGTTCCTGATCGCCGCGGCGCTGGGCACGCCAGGCGCGTTCCTCTACGCGATGCTGACCCAGGTGATGCCGCGCACGGGCGGCGACTACGTGTTCAACAGCCGCGCCCTGCACCCCGCGGTCGGCTTCGCGGGCAACTTCAGCTACGTGTTCTGGCTGGCGGTCGTGATCGGCGTCTACACGACGTACTTCGCGGCCTACGGCATCGGGGCCTGGGGGCGGATGATGACCGGCTTCACCGGCTCCGAGGGCTGGGTGGAGTTCGGCGACTGGTTCTCCACCGAGTGGGGCCTGTTCATCACCGGCACGGTGGCGCTGTTGATCTCCGCCGGGCTGTTCATCCGTGGCGGCACGCGCCTGTTCTTCAAGGTGCAGGCGGCCGGCTTCGGCCTCTACGTGCTGGGCGCGTTCCTGCTGCCGATGATCGTCGGCCTGTTCCAGGGCGAGTCGGGCTTCGTCTCGAACTTCAACGAGTACGGCGCCAACCTCGGCGCGCCCGACGCGCACGAGGCGCTCGTCGCCTCGGCCAACGAGGCGGGCTTCGCATCGGCCGGCTTCGACTTCGAGGCCACCGTGAAGACGGTCTCGATCTTCTGGTTCATCTTCGGGTTCATCTACTCGTCGAACTACTTCGCTGGCGAGATCCGGCTGGCGCGCGGCACGCACCTGAAGTCGATGCCGGGCGCCGTCGTGCTGGCGATCGGCGCGCTGCTCCTGCTCACGCCGGCGTTCACGAGCGTGGCCCCGACGGAGCTCAACGGCATGCTGGGCTTCGCGGACCCCGCTGCGTATGGCTTCGCGGCCGCCCCGGCGTATCCGGAGATCATGGCGATCGGCTCCGGCAACGCGATCCTGGGCACGCTGATCATCGGCGGCTTCGCGATCGGCCTGTTGCTGTGGTTGCCGCAGACGCTGCTGCTGACCAGCCGCAGCATGTTCGCCTGGTCGTTCGACCGGATCATGCCCGACCGCCTCTCCTACGTCGACCCGCGCTCGCGCTCGCCGCTGATCGCGATCGCCGTGATGCTCGTGCTCAGCATCGCGAGCACCGCGGTCTACGCGTTCACCGATTGGTTCACCGAGGTCTCGGTGCTGCTCGGGCTGTCGCTGACCCTGCTGATCACGGCGATCTCGGGGATCGTGCTGCCCTTCCGCCAGCCGGCGATGGTCGAGGGCTCGCCCTACAACCGCCGTGTGCTGGGGATGCCGCTGTTCACGTTCGTCGGCATCCTCGCGCTGATCGGCTTCGGTGGCGCGATCGGGATCATCCTGTGGGACGAGGGCTCGGGCGCCTCGCTGAGCGCCAACCCGGGCAAGCTGATCCTGGCGCTGTGCGTGTACGCGGCGGCGCTCGTGATCTACATGATCTCTCGTGAGGTGCGCAAGCGGCAGGGCATCGACCTCTCGCTCTCGCACCGCGAGCTGCCCCCGGAGTGACCGGGGCACTACGGATCTAGATGGGTTTATTCGGGAGAAAACGCAAGGAAGGGGCGGGCGGCAAGCCCGTCCGCCTCTTCTACGCATCCGACATCCACGGCACCGAGGTGCTGTGGCGCAAGTTCCTGAACGCGGGCAAGGCCTACGAGGCCGACGTGCTCGTGATGGGCGGCGATCTCACCGGCAAGGCGGTGATCCCGCTTGTCGGCGATGAGCAGTCGGGCTACGAGGTGGAGCTCTTCGGCGAGCGCCAGCGGGTGGCGCCCGAGGAGGTCGAGGAGCTCGAGCGCCAGATCCGCGGCAAGGGCATGTACCCGCACCGGATGACCGCCGCCGAGGTCGAGCGGGTCGCGGCGCTGGACGAGGAGGCCCGAGAGGAGTGGTTCGCCGAGGTCATGCTGATCACGTTCCGCCGCTGGCTCGAGCTGGCCGAGGAGCGGCTCGCCGACGGCGGCACACGGTGCATCGTCATGCCCGGCAACGACGACCCGCCCGGGATCGACGACGCGCTCGAGGAGGCGACCTACGTGGAGGCCTGCGACGACCGCATCGTGGAGTTCGACGGCTACTCGATGGTCTCGCTCGGCTACTCCAACCCGACGCCGTTCGACTCGCCGCGCGAGCTCCCCGAGGAAGAGATCGCGCGCCGCGTGAGCGCCCTGGCCGAGCGGGTGCCCGACATGTCGCGGTGCATCTTCAACCTGCACGTGCCGCCCTACGACTCGCAGCTCGACACCGCCCCCGAGCTCGACGAGGATCTGCAGATCGTGATGGCCGGCTCCGAGCCCAAGCAGATCCCGGTGGGTTCCACGGCCGTGCGCGAGGTGATCGAGCGCTACCAGCCGATGCTCGCGCTGCACGGGCACGTCCACGAGAGCGCCGGCGCCGTGAGGATCGGCCGCACGCTCTGCATCAACCCCGGCAGCGACTACCACACGGGCCGCATCTCGGGCTGTCTGCTGGCGCTGCGCGGGGAGAAGGTCACCCACCAGTTCATCAGCGGCTGAAGGAGGCTGAGAACGTGACCCAAGGCGTCAATCCAGATCTCAACGTCGAGGCGCGCAGGCTGCTCGATGCCTTCGCCGAGCGCGGTCTGGAGGTCCGCCTTCTGGGTGGGCTCGCGATCCGGATCGCGCTTGGCGAGCGGTTCCCCGACCACCTCAAGCGCGATCACGACGACATCGACCTGATCTGCTCGAAGCGCCACGGCGCTGAGGTCGAGCGCGCGATCGCCGAGTTGGGCTGGGAGCCGCGGCGCGAGTTCAACGCGCTGAACGGCGCGCGCCGGCTGCTCTTCGAGGACCCGCCGACGGGCCACAAGATCGACACGTTCGTCGAGACCTTCGAGATGTGCCACCGGCTGCCGCTCGCCGATCAGCTGGACGTGCGCGAGGACACGCTCCCGCCCGCCGACCTGCTGCTCACCAAGCTGCAGATCATCGAGCTCAACGCCAAGGACCGCGGCGATGCCTACGCGCTGCTCTCCGGCTTCCCGCTCGCCGGCAGCAACGGCAACGGCGGGGAGGTCATCGACGTCGAGCGGATCGCCGCCCTCGCCGCTCGCGACTGGGGCCTCTACCACACGCTCGAGCTCAACTTCGAGCGCCTGCGGGCGGGCCTCGACGAGGTCGAGCTCGGGCCGGGCGAGCGTGAGCGCATCGCGACGGCGCTGGACGCGATCGTCGCGGCCATGGAGCGGGCGCCCAAGACGCGGGGCTGGAAGCTCCGCGCTCGTATCGGTGAGCGCAAGCGCTGGTACGAGGAGCCCGAGGAGATCGGATGAGCTCCCTCGGAACCCCCCAATTTGGGGGGAATCGAAATTTTTTTGCAAAAAGATGTTTCGGCTTCGCGAGCGTTGGGAACAGGCGAGCCAGGGTTCGCGATCGCGACCCCTACAAGACGGGAACTCCCTGAGCAAACCCGTCCAAGCCAAGACGGGCCGCCAGTCCCCCCGGGCGGCCCGTCTTCTTTTTGTGAAAGGCCTGTGCGTCCCGTGGGACGCACAGAGGACGGGCCGTCGCCTCCCCCCGGCGACGGCCCGTCGTCGTTGCGGGCCCCGGGTGGAAGAGCGGAGCCCGCGGATGAGGGAGTCGGCACGCCCCCGCCACTCCTGACACGACGTTCAGCCCTAGTCGTCGTTTTCCGACGACGTGGGCTGAACCCGGGCCGCGGCGCGGCCCCAGCACGCCAACGTTCAGCCCTGGTAGCCGGTTTTCGAACACGTGGGCTGAACC
>CBFGWL010000089.1:0-11048 GCA_965652565.1 uncultured bacterium
CCAGCTCGGCGACGAGCTCGCGGAAGCGCTCGCCGCGCTCCTCGAAGTTGCGGAAGGCGTCGAAGCTCGCGCACGCGGGCGAGAGCAGCACCACGTCGCCTGCTTCGGCGTCGCCGGCCGCCGTGCGCACCGCGTCGGCGAGGTCGGCGCAGCGGCGCACGGCGACGCCGCGCTGCGCGGCCGGCGCCAGCGCCCGTTCGATCGGCTCGGCCGCGGGCCCGATGAGGTAGGCGGCTGCGCAGCGCTCGCCGACAGGCTCCGCGAGCCCGTCGAAGTCCTCGCCCTTGAGCGAGCCGCCCAGGATGACGCGCACCGGGCGCTCGAAGGTGCGCAGGGCCGCGCTCGCCGCGGCGACGTTGGTCGCCTTCGAGTCGTTCACGTAGAGGACGCCGCCGTGCTCACCCACGCGTTCGAGGCGGTGCGGGACGCCGGGGAAGCTCGTCAGGGCGCTCAGGATCGTCTCGCGGTCGATCCCCATCGCCATCGCGGCGGCCTCCGCGGCGCGGGCGTTCGCCAGGTTGTGCGGTCCGGCGAGCGCGGTGCCGGCCAGGGACTCGGCGAGCGAAGCGGCGCCCATCGCCCCCAGGTCGAGGACGCGGGCGCGCCCGCCGACCCGCACGCCGGCCAGCTCGGCCTGCGTGCTGTCGAACACGGCCCAATCGGCCGGCGTCTGGTTCGCGAAGATCCGCAGCTTGGCGGCGCGGTAGGACTCGAAGTCGCCGTGGCGATCGAGGTGGTCGGGGGTCACGTTCAAGAGCACCGCGACCTCCGGCGCGAAGGCCTCGGCGTCCTCGAGCTGGAAGCTGGAGCACTCGCAAACCACGGTCGCGTCCGGGTCGAGCTCGCCGACGGTTGCCGAGAGCGGCGTGCCCACGTTGCCGGCCACCACGACCGGGCGCCCCGCCGTCCGCCAGATGTGACCGAGCAGCTCGGTCGTCGTGGTCTTGCCGTTCGTGCCGGTGACCGCGACGAACGGATTGGGAATGAGCCGCCACGCGAGCTCCAGCTCACCGATGACCGGACGGCCCAGCGTGAGGGCCCGCCGCACCGGCGGCGCCTCGCGCGGAACGCCGGGACTCTTGACCACGCAGCCCGCGGCGTCGACCAAGCCCTCGTGTGCGCCATCCAGATGGACTTCGACGCCGAGCTCCCGCAACCTCTCGGCGCCGTCGGGGTGGCCGGCGTCGATCGCGATCACGCGCTCGCCGCGCTGGGCGAGCAGGCGCGCCGCGGCCTGGCCCGAGCGGGCCAGTCCGACCACCAGATAAGGGCCCCGCGGCAGGGGCGGACGTTCCTTGGTAGAGCGCACCCGATTAATTTCGCCGCGCGCCCGCCGCACCCTGCGCGGGCCGAACGTCGGCCGCCCGGGCCGCCTCGGCTAGATTCGGCGCCGTGTTCGAGGCGACCCACACGGAGCGCACGTCCGCGAGCCCCGCGGAGGTCTGGGCGCTGTGGGCCGATCCGGCGCGCTGGCCGGAGTGGAACGAGCAGCTCGAGTCAGCTGAGCTGACCGGGCCGCTGGAGGCGGGCTCCGAGGCGACGGTCAAGTACCGCCGCGGCGGCCGGATGGTCTTCAACGTCGTCGCGGTCGAGCCCGAGCGCCTGCTCGTCAACGAAGCCCGCCTCCCCCTGGCCCGTTTCGGCCACGAGCACCGCGTGAAGCCCGCCGGCTCGGGCAGCGAGATCACGCATCGCCTCTACCTGAGGGGCCTCGCGTCCGGCCTCTTCTCCGTGCTCTTCGGCCGCAGGCGCCTGCGCAAACGGGTCGTCGGATTCGTCGAGCGCGAGCGCGAGCTCGTCGAATAGGCGCGTCGCAGTCGCCGCCTGCGGCGGAGCCCGCCGGACGGCTACCCCACCGAGTTCTGGTACAGCGTGAAGCCGATCCCGGCGCAGACCGCGGCCACGATCCAGAACCGCAGCATGATCTTGGTCTCCGACCAGGCGAGCAGCTCGAAGTGGTGATGGATCGGCGCCATCAGGAAGACGCGGCGCCGGGTGAGCTTGAAGAACAGGACCTGGATCGCGACGGACGCAGCCTCGATCACGAAGATCCCGCCGAGGATGAGGAGCAGGAGCTCGGTCTGCGTGATGACCGCGAGCGCGCCGATCGCACCGCCCAGGCCGAGCGAGCCGGTGTCGCCCATGAAGATCGACGCCGGGAACGAGTTGAACCACAAGAAGCCGATCGAGGCGCCGACCAGGCACGCCGAGATGACCGCCAGCCCGCCCTGACCGCTGGTGATCGTGATCGCCGTGAAGGCGAGGAAGACGATCGCGCAGCAGCCGGCCGCGAGCCCGTCGAGCCCGTCGCTCAGGTTGACCGCGTTGGAGAACCCGGCGAGCACCAAGAACACGAAGATCGCGTAGAGGACCGGACCGACATCGAGGTCGAAGTCGAAGATCCGGCTTCTGATCGTCGTATCCAGGCCGAGCTCCTGGGTGGCCACGAACCACAGGATGAGCGCGAGCCCGATCTGCGCGAGCAGCTTCCAGCGCGCGGACAGCCCGAGCGAGCGCCGCTTCGAGACCTTGATCATGTCGTCGGCGAATCCGATCGCCGCGCAGCCGACGGCGATGCCGAAGACCGTGAGACTCGCCGTGTCGACCCCCGAGAGCACCAGGTAGGGCACGGCGATCCCGGTGAAGATGATCAACCCGCCCATGGTTGGCGTGCCCGCCTTCGAGTGGTGCTCCTGCGGGCCCTCCTCGCGGATCTGCTGGCCGAACTCCCGCACGCGCAGGTACTCGATGAAGCGCGGGCCCAGGAAGATCGTGATCAACATCGCCGCCATGCCGGCGATGAGGATCTCCCCGCGGTCGACCGCCTCCGTGACGGCGATCTGGGCGCTGATCACTCCGCGTCCCCTCCCCCGCGGCGCGCGCGCAGCCCGTCGGTGAACGCCTCCAGGCCGACCGAGCGCGAGCCCTTCACCAGCACGGCGTCGCCGTCCGCGAGCAGCTCGTCGGCGAGCTCGACTGCGGCCGCCGGATCCGGCGCCCACTCGTCGGGCGCGTAATCGCGCGCCAGCTCCCCCACGCCGATGATCGGCGCGATGCCCAGGCCTCTGGCGAGCGCGCCGATCTCGCGGTGGTACGCGGGCCCGTCGGGACCCAGCTCGGCCATTCCCCCGAGCACGGCGACGTGGCGCGGCGCCGGCAGCGAGGCGAGGTGCTCGAGCGCGGCGCGCATGGAGATCGGGTTGGCGTTGTAGCAGTCGTTCACGAGCGCGATGTCGCCCGGGAGCGCGAGCCGCTCGCCCCGCAGGCGCGAGAAGGATATGGAGGCCGCCCGCGGCACCATCGCCTGCGGCTCGGCGCCGAGCGCCACGCCGACCGCGACCGCCGCAAGGGCATTCGTGAGGTTGTGGGCTTCCGTGAAGGGGAACTCGAAGCGCGCCTCCCCGGCCGGGGTGACGATCAAAGCCTCGGTCGAATCGCCGCGCACCCGCGCCTCGCGCGCGAACACGTCGCCGCCAGGCCCGAAGGTGATCGTCTGCAGCTCGTCGGCCAGGTGTGGCTCGAGCGCCTCGGCGTCGGCGGGCACGACCGCTCGCCCATCGGGACCCAGGCCGCGAAGGATTTCCGCCTTCGCTTCCGCGATCGCCTCCATCGTGCCGAGCAGCTCGAGGTGCACGGGACCGACGTTGGTGATCGCGGCGACGTCGGGCTCGGCGATCTCGCAGAGCTCGGCGATCTGCCCTACACCGCGCATGGCCATCTCGAGCACGAGCACCTCGGTGCCCGGCTCCGCGGAGAGGATCGCGAGGGGCAGGCCGATCTCGGTGTTGAAGTTCTCCGGGCTGGCGTGGACGCGGTAGGGCAAAAGGGCGCGGGTGATGTCCTTGACCGAGGTCTTCCCGGTCGATCCGGTGACCCCGACCACGCGGGCGCCGAGCTCGTGGCGCCAAGCGCTCGCGAGGTCCTGCAGCGCCCGCAGCGGATCCTCGGCGACGAATACCCAACCGCGCTCGGCTGCCGCGGCGTCGGGCCCAGCCTCGGGGCGCACGACCGCCCCCCAGGCGCCGGCGCGCAGGACGTCGCGGGCGAACCAGCCGCCGTCGGTGCGCTCGCCGGGCAGGCCGAAGAACAGGTCGCCCGGGAGGGCGCGGCGGCTGTCGACCTCGGCGCGGCGGGGGAACTCATCGCCGGGCTCCTCGCGGCGGATGATCTCGGCGCCGGCGAGCTGCGCGATCCGCTCGGGGGTGAACTCGATCACGCCGTCGTCGCGCCGGCGCCGAGCAGCCGGCGCAGCTCGTCACGGGCAACCGCCCGGTCGTCGAAGGGAATCTTCTGCCCGCCCGCGAACTCCTGGCCCTGCTCGTGGCCCTTACCCGCGATCAGCACGCAGTCCCCGGGGCGAGCGAGCGCGAGCGCCTGAGCGATCGCGGCGCGCCGATCGACCTCCACGACGAGCTCGCCGCTCGCCGCGGCGCCCTCGTGGGCGGGAATCCCGGCCAGGATGTCGCGGACGATCGCCTCCGGGTTCTCGGAGCGCGGGTTATCGGAGGTGACGACCGCGACGTCGGCGAGTCGCGCGGCGATCTCGCCCATGAGCGGGCGCTTCTCGCGGTCGCGATCGCCGCCGCAGCCGAACACGCAGATCACGCGCCCCTTGGTCAGCTCGCGGGTCGCCCGCAACACGTTCTCCAGCGAGTCGGGGGTATGCGCGTAGTCGACGAGCACCGCGAAGTCCTGGCCGGCGTCGACCGGTTCAAGGCGCCCCGGCACGCGCTCGGCGCGGGCGAGCGCCGCGACCGCGACCCTCGGCTCGCAGCCGAGCTCCACGGCGAGCGCGAGGGCGGTGAGCGCGTTGGCCACGTTGAAGCGCCCCGGGAGCGCGGTGCGCACCCGGTGCTCGCCGTAGCGGCCGGCGAGCCGGAAGCTCGCGCCCGTGGCGTCGAAGGCGACGTCGAGCGCGCGCAGGCCGGCGCGCTCGTTTCCCTCCGCCGAGGTAGTGATCAGCGCGTCTCCGTAGTCGGCGGCCAGCTCTTCGGCGAGCCGCGCGCCGTAGGGATCGTCGACGTTCACGACCGCGCGCTCGGGCCGGCGCCAGCCCGCCGGCGCGTCCGCAGGCGCCGCGAACAGCCGGCGCTTCGCCTGGAAATAGTCCTCCATGTCGGCGTGGAAGTCGAGGTGGTCCTGGGTGAGGTTCGTGAACGCCGCCGCCGTGTACGCGACGCCGTCCGTGCGGCCGAGCGCGAGCGCGTGCGAGGAGACCTCCATCACGCAGGCGCGATCGCCGCCATCCAGCATCGCGCGGAAGGTGCGCTGCAGGTCGATCGCCTCGGGCGTCGTGCGCTCGACCTCGGACTCCACGCCGCCGACGACGCTCTTCACCGTGCCGAGCAACCCCGTGGCGATCCCGTCGGACTCGAGCAGGTGGCGGACGAGGAAGGCCGTCGTCGTCTTGCCGTTCGTGCCCGTGACCCCCGCGACGCGCAGCTCCTGCGTGGGCTCGCGGTAGAAGGCGGCCGCGGCGGGCGCCATCGCCGCTCGCGCGCTCGGCACGATCGCCTGCGGCAAGTCGACCTCGAGCGGCCTCTCGACGACGAGCGCCGCCGCTCCCCGCTCGCGTGCCACCTCGGCGAAGTCGTGGCCGTCGGCGCGCTCGCCGACCACGCAGAAGAACAGGGTCCCGGGTTCCACCCGCCGGCTGTCGTACGCCAGCGAGCCGATCTGGACCGCTTCGTCGCCCTGGATCGTCGCCGGCACGCCGGCGAGCACCTCGCGGAGCTGCATCGCGCCGATTCTAGGTGTCGGTCGGGCGGCCACGCGCGCCCCTAGCGCGTCAGCCGTCCGTCCCGACGCCGAGGTAGGGCAGGGCCATCTCGGCGATCTCGCCAAAGGCGGGCGCCGCGACCGAGCCTCCGTAGTAGTCGCCCTTCGGGTCGTCGACGACGATCGTGACGAGCAGCGCCGGATCGTCGGCGGGCGCGAATCCCACGAACGAGGCGACGAACTGGGTCTCGGAGTAGGTGCCGTCGACGACCTTCTGCGACGTGCCCGTCTTGCCGGCGAGCTCGTAACCCGGCACCTGCACCGCCGAGGCCGTGCCGCCGTCCTCGAGCACGCCCTTGAGCATCTCGCGCAGCCGCTTGGCGTTGCGCTCGGAGATCACGCGCTTGCCCGGGGGCTGCTCCACGCGCTCCCCGTCGCGCTTGAGCACGATGCGCGGCGGGCGCAGGATGCCGCCGTTGGCGATCGCCGCGTAGGCCGCGGTCATCTGGATCGGGGTGACCGCAAGGCCCTGCCCGATCGGGAGGTTGCCCATCGTCGAGCCCGAGTACTGCTCGGGCGGGATCACGATGCCCTGCTCCTCGGCCGGATAGTCGATTCCGGTCGGCTTGCCGAAGCCAAAGCGCTTGATCCAGCGATCGAAGGCGTCGTCGCCCTTCTTCGCGTTGAGCTGCAGGCCGATCTTGACGGCGCCCACGTTGGAGGACTGAGCGAGGATCTCCGCCACCGAGAGGGAGACGTAGCCACGGTCGTGCGACTCGCCGATCGTGCGGTCGGCGACCTGGATCTCGGGCGGGAGGTCGAAGATGGTGTTCGGCTTGACCACCTTCTCCTCGAGCGCGCCCGCGACCGTGAACGCCTTGAACGTCGAGCCCGGCTCATACGTGTAGCCCGTCGCCAGGTTGCGCAGCTCCTCGACGTCCTCGACCTTGCCCAGGTCGGCGGGCGGCCAATTCGCCATGGCGAGTATCTCGGAGGTGCGCGGGTCCATGACGATCGCGGTCGCGCCCTCGGGGTCGTAGGTCTCGCCGACCCGCGCGAGCACCTGCTCGGTGTGCGCCTGGATCGCGGCGTCCAGGCTCAGCTTGATCCGATCGCCGACGCTGGCCGGCTCGACCGTCTCGCGTTCGAGCTCGTCGCCCAGGGCGTCGCGCGTGACCCGCCGCTCGCCGTCCTCGCCGCGCAGCGCGTCGTCGTGCGCGAGCTCGAGGCCGCTCGTGCCGACGTTGTCGATATTCACCGCGCCGATCACCTGCGCGGCGAGCTCACCCTCGGGGTAGACGCGGCGTGAGTCCGGCAGCAGGCCGATGCCGGGGATGTCCATCTCCGTGATCTTCGCCGCCGTCGGCAGGTCGACCTTGCGCGCGATGTAGGCGAACCCGCCGTCAGCCGAGAGCGACTCCTCGATCTCCTCCTCCGGTACGGGCAGCACGCGCGCCAGCTTGCGCGCGGCCTTGACCGGGTCCTTCACCTGGTAGGGAGTCGCGAAGACGGTCGCCGCGTCCTCGGAGATCGCGAGCTCCTTGCCGTGGCGGTCGAGGATCGCTCCCCGCACGCCCGGAATGGTCACGGTCTCGGTCTGCTGGCTCTGCGCGGAGGCGCGGTACTCAGAGCCCTGCACGCCCTGCAGCCACGCGGCGCGCGCGATCGCCACCGAAAACAGCAGCACGAAGCAGGCGAAGAGCAGGCCGATGCGGCGATCGAGCTGGGTCACGGCGCGAGCGCTCCACCGGAGCTGGTCTCTGCTCCAGCGGCCGCGTCCGTGCTCACCGCCGGCGTGGTCGGTTCAATCGTCTCGCTGGTCGTCGTTTCCGCCGGGGCGGTCGTGACCGGCTCGGCGGGAACTACCTCGGTCGCGGGCGCCGCGGTCGCCGGTTCGGTGTATTCGGTCGCCGGGACGACCGGCACGCTGGCGTCGCCCGCCGTAATCTCCCCGCGGCGCAGGCGCTTGGCCGCGGTCGCGGCGTCGTCCGGGTCGGCGCGCAGGTCGAGGATCGCGCCCGTGGCCGGGTAGGCGAGGCCGAGCTTCGCGGCCTCGCGCTGCAGGCGGTCGTTGGAGAGCACCCCGGAGAGATCCCCGCGCAGGGCGGAGTTCTCGCGCTTGAGCTCGTCCGTGAGCGCGGCGGTCTTGCTCGCCCTGGCGTTCAGGCTCAACGTTGCGACGTTCAGGCCGACGATCCCGATCAGAAGGCACGCGAGCAGGCCGATCCAGATCCGGCTGCGCGTGATGCCGACGAAGAATCCCGAGTCGGCGATCCCGCCGACCGCGGTCGCCGTGCGACCCACGGCGACGGGCACCAGGCGCATCGGCCCGACCGGCGCGGCGGCGCGGCTGCGCCGGGCCGCACTGGCCCGAGGCGCCGGCTTGCGGCGCGGAGCCGCGCTCGCGCGCTGGGGTCGGGCGCGGGTGGCGGACGCCGTGGCGCGCGGAGCGCGGCGCGCTCCGGCCGCCGTGGAGGCACGGCGCGGCGCTCGGCGCGGCGCTGGGGCCGTTGCGGCTCTTGCTGTCGCTGCTGCGGGCGGCATCGGGTGGTTCTTTTCGGCGTGGAGCCTCAGGCTCCCTCTCCGCCCTCCGGGTCGAGTTTGCGGGCCACGCGCAGGTGCGCGGAGGACGCGCGCGGGTTGCGCTCGATCTCCTCATCGGTTGGGGAGACGGCGCGCCGCGTGATGAGCTCGGCCTCGGGCTCGCGCCCGCACACGCACACGGGCAGCTCGGGCGGACACACGCAACCGCGCGCCTTGTCGGCGAGAAACCGCTTCACCATGCGGTCCTCGAGCGAGTGGAACGAGATCGCGGCCAGCCGGCCGCCCGGCGCGAGCAGATCCCACGCGCGCGGCAGGGCGTCCTCGAGCGCGCGGAGCTCCTCGTTCACGGCGATGCGAATCGCCTGGAAGCTGCGCTTGGCCGGATGGCCGCGCCCGAAGCGGTAGGCGGGCGGCACGGCGTCGCGGATCGCGTCGACGAGCTCCGCGGTGGTCTCGAACGGGCGGCGCGCCACGATCTCGCGCGCGATCGCGCGCGCGTAGCGCTCCTCCCCGTACTCGCGCAGGATGGCGGCGATCCTGTCCTGAGGCCACTCGTTCACCACCTCGCGCGCCGAAAGCTCCTGCTGGGGATCCATCCGCATGTCGAGCGGGGCGTCGTAGGCGTACGAGAAGCCGCGCTCCATCGCGTCGACCTGCATAGACGAGACGCCCAGGTCCATGTAGATCAGGTCGGGCCGCAGGCCCTCCTCGCCAAGCTCCGCGAGCGCGGCGGAGAACTCGCCGCGCACGAACCTGCTCCGGCTGGCCAGCTCGTGCTCGAGCTGGCGGTAGCGCTCGGCCGCCGTGGGGTCGCGGTCGACGCAGATCAAGGTTCCCGTCGGGCCCAGCCGCGCGGCGACGGCGCGGGCGTGCCCACCCGCCCCGAAGGTGCAATCCACGGCGAGCTCACCCGGCTGCGGGTCGGCGAGTGCGACAAGCTCGTCAAGCAGAACTGGGACGTGATCGGTGGGCATGTAAGTCAGTGTGGCCATCGGTCAGGGGTTCACCTAGTCCTCGAGCCCCGCGTCGAAGCCGGCCAGTTCCTCCGCCATCGCGCCTGCCTGCGCGTCGATCTCGGCCGAGTGCTCGGCCCAGCGCTCGGGGTTCCAGACCTCGAGGTGGTCCTCCACGCCGACCACCACGCACGTGCCCGCGAGGCCGGCGTGCTCGATGAGGTGCTTGGCGAGGCGGACGCGCCCGGCCGAGTCGAGGTCCTCGTCCTGCGCGTTCGCGTGAAAGCGGCGGCGCAGCATCCGCGCCTTGCTGGAGAGGGGGTTGAGCCCGGCCAGGAAGCGCTCGGTGAACTGAGCGAAGCCCTCGCGCGGCCAGATCTCGACGCAGGGATCGAGGCCCGCGAGCAGAACCGCTCCGTCGGCGAGCTGTGCCCGCAACCGGGAGGGGATCGTCAGCCGGTCCTTCGAGTCCAGGCTGTGCTCGTGCCGGCCGCGGAAGGCCAAGTTCGGGTCCTCTCTCGTCGAGTGCGGAGTCCTGCTCGGAAGAAGCCTTCGGACCGGGGTGACGAGGTGGGAGGAGCCTCACCACCCCGGTCCTCTGGACAACTTGCTGGCGCCACAGTACCCCACAATCCCCCACAACACAACACAACTTGTTCGGAATCACCACGGAGGATCCGTCGGGTGACGGTGCTACGGACCCCTTCTGGAGCGCTGATCCGGCTTGCCAATGGGGATTGGGCGGGTGAGGCGCGGGGCGGCGGCAGGCGCCTGAGCGGCGCCTGTCGTGCAAGTTCGCTTGCAGGGTCGTTACGCTCGCGCCCGCAAGCGAGCGACCCGGGAGGCGCAGTTGGAGAGAGAAACCGAGACGACCGCGAACCCGGAGGCATCGGTGCCACCGCCCAGCACGGCGGGCTCGGTTCCACCGCCCGGCGCCGAGGAAATCGCCGCCGCCGGCGTGCCCAGCGGCGGTCTCACGGGCCAGGCGACGCGCCACGACGAGATTCCCCAGGACGCGAACGACACCCGCGGCAAGCATCTGCGCGCGCTGCTGGTGAACAAGTGGGTCCTCGGGATCACCTGGACGCTCGCGATCCTCGGGCTGATCATCGGGACGACCCAGGCCGGGATCGGGATCGGCGCGGCCGCCGTCGGCGGCGTCCTGCTGATCGCGTTCATCGTCGTCTTCGCGATCGCCAGCAACCGCGCGGCCGAAGACTTCTACAACGCCTACGCGGAAGGTCGCGGCCTCAAGCGGGTCGGCTCGCGCAGCTCCCTGCCGCCGGTCACGCCCCTGTTGCGCAAGGGCGACAAGCGCTACACGGAGGAGACCTTCACGGGCACGCTGCCCGGCGGGCTGGCGGGCACGCTCGCGCACTACACCTACGAGGAGAAGACGCGCGACTCCAAGGGCAACGAGCAGACGAGCTACTACAAGTTCACGATCGCGCTCGCCCAGCTGCCGGAGACCGCCCCCTTCATCGGGGAGCTCGCGGTCCAGCGGCGCTTCGGGTTCCGGTTCCTGGACGGCGCCGAGGACATCTTCAGGCGCCGCCAGCGCGTCGAGCTCGAAAGCGAAGCGGCGGACAAGCGGTTCGAGATCTTCATCGGGCAGAACGACGACATGAACCGCGCCCGGCAGATCTTCTCCCCCAGCTTCATCGTCTGGCTGGCCGAGGAGGCGCACGAGAAGATCGCCTTCGAGCTCGTGGGCGGCGCGCTCGTCGTGAACGTCCCGGGCCACAAGCAGTCGGCGCGCGAGCTCGACGAGTTCTGCGAGGCGGCGGCGGTCGTCGCCAAGCGGCTGCACGACGAGGCCACCGAGTAGACGAA
>CBFGWL010000090.1:0-10850 GCA_965652565.1 uncultured bacterium
GTCAGCCGGGCGAGCCGGTCTGGACTCGGGCGCTGTCGCCGTGCGCCGGCACCTGCGTGGTGGGCGGCGCTTCTTCTTCGACAGCGGCCAAGGCGCTCCCGACCGTCTCGAGAGTGTCGGGACGTCGAGCGCGCGTCCAGAAGAGGAAGCCGATGCCGAGCCCGATCCAGGCCAGGTACACCCAGGGCAGCACGCCGTAGGTGCCCTCCGGCCACGGGCTCAGGTTCTTCCAAAGCGGGTAGAGCAGGATCGCCGCGCCGAGCAGGCCGAAGAACCCCTGGCGGATCGGGTCGAAGTCGCCCGACTCGCGCGACCACTTCACCATCGCCAGGTTGGTGACGATGTAGCTGATCAGGAACGCGATCCCGATCAGGTAGCCGAAGTAGCCCCAGGTCTCGAACGGGCCGGCGGCGATCGCGACCGGGATCGCGACCACGATGCAGGCGACCGTCATCGTCCAGATCGCGTTGACCGGAGTCTGCCGGTGCGATGGCGAGCCGAGCCCCTCGGGCAGCACGCGCTCGCGGCCGAGCGTGTAGATCACGCGCGCGCCGGCGTTGAACGCGGCCTGGCCGAAGGCGAGGATCGACGCCGCGGTCGCGAAGACGATGATCGTGAGGCCGACCTCGCCCCAATAGAGCTCGGCCACCGTCTGCAGCGGGACGAGGTCCTCGGAGAACGCGGCCGGGATGTCCATGAGCTCGGCCGGATAGCCGATCGCCATCGCGTAGGAGACGAAGACGTAGAAGGCCGGGATCAAGAGCGCCGCGACCCACAGGCCCTTCGGCACGTTGCGCTTGGGCTCCTTCGTCTCCTCGCCGAGGGTGGCCCCCTCCTCGATGCCCACGAACGAGAGCACCGCGAAGGTCAGCGCCAGGCCGAAGCCGATCGCCGCGCTGGCGTCGACCGCGCCCGGGTCGAACGGGGTCGCCGACCAGCTCCCCACGCCCTGGTCGAAGAGCATGTAGAGCGCGAGGGCCAGCAAGAGGACGACCTCGAAGGCCAGCAGGCTGAGCGCCATGTGCAGGGTCTGCACGATGCCGAGGATCCCGACGAAGACGACCCAGCCGAGGCCGATCGCGGAGATCACCCACCACGGGATGTCGATCGAGAACTGGCTCGCGAGGTACTCGTTGAGGAAGGCGCCGAAGACCGTGAACGCGCCGGCGGCAACCAGCAGGTACGCGCCCATGAACGTCCAGCCGTAGACGAAGCCGACGTTCGCGCCCCACGAGCGCGCGTTCCAGGTGTAGAGGCCGCCGGAGGTCGGCAGCTTGCGCGCGAACTGCACGAAGCTGTTGACCATCAGCAGGATCGCCGGCCAGATGATCGCGAAGGCGAGCACCATGGCCGGGCCCGCGAACTGGCCCATGAACGGGATGTTCAGGGCGATCACCGCCGCCGGAGCCGAGCCCGCGATCGAGATGATCGCGACGTGCTTCCAGTCGACGGCGTTGCGCTTGAGCCCGCCCTTCGCGGGCGCGCCGGCCGCCGTCGTCGGGGTACTGGCCATTCCCTTGCTCTCCTCCTTTGGGCGGCCGGGGATCGGGTCGGCCACCCTCGCCTCCAATCTCTCCTCTACCGAACGCTCGTGAGCCTAACGAGCGTTCGGTAGTACGTATAGCGCTTGCGCGCGCGAAATGCAAGGTGTTCCGACCGGAATGCGGAAAGTCCGCGAACTAGGCGTCGCCCAGGGCGAGCAGCTCGCGCGCCTGCGCTGGCGTAGCGACGGGCCGACGCAGCGTCTCGCAGAGCTCGGCGACCTTGCGCACGAGCGCCGCGTTCGAGTCCGCCAGCACGCCGCGCTCCAGATAGACGCCGTCCTCCAGGCCAGTGCGCAGGCACGTCGCCCCCATGAGCGCGCCGAGCGCGAGCATCCGCGGCTGGTGCCGCCCGATCGCGGTCACCCCCCATGTCGCGTCCCCGGGAACCGCCGCTGCCATCGCCGCGAGGTTGCGGTGCGTCGCGAGCGCCGCGCCCGGCACGCCGAGCACCAGGTTGAAGCGCAGCGGGTCGGGCAGCACGCCCTCGTCGCGGAAGCGCAGCGCCGCGTCGATGTGGCCGGCCTCGAACGCCTCCACCTCGAGCGCGATGCCAAGCTCCCCGGCCCGCCGCGCGATCTCGCGCGTCTGCTCGGGCGTCGTGGGGAAGAGATCCTCGCCGAAGTTGGTGGAGCCGGTCTCGATGCCCGCCATGTCGGGCCGGGCCTCCAGCCCGCCGGCGCGCTCGTCGATCGACATGCCGAGCGCGCCGCCCGTGCTCACCATCGTCACGATGTCGCAGCCCGCGCGGATGCGCTCGATCGTCTCGCGGAAGACCTCGGGATCGCCGGTCGGCGTGCCGTCGGGCTCGCGCACGTGCAGGTGCGCCACCGCGGCGCCCGCCTCGCGCGCGGCGATCACCTCGTTCGCGATCTCCTCGGGCGTGTAGGGGACGGCCGGGTTGTCCTCGCGCGTCGCCTCCGCCCCGGTCGGCGCGACGACGATCACGGCCGGGCGGCCCTCCGCCCCGTGCTCGGCGATCATCGCGCCCGCCCCTGCGCCGCCTCGACTAGGGCCTGGAAGAGCGTGAGCTGCTCGGCGTCGTAGCGGCGGTCCATGAGCTCAGGATGCCACTGCACGCCGACCGCCCACCCGTCGGTCGACTCGATCGCCTCGACGATCCCGTCGGGGGCGCGCGCGGTGACCTTGAGTCCCGAGCCCAGTTCGTCGGCCGCCTGGTGGTGGACGGTGTTCACCTCCGCCTCGCGCGCGCCGAGGATCCCGGCGAGGCGCGATCCCTCCTCCACGCGCACCGCGTGCGCCGGCTCGTCGTAGGGCTCGCGCACATCGTGGGCGAGGTCGGTCACGTCGGGCAGGTGCTGGATCAGGGTCCCTCCGAGCGCCACGTTCAGCACGTGCAGGCCGCGGCAGACGCCGAGCACCGGCACGCCGCGCTCGATTGCCCCGAGCGTGAGCGCCAGCTCGAAGCGGTCGCGCTCGGCGTCGAGCCAGCCCGTCTCGGGATGCGGCTGCGCGCCGTAGGCCTCGGGACCCACGTCGCCGCCGCCGTTGATCACCACCGCTTCGGCACGCTCGAGCAGCGCGCCCACGTCGGCGGCCGGCTCGGCGATCAGCGGCAGGCCGCCCGCCCGCGCGACCAGTTCGCCGAAGCGCCGATGCACCGTCACCTGCGGGGAGCGGCCTGGGAGCGTGGTCTCGATCTCCCGCTGGATGCCCGTGACGACGACGAGCGGGCGCATCGCGCTAGTCGTCCGGGAGCACCGGCTCGAAGTTATGGATGAACGGGTAGCCCGGCGGCACGACCTCCACGTCGAGCCGCGTCGCGCAACCCGGGCAGTAGAACTCGCGCAGCACCATCCAGTCGGGATCGGCGGCGCGCGGGCCCACGAAGTAGGGGCTCTCGCCCTCGCGCTCGATCACGGCGGCGGAATCCTTCCAATTGCGGGCGGCATCGCCGAAGTCGTGGCCGCAGCGGCACTTCGTCGCGTACTCGCCCGGCCCCTTGCGCACCACATACAAAGCCTCCTGTAGGCAGACCACGATCGGCTCGTCGAAATCCACCCGCTCCTGCTCGAGCTCGATGACGGTCTGCTGGCGCCCGGGGTCCTTGGGGGCGCGCTGGATCGCCTGCAGGTCTTCGTCCGAGATCGACCCGTCGAGCAGGTCGCGGATCAGCTCCCGTGGGTGCTCGCTCATCATCGGCCTCCTTCCCGATCGTCGCCCCCGGGGACCAGGAAGTCCTCCGGCAGCTCCCAGAACTCGCGCATCCGCTGCGCGAAGCGCTCGTTGTTTTCGAGCAGGTCGTTGTACATGCGGCGCACCGGCGCGGAGAGCCGGCCTTCTGTAAGCCGCTCGCGCGCGCGGCGCTTGTACTCCTCGGCGGGCAGCGCCTCGGCGAGCCGCTCGCGCCGGCGCTCGGCGCGCAGCCGTTCGGTGCCCTCGGCATCCACTTCGCCGTCCTCGGTCAGCGCGACGCAGTACTCATCGCGCGCCGCCCGCGCCGAGGTCCGGCCCTCGCGCACGTCGCGGGCGACCAGCTCGGGATCGCGGTCGAGCGAGTCGCCGTAGCCGCCGCCGTCGCCCGAGACCGCGGTGAACATGTCGTAGGGGCGCATCGGCTCGGTGGCCTTGTTCGAGCCGTGGTGCACCTTCCACTCGCCCTCCACGCGCTGGCGGAACTCGGGGTTCGCCGGGTCGGGGCCCTCCCCCGCCGGCACCGGCTCGCCCGCCTCGATCAGCTCGCGCAGGTTCGTGTTCTTGCCGGTCCACATGTAGAGCGTGGCCGCCGGCAGCCCGCCCATCAGCCCCGGTGAGGGGTAGATCGGCACCGAGCCGAACGAGCCCACCTCGATGTCGGTGGTGTTGTTGAGCATGTAGACGGACTGGATCCCGTTGCCGCCGCGGAACTTGCCCGCGCCGCCGCCGTCCATCCGCATCTCGCGCGCGAGGTAGATCGAGGGCAGCATCTGCTCCCAGATCTCGGCGTCGCCCATGTCGCCCTCGGGGTTGAACTCCACGCCCGAGGTGTCGAGGCCGTCGTGCACCGCCGTCGCCGGCATGCCCGCCGCGCCGAACTCCATGTTGTGCGCGCCGAACGAGCGCCCGTACTGGTCGGTGCCGCCCGCGGTGTAGCCGGAGGAGAGCGCGCTCGTCGCGTGCACCTCCTCGCGGTAGCCCGCCGCGTAGTAGGCGCGCGAGAGCGCCTGGCCCACCGCGAGCCCCGCGCCGTAGGCCGGGCCCCACAGGGTCGTCGGATAGAGGATCGAGTCGGGGTTGCAGCAGGTCCCGACGGGCACCTCCATCGTCGCCGCGAGCAGCGTGCCCTCGTTGTGCTTGGAGTCGTAGAGCACGTGCTGGATCAGCCCGTTCATGACTAGGCCCTCCAGGCACGAGAGGCTGCCCTGGAACGGCTGCCAGAAGTTCGACGAGAGCCCATCGAAGCTCAGATGGATCGAGCCGTCCTCGCGCACGGTGAGCTCGACCGGCGCGTGCAGTAGGCGCTCCTCACCGGGGATCGGGCTGCCGCGCCAGGCGACCTCGCGGTAGGTGCCGGGCGCGAGCACCGAGGCGATCTTGCGCTTCGCCGCGCGCAGCGAGTCCTCGATGAACTCCTCGCCCGCGCGCTTGAAGTAGTCGAGCCCGAACTCCTCGACGAGCTCAAGCACCGCGTCGCGGATCATGAGCGCGCCCGTCACCTTGGCGCGGTTGTCGGTGAGCCAGTAGACCGGCGTGCGTGTCGAGCGCTCCACCAGGATCTCCATGTCCGGGCGCAGCTCGTCGTTCTCGCCGATCTTCACGCAGGGCAGGTAGAGGCCCTCGTGGAAGCGCGTGGTGAAGAACGAGTCGAAGCCGCCCGGCGCGGTCGCCCCGACCTCCGGCACGTGGGTGAGCCCCGCGCTCCAGCCGATCAGCTCATCCCCGGCGTAGATCGGCGTGACGATCATCTGGTCGAGCGCGTGGGCGCCGCCGATGTGGGGATCGTTGTTGAAGTAGAGATCGCCCGGCTTGAAGCCCATCGTCTGCTCGTAGTCGTTGGCGATCATCCACTTGATCATCCGGCTGATGGTGTGGACGTGGACGATGAGCCCGTGCGAGAGGCAGACCGCGTCGCCCTCGGGCGTGTAGAGGCCGAAGATCAGCTCGCCGAGCTCACGGGTCATCGGCGAGGCGGAAACGAGGCGCGCCACCTCGTGCGCGTTGGCGACCACCTGGCTGAGCTTCGTGTAGAGGAGCTCGAAGCGGATCGGGTCCTCCTCCCACAGCTTGAGCTCCTCGACGTAGGTGCCCGTCCGCGCGAAGTGCTCGGCGCGCTCCTCCAGGCGGCGCTTGAGCACGAACGGCGCTTCGGTTTCCTGCGGCGTCAAGGTCTGCGCCTCCATCATGCCTCCTTCCCGCTCTCGGGCTGCACGCTCATCCACACGCTGCGGTACTCGTCGACCCAGATCTCGCGCCCAGGCGGGACGACGATCGTGGTGTAGGGGTTCTCGATCACCGCCGGCCCCTCCACGCGGTTGCCCGGCTTCATCTCGTCGAGCGCGAGGATCGGTGTGTCGCGCCACTCGCCGTCGAAGTAGGTAAGGCGGGTGCCCCGCTTGGCCTCCTCGGGCGGCGTCTCGGAGACCAGCTCGAAGCGCGGCAGCGTCGGGCGGATCTTGGGCGCGGTTACGACGAGGCCGACCTCGAAGATGTCGTAGCCCGCCTGCGGATAGCGCGCCGCCCGCGAGTAGGTCTGCGAGTACTGCTCCTCGAAGGCGTCGATCAGCGCCTGCCAGTCGGCGACCGTGTCGATGCGCTCGACGGGCGAGGTCACCTCCAGGTCGTTGAGCTGGCGCCCGTAGCGCAGCATCGCCAGCGCGCGGAACTCGAGCTCGGCGGGATCGAAGCCCTCGGCCTCCATCTGCTCACGGCCCTGCTCGCGCAGGCGCTCCCAGGTCTCGGTGATCCGCCGGCCCACCTCGAGCTTGTCGTCGTCGGTCGCGTCGGCGGGCACCACCAGGTTGAGCGAGTGCGTGTAGCGGTGCTCGTAGTCGGCCGCCGCGGCGCCGAACGCGGAGAACACCGACGAGTAGGGGAACATCAGGATCCCCGCGAGCGGCACGCCGTCGGTGTAGCCCGCGACGTGCCCCGGCCCGCCGCCGCCGAAGGCGAGCAGGTGGTACTCGGAGATGTCGAAGCCGCGCGAGACCACCAAACCGTGGATCGACTCGCGCATGCGGGTGTCGATGATCCGCCTGATCCCCGCGGCCGCCTCCTCGACCGAGAGGCCCAGCGGCTCGGCGATCTTCTCGCGTAGCGCGTTGCGCGAAGCCTCTGTGTCGAGCTCCATCTGCCCGCCGGCGAAGCGGTTGGGGTTGAGGTAGCCGAGCACGAGGTTCGCGTCGGTGACCGTGGGCTCGGTGCCACCGCGGCGGTAACAGACGGGCCCGGGGTCGGCGCCCGCCGACTCGTGGCCCACGACCAGGCGGCCCGTGAGCGGGTCGAGCCCCGCCATCGTCCCGCCGCCCGCGCCGATCGAGATCACCTCGGCGATCGGCACGCCCAGCACGAAGCGCCCGACGGTCGGCTCGCGGTTCACGGAGACCTTGCCGCCCGTGATCAGGCCCAGGTCGAACGAGGTGCCGCCGACGTCGGTCGTGATGATGTTCTGAAAGCCGTAGAGCTCGCCGATGTAGCGGCCGCCGACGAGCCCGCCCACCGGGCCCGACTGGATCGTGTCGACGACCTTCACCGTGCGCGCGGGCGCAAGTCCGCCGGCCGACTGCATCACCTGCAGCTCGCCGTCGAAGCCGTTGGTGGACAGCTCCGACTCGAGGTTCGCGAAGGCGCGGCGCACGAGCGGCCCGGCGTAGGCCTCGAAGACGGCGGCGTTGGCGCGCGGCAGCTCGCGGATCACCGGCGAGACCTCGTTGGTGGTGACCACCGCCGCGTCGGCGCCGCGCTCGGCGATCACCTCGCGGGCGATCTCCGCCGCGCGCGCCTCGTGCGCGTCGTTCAGGAACGACCAGAGGAAGCAGATCACGATCGCGTCGGCGCCCTCGTCGAGCAGCTCCCCGACCGCGGCGCGCACGTCGTCCTCATACAGCGGGATCTGCTCGGCGCCCAGGCAGTCGATGCGCTCGGTCACCCCGCGCACGCGCTCATACGGGATGAGCGGCTCGAGCATCCGGTGCGTGACCGGGTGGATGCGCGCCGGGCGGTCGAGCTCGGTCCAGCTCTGCTTGCCGCGGCCCATCGTGAGCAGGTGCTCGAAGCCGCGGGTGACGATCAGGCCGGGGGTCCCGCCGCGGCGGGTGAGCACCGTGTTGAGCGCGATCGTGGCGCCGTAGCCCAGGACGCGCAGCCCGGAGAGCGTCTCGCGCACCGGCAGCTCCATCTCGTCCGAGGCGCGCTCGATCGCGCGGAAGAATCCCTTGGAGACGTCGCTCGGAGTGCTCGGCGCCTTCGCCGTCACGAAGTCGCCGTCGGCGTCGACCAGGAACGCGTCCGTGAACGTCCCGCCGACGTCGATGTAACAGAGCTCCGGCTCGCGGCTCATCTCTCCTCCGTACCTCCTCGCGATCCAGTTGACGCACGAACGCTCGTTAGGTACGGTCACCGTAGCAATGTTCGTAATCGGGCGTCAACCCAACGCGGGACCGGAGAACCGGGGAGCGCTCCCGCTCCAGCGCTATGCTGCGGCCGTCCGTCCCTAACGAACGTTAGGAGCTGAATTGGAGAGCTCTGCCCAACGTCCCAGCACCCTGGAGCGCTTGGAGGAGGTCGCGCTCGAGCTGTTCACCAAGCGCGGTTTCCACGCCACCTCGATGCGTAACGTCGCCGACAAGGTCCAGGTCCGGCCGGCGTCGCTTTACCACTGGTTCCCCTCCAAGCAGGCGCTCCTGCAGTCGATCATGCGCCGCTTCCTCGAGGGCCTCACCCGCGAGGTGACGCGCGCGATCGACCGCCACTCCTCGCCCGTCAGCCGCCTCGCCGCCGCAGTCTGGGTGCACGTCGTCTACCACGGCACCCACCGCCGCGCCGCCTTCGTCGCCGACACCGAGGTGCGCGCGCTCGAGGGCGACGACGCCGAGGTGATCATGCGGATGCGCGACTCCTACGAGGAGATCTTCCGGCAGATCATCGCCGACGGGGTGGAGAGCGGCGACTTCGAGGTCCGCGACGAGCGCGTCGCGACCTACGCGATCCTGCTGCAGTGCACCGGCGTCGCCCTCTGGTTCCGGCCGGACGGGCCCCTCACGCTCCCCGAGATCGCCGAGATGCACGTGGAGATCGTCCTGAACTCGCTGCGCGTCGACGTGCCCGTCGGCGGCGCGGCCCAGATCCTCGGCGAGCGGCCCGAGATCGAGGCGCCGCCGGAGCTTGAGATGACCGGTTCGTAGCTCGGAAGACAAGGAGGAGGAGAGTGAGCGAGACGACCGTGAGCGAGCGCACCGACAAGGAGGCGGTGACACCGGAGGCCGCGCTCGCCTTCTGCGAGGAGCGCGGCATCGACACGCTGATCGTCGGCGCCTCGGACACCCACGGGATCATGCGCGGCAAGCGCGTTCCGAACCGCCAGATCCCCGGCGCGCTCGGGCACGGCGTGAACCTCTGCGACGTGCTCTTCGTGATCGACGTCGCCGAGGTCGACCTCGTGCCCAAGCCGGAGAACGCGACGACCTACTTCCCGACCGAGCGCAACGGCTACCCCGACATCCACGCCGTGCCGGACCTCACCACGCTGCGCGAGGTCCCCTGGCACGAGCACACGGGGCTGGTGATCGCCGACTTCAAGCTGCCGAGCGGCGACGACGTGCCGATCGCGCCGCGCACCGTGCTGCGCCGGCTGGTCGAGCGCTACCGCGCGCTCGGGCTCGAGCCGCAGATCGGCGTAGAGCTCGAGTTCTACGTGCTGCGCGAGACCGAGGAGACCCTGCGGCACAAGCGCCCGGTCGACCTGGTGCCGCTCGCCCTGCGCCCCTCCACCTACGGCGTCGTCAAGGCCTCGGGCCAGGAGGAGTTCGCGCGCGCGGTGCGCGAGGCGATGGCGCGCTTCGACGTGCCGCTCGAGGCGTGCAACGCCGAGACCGGCCCGGGTCAGTTCGAGATCAACCTGCGCTACGCGCCCGCGCTCGAGGCGGCCGACCACGCGTTCCTGTTCAAGTCCGCGGTCAAGGAGATCGCCCAGAAGCAGGGGCTGACGGCCACCTTCATGGCCAAGCCCCACCCCGAGTGGGCCGGCAACTCGGGCCACGTCCACATGAGCGTGCTGGACCGCGACGGGAACAACGCCTTCGCGGGTGAGGGCGACGCGGGTTCGAAGACGATGGCTGCCGCCTGCGCCGGGATCCTCGCGACGCTCAGCGAGTTCACGGCGTTCAATGCGCCGACCGTGAACTCCTACCGCCGCTTCCACCCCTACTCGTGGGCAGGCACCACCGCCACTTGGGGCGTCGACAACCGCTCGGTGACGGTGCGCGCCGTGCACGAGAGCGCATCCGCCACCCGGCTCGAGCATCGCCAGGGAGGCGGCGACGCCAACCCCTACCTGGCGGTCGCCGCGATGCTCGCCGGGGCGCTCTACGGAATCGAGAACGGCCTGGAGCCGCCGGCGCCGCGCAGCGACGACGTCTACGCGCTGCCCGCGGGCGAGGTCGAGGCGATGCCAACCTCGCTGGCCGACGCGGTCCGCGCGCTCGAGGGCAGCGAGGCCGCGCGCGAATACCTCGGGGCGGACTTCGTGGAGCACTACCTCGCGATGAAGCGCGGCGAGGCCGAGGCGGCGGCGCTCGCCGTGACCGACTGGGAGGTCGAGCGCTACCTCGAGGCGCTCTGAGGAACCTGGAGGGACGCAGATGGCGAGCAACAACCAAGCACCGCTGCTCGAGGTGAGCCTGCGCATCCGCATGGCGCCGTCCGACGCGCGCTACGCGGGCGGGCTGATCGACGGGGCCGCGATCACCGGGCTCTTCGGCGATCTCGCCACCGAGCTCGCGATCCGCCACGACGGCGACGAAGGCCTCTTCCGCGCGTACGAGGAGATCGAGTTCCTCGCGCCGGTCGGCGTGGGCGACTACATCGAGGCGCGCGCCCGGCTGCTCGACGCCGGCAACACGTCGCGGCGCATCGAGTTCGAGGCCTACAAGCAGATCACCCCCGCGCCCGAGGCCGGACCCACCGCCGCGGCGGTGCTCGACGAGCCCGTGCTCGTCGCGCGCGCGGTCGGCACCGTGGTGGTGCCCGCGGACCGCCAGAGGCTTTCCCGCGCCGGCTGACATCCTCGGCTGCAGGCGCGGTTCGCAACACGGCAAGGAGGAAGACCCGATGGCGACCACACCGCAGACCACCGAAGCGCAGAAGGCCGCCGCG
>CBFGWL010000091.1:0-10214 GCA_965652565.1 uncultured bacterium
TGGCTGCTGGTGCCGTCGGCGGAGTTGGCGGAGGAGCCGTCGCCGAAGTCGAAGCGGAAGGACTTGATGCCCTCGTCGTCGGACGAGGCGGAGGCGTCGAAGGCGACGGGGACGCCGGGGGAGACCTGCAGCGGGTCGGCCGAGAGCTCGGCGTCGGGCGGTTGGTTGGGGGTGATGGCTACGGCTCGGGGAAAAGGCCCGACCGAGAGCTCGTTCACGACGGTGCCAGAGACGAGATCCAGGACCGAGACGGTGTCGTCCCCTTGGTTCGCGACGTAGGCGCGGGAGCCGTCGGGCGTGATCGCGATGCCGGTGGGGTTCAATCCCACGGAGATCGTGTCGACCACGTCGTCCGTCTCCGTATCGATGACCGAAACCGTGGCGCCGCCGAAGTCGACCACGTAGGCGCGCTCTCCTCCGGGGGTGAACGCGATCGTGAAGGGGTTGTCTCCAACCGGGATCGGGGACCCGACGACATCGTTCGTCGCGGCGTCGATGACGGTGATGCTGTCGCTTTCATGGTTGCCGACGTAGACGCGCTCCCCGTCGGGTCCGACGGCAGCTGTCAACGGCTGGTCACCCACCGGGATCGTCGCCTCGACCGTCTCCGCGTCGAGGTCGACCACGCGGACGTTGTTCTCGATATAGTCGGTGACGTACGCGTAGGCGCCGTCGGGCGAGATCGCGAGACCGTGCGGGCTGGGCCCGACCGGGATCTCCGAGACGACGTCGTCGCTTGCGGTGTCCACGACAACGAGCCCCTCGCTGTACGGGTGGGTGAAGTACGCGCGGCTCCCGTCCGGGGAGATCGCCACCGCGTTGACACTCAGCCCGATCGAGCCGACCACGAGGTTCGACGACGTGTCGATCACCGGGACAGCCGCGCCAGTTGCGACGTAGAGGCGGCTCGCGTCGGGGCTAATGGCCCCCGTCCACGGGTTGCCGAGCCCGATCACGTCGTCCGCGACGGTGTTGGTCGTGGTGTCGATGACCGAGATGCCTCCCCCGCTGTTCAGGACGTAGGCCGTGTGCGCGCCCGCCGTGGCCGCGAAGGCGAAGGCCGCGGCCAGGCCCCCGATCAGCGCTCCCAAGCGCGCGAGCGCCCGTCTCCATCCCCAACTCTCCATAAGCGGCGCGGCACGGTACAACGCGGTCGCCGCCGGGACACCCGTAGTCGACTACTGGACGTGCTCCGGACAGCCGAGCCGCCTCAGGACCCCGGTGACGCTAAGCGCGCGCCGTCCGCCCCGCGGGCTTGTCCGCCTCGGCCTCGATCGTGCCGTCGTTGTCGGGGTCGTCCTCGGGCGGGAGCTCGCCGCCGCGGTCCGTCCCGGCGATCAGCTCGTCGCCCACCTTCTGCTCGGGGATGAAGCCCGACTTCATGCCGAAGTAGACGGCCTGCGGGTGGTGGGCGATGATCGCCACCGTGGACTGCTCGGGCTCCAGCGCGTAGCCGCCGGAGAGCCGGATGCCGATCTCCTCGAAGCCCAAGAGCTTCGAGACCTTGACGTGCTCCGACTGGTCCGGGCACGCCGGGTAGCCCCACGAGTAGCGGCGGCCCTGGTCCAGGTCGATCCCAAGGCCGCGGCGCACCTCTGAGTGCAGCCACTCGGCGAGCCCCTCGGCGGCCTGGACTCCCAGGCCGTGCACGAAGAGCTGCTCGGCGAACTCACCCTCCGCCTCAAGCTGCTTGATCCGCCGGGTCACCTCGTCGCCCACGGTCACCGCCTGCAGCGCAACCACGTCGCGCTCGCCGCTCTCCAAGGGCCGGTAGAAGTCGGTGAGGCAGATCCGGTCGTGCTTTGGCTGGCGCGGGAAGACGAGGCGCTCGATCTCGCGGTCGGGGTCCTCGGGGTCGAAGATCACGAGCTCGTTGCCGTCGGCGTTGCAGGGGAAGTAGCCCAGGCGCGCGCGCGGGTGCAGGTAGTCCTGCTCGCGCCACATGCGCTCGAGGCGCGGCCGGAAGCCCTCCTCGCCGTCGTGGCCCTCGACGATGCGGCGCCACTCCTCGCCCTTCTTGCCGCGCCCGCCCCAGTGCAGCTTGAAGAGCACGTGCCGGTCGAGGTAGGGGAACACCTCGTCCAGATCCACGTCGATGTCGCGCACGCCCCAGAACGGGGGGTCGGGGATCGGCACGTCCGTGCGTGCGCTGGAGCGCACCGAGTCGTCGGTTACCGGGGGCGCGTCGTCCTCGACCTCCGGGCGCTCGCGCAGCCGGCGCGCCTCCTCGCGGATCTGCTGGACGAGCCGCTCGCGCGCCTCGCCGTCGATCAGCTTGTCCATCGTCGAGAGCCCGACGAAGGCGTCCTTGCAGTAGAAGACGCCCGGCTCATAGACCTCATCGGACTCCTTGCCGTGCGGGTAGAGGATCCGCCGCCCGAAGTCGCGGTTGATCGCCGCGCCGCCGATCAGCACGGGGAACTCGTGACCGCGCTCGTGCAGCTCCTGAACGCACAGCGGCATCTGCTTCGACGTCGAGACGAGCAGGGCCGAGAGGCCGATCGCGTCGGCCCGGTGCTCGACGGCCGCATCGATGATCGTGTCGATCGGAACCTGCTTGCCCAGGTCGATCACCGAGTAGCCATTGTTCGTAAGGATCGTGTTGACGAGCGACTTGCCGATGTCGTGCACGTCGCCGAACACGGTCGCGAGCACGACCCTGCCCTTCGTGTGCCCCTCGATGCGGTCGAGGTAATTCTCGAGCCGTGCGACGGCGCGCTTCATCACCTCGGCCGACTGCAGCACGAAAGGCAGGATGAGCTCGCCGGCGCCGAACTTGTCGCCGACCTCCTTCATCGCCGGCAACAGCACATCGTTCAGCGTCGGCACGGCGCCGATCTTCTCGACGGAGCGGTCGATCCAGTCCTCGACGCCCTCCTTGCGGCGGCGCAGGATGTGCCAGTGCAGCGCCTCCTCGGGCTCCATGCCGGCGGTCGGGTCCTCCGCCTCGGCCTCGTCGACCTCCCCCTTCTGCTCGAAGTGGGCGATGAACCGCGCGAGGGCGTCGTCGCTGCGGTTGAGGACGAGGTCGTCGGCGAGCTTGCGCTCCACCTCGGGGATCTCCCCGTACGGCGTGATGTGGTTCGGGTTCACCATCGCCAGGTCGAGGCCGGCTTCGACGCAGTGGTGCAGGAACACGGAGTTGAGCACCGCGCGGGCCTGCGGGCTAACGCCGAACGAGACGTTGGAGACGCCGAGCGAGGTCTTCACCTCGGGCAGCTCGCGTTTGATCGCCCGGATGCCCTCGATCGTCGCGATGGCGGAGTCGCGCCACTCCTCGTCGCCCGTGGTGAGCGTGAAGGTGAGCGCGTCGAAGATCAACAGCTCGCGCGGGTAGGAGTGCTCGTCGGCGATCTCGGCGATCCGCTTGGCCACCTCGACCTTGCGCTCCGGCGTCTTCGCCATCCCGTCCTCGTCGATCGTCAGCGCGATCAGCGCGGCGCCGTGCGCCTTGGCGAGCGGGATCACCCGGTCCGCCTTGTCGCGCCCGGCCTCGAGGTTGATCGAGTTCACGATCGCGCGGCCGGGGATGCTCTCGAGCGCGGCCTGAATCACCGCCGGCTCGGTCGAGTCCACCTGGATCGGCGCGGGCTGGGTGAGCGAGATGCGCTTGACGACCTCGCGCATCTGGACGTCCTCGTCCTGGCGCTCGGTGAGCGCGACGCACACGTCGAGCACGTGCGCCCCGCCGTTCACCTGATCTTCGGCCACCTGTACGAGGCCGTCGTAGTCGTCGGCCAGGAGCAGCTCCTTGGCCTTGCGCGAGCCCTGGGAGTTCACGCGCTCGCCGACCAGCGTCGGGCGCGGCTCCTGGACCAGCGGCGTGGCGGTGATCATGCTCGCGACCTGCACGGGGCCGGGCGCGGGGCGCGCGGCAGGCTTGCGGTTCTCCCCGACGCGCTCGCGGATCGCGCGGATGTGATCGGGGGTCGTCCCGCAGCAGCCGCCGACGATGCCCACGCCGTAGCGCTCCACGTACTCGCCGAGCGTGTTCGCAAGCGGCTCGGGCTCCTCCGGGAAGATGGTCTCGCCGTCGGGCCCCTGATGCGGGATGCCCGCGTTCGGAATGCAATGCAGCGGCACGGGCGAGTGCTCGCCGAGGTAGCGGATCGCGTCGCGCATGTCCTCGGGGCCGGTCGAGCAGTTGAGGCCGATGATGTCGACGCCGAGCGCGTTCAGCGTGGTCGTGAGCGCCGGCAGGTCGGTGCCCAGCAGCATGCTCCCGGACTCACGCAGGATGAACATGCTCGCCTGGAGCGGAACGCTACGCCCGACGCGCTTGAACGCCTCGCGGGCGCCGAAGATCGCGGCCTTCGTCTCGAGGATGTCCTGCTGCGTCTCGATGATCAGCAGGTCGACGCCGCCCTCGAGCAGGGCACCCGCCTGCTCGTCGAACACCTCCACGAGCTCGCGGAAGGTGATGTTGCCGAGCGTGGGATCGTCGGAGGCCGGCAGGAAGCCGGTCGGCCCGATCGAGCCCGCCACGAAGCGGTTCGGGCCCGCCGCCTTGCGGGCGATCTCGGCCGCCTTGCGGTTGATCTCAACCGTGTGGTCGGCGAGCCCCCACTCGTCGAGCTTCAGGCGAGAGCCCTGGAACGTGTCGGTCTCGACGACCTCGGCGCCCGCGTCGAGCATGGAGGTGTGCACACCCTCGATGACGTCGGGCCGGTTGAGGACGAGCGCCTCGTGGCACTTGCCGGCGAGCCCGCCGTAGTCCTCGGCGGTCAGGTCGAATTGCTCCAGGGTCGCGCCCATGCCGCCGTCGAACACGACGACGCGCTCCCGCACGGCCCCCAGGAAATCGCGATCGCTCATCCCCGCTGATCGTACGTGGGTAGGGAAGTTTCGGACTCAGTCACTGCGTTGGCCTCCATCGCTCCCGGCTGTAGCACCCTGTCCGCGGATCACCGCGAGGCGGGTTGCTGCGACGTCGTCGGGCCGGGTCCCTCGGTCGCTCTTGATGGGACGCGGGACAGCATACCCGGCGCGCGGCGCGGCGTCGGCAGCTACGAGGCTCAAGGCCCGGGCGCGCCCGGGCCTAACCCAGATCCGTGGCCCCATCGCCCGGGCGGGGCGAGAGACGCACCGGCGCGGTTGAGAGCGCCTGCAGGCGCAGGTCCTGCCACGTCATGCCCTCCCGCACGAGCGCGGGCAGGCCGAGGATGACGGCCGTCGCGATCTCGACGGCCTGCAGCACGACGCCGTAGGCGAGCGCGTCAGCGGCGCTCACGCCGAACCCGGTGCTGAGCACGCTGATCACCGCGAGCTGGAAGACGCCGATGTTCGACGGCGTCGCCGGAACCACGGCGGTGACGTTCACCGCGAAGAGCACGGCGGCCGCCGCGCCGATCCCGACATCCACGTAGCGGTCGAGGCCCAGCGCCGTGAACAGCGCGAAGCAGGCAAGCAACTGCAGGCCCCAGGCGGCGAGCTGCGCGCCCGCAGCGATGGGCCCACGGCGGGGGTCCTTGTAGACCACCAGGCCGCGCCGGACCTTGACGAGCGCCTCGCGCACGGCTCCCACCACCCGCGCCACGCGTCCCGAGCCGTTGCGGCGCACGAGCGTCGGCGCGAGGACGACGGCGATCAAGAGCGCCAGAGGCGCGAGGCTGAAGAGGAACAGGCGCTCGGTGCGCGCGTGGAAGAGATCGGTCGTGCTGACGATGATCGCGCCGAGCAGGACAAGCGCGACGATGTTGAGCGTCGTCTGCGAGACGAGGGTGCCGAGCAGGACGGGCAGGTTTTCCTTCATGCGGCCGGTCCGGCGCGCAAGGACCATGGCGCGCGCCGGCTCGCCTAAGCGCGCGGGCAGCGTCGCCGACATCAGGACGCCGATCATCGTCGCGGAGGTCACGTCGCGGCGGCGCAGCGGCGTGCGCGGCAGGGCGGCGCGCGCGATCGCGGTCCACGAGATCGCACGCAAGAACAGGGAGGCCACCATGAGGCCGGTCGCCACCAAAAGCCAAGTCGCGTCGGAGCGCACGATGCTGCGCGCGACGCTGTCGAGCCCCACCCGGTTCGCGGCCAGCGCCGTTAGTCCGATCCCGAGGATGCCGGCGGCCGTGAGCGCGATGCGCCGGGCGGTCCGGCCGCGGGTGGCCGTCTTGACGGGCTCGGGGTCCAGCGAGGGCAGGCGCACCGGGGGTCGCGGGCGCGAGCCGTCGATCGGCACGATCCCCGCGCGGCGCGCGAGCGCCTCCACGCGGCTCTCGGACTCGGGCACGTACTGCGCGCGCTCGTACACCCGCTCGATCTGCTCCGCCACGCGCGGCCAGCCGTAGCGGAGAGCCGAGCCGCGGGCAGCGCGCGCCATCGCCTGCCTTCGTGCGGGCTCGTGGAACATGAGCTGCAGCTCCTCAGCGAGCCGCTGCGGGTCGGCGGGAGGCACGAGGATCCCGTCGACGCCGTCGGTGACGACGTCCGAGTAGCCCGCGATGTTCGAGGCGATCACCGGAGTCCCGGCGGCGAACGCCTCGGTGAGGATCATCCCGAAGCTCTCGCCCGAGAGCGAGGGCGCGCAGAGTACGTCGGCCTCGTGCAGGCGCCGCCAGAGCTCGTCGTGATCGACGCGGCCGAGCACGTCGAGATAGCGCAGCGTGTCGGGGTCCGCGACGTACCGCTCCACGTCGGCCCGCTCAGCGCCGATGATCTGCAGGCGCGAGGGGACATGCTCGATCAGAGCGTCGAAGGCCTGCAGCAGGACCGGCAGGCCCTTGCGCGGCTCGGGCCGGCCCACGAACAGCACCCGCAGGTGGTCCGCCGGCGGCTTGGGCCCCGTGGGTGGCCCATCGAGGTCCACCCCGTTCGGGACGATCGTGTAGGAGCCGCCGAACCAGCGCCGGCCGGTCCAGGCGGCCGCCTCCGAGACGGCGATCCGCGCGGCGAGCTGATTGAACTTGCGACGGGCCCCGGCGAGGTTGGCGATGTGGTTGGGAACGGGCTTCGTCGAGTAGGCGTGGAAGGTGCCGACCACGGGGGCGCCGCGGTACGAGCAGGCGTCCCATGCGACCACGCCCGCGGGTGGCTCGTGCAGGTGGACGACGTCCGGGCGGAACGCGTCGAGCTCACGGCGCAGGGCCGAGACGCCCTCGGGGAACGTCGAGAGGTTCGAGACGGCGCCGTTGGCCCCGATGCCCACCGTCCTCCCGAGCGTGCGCAGGTACTCCGGGCGCTCGCGCGCCTCAGGCCAGCCGCGATGGGTCAGCCGGGCCAGGCGGTCCGGCGGGTCCCAGGGGGCGAGAACGCGCACGTCGTGGCCGCGGCGGATGAACTCTTCCGCGAGCGCCTCGACATGGCGGTTGACTCCGCCGGGGAAAGTCCACGAATAGGGCGTGACGAGGGCAATTCGCATGCGGGGAGGGGCGGGCGGATGCCGAGGGTCACGCGCGGCGGGCCGCCCAGGCATATGCCGCGCAGAGCGAGGTTACCGCAGTACCCACCATGAGGATGAGGGCTCCGGAGTCGTTCGCAACCGTTCCCACGACCGTTGCTGCGGCGGCGCCGAGGAAGCCGGCGCGCGCGGCGGGGTGGTCGAACCAGCCCAGAACGCGCCTTCGCCAGATGACTCCCGCGATCAGCGCCGCCACCGAAAACCACAGCGCGATCGAATCCGAGTAGTTCGCGAAGCTCTTCGCGCTCAGCCGCAAGCGGCGCTCGACCACGTCGCCGACCTCATCGAAACCGCCCGCTTCCAGGACGGACCGCGACAGATGCGCATCGCCCCCGAGCGCGAGGTCGACGGCCATCAGCACCGCCAGTGCTGCCACCGGTGCGGCGAGGATCAGCAGCGTGCGCCGCCGTCCGGCGCCCGCGTATGCCGCAACAGCGACGGCTGCGCCCAGCGGGATCACGATCGCGGCACCAACGTCCGCGCCGAACCGCCCGGGCGCATATGCGGCGACGCCCAAGAGCGCCGCGACCGCGAACGCCGCCGCCGCCTGGGCCGGGGTGGCGGCCGGCCACCATGCCGCCAGGCCGGCGCCCACGCCGACCAGGAGCAGCGCCGCGAGTGCCGACTCGAGCTCGTTACCAATGCCGAAGAACCGCACCCCCAGGGCGGGGTTGGGACCCATCAGCGAGAGGCTGGTGAGTGGCGAGCCCACGACCACGTCGATCGCGTGCGCGGCGGCGGCGAGGCCCGCGGAGAACCCCAGCGCCCCCCAACCCGGCAGCAAGCGCAGCGTCACCAAAGCCAGCAACGGGGGCAGCAGGCCTGCGATCAGCTGCTCGGTCGCGGCCGACGGCCGCAGCGCAGCCGTCACCAGCAGGACCGTGGGCAGATACGCGATCGCGACCGCAAGCAGAGGCACCGCAACCCGCAGGCCGCGCCGGCGGAACAAGGCGCCCGCCAGCATGGTGAGCCCCAGCCAGATCAGGATGTTCGTGCCGAGCACGTCGGGACGGCGCTCGCCGACCGCGCCCATGCGCTCCTCGAGCCTGCGCACCGCGGTCAGGTCGCTGTCGGGGTTGACGCTCAGCACGCGCCCCGCCATCGTCCCGGGCACCTCGAGGCCGAGGTGCGCAAGGATCGTTGGGGCGAGGTCGGTGGCCAGTACGTACCCGTCGCGGCGCGTGGAATCGGAATGCAACACGCCCTTGCCGAGCCCGACGATCGCCAGCGAGAGCTGGTCGCGGCGATCCGCCGGCGGGCGCTCGAACGCGATGAGCAGGTCGTCCGGGCGCAGCGCGAGGGCGTGTTCGACCGCCACGGCAAGGTTCCCCGAACTGACGGTGAGGCCCGGGCAGGCACGGCAGGGCTGCAGGTCGAGCTGCCCCGCCCGGTTGACTGCGATGATCCCGGCGTTCCCGGCTTCCGGGCGGGCGCGGGTCTCAACGCCCGCAGCCTGGAGGGCGGAGCCGAGCAGCCCGGGCTCGATCTGCGCGGGAGCCTCCCGCGCCCGGCGCTCGACGATCCGCCACTTGGCGGGCGGCACCCCGCGGACGGGATCGACGAGCACGAGCGGGACGTCCTCCGGATAGACGGAGTCGTTCGTCCGCGCGCCCTGGCTGATGTCCAGGTAGGTCTGGGCCGCCGGCGTCCCGCCGATGCCGCCGCTCATCAGTGCCACAGCGGCGTCGGGAATCGCCGAGAGCGTGGCCAGATCGACGCCCTCGGGCATGACGAGCACCGTCACGCGCCGCTCACCCGCGGGGCGCTGGCCGGCGTCCGCCTGGGCGTACGCGGCTTGCGGGGCCACGACCGCGCACGCGATGAGCGCTAGCATCGAGGCAGTGAGCGACCGGACCTTCGCGAAGTTCACGTTTTTCAAGCTGGATCCCGCCTGGCAGCGTCGGGAGCCGGAGGCGAGGGCGCAGGATAAACGGGAGTTCCTGGCCGCCTGTGAGGATTTCGCCCAGGATCGCTCGCTGCGCGCCTATTCGACGGTGGGTACGCGCGGGGACGTCGACCTCGTTCTGCTCAGCCAGAGCCCGATCCTCGAGGACATCCACACGTTCCACGTCGTGCTCGCGCAGAGCGGGCTCGCCAAGTGGATGACGATCCCGCACTCGTACCTCGCACAGACCAAGCCGTCGCCCTACTCCGACGCGGCGGTGCGCCCGGAGATCTGCACGTCGGAGCGCAAGTACGTCTTCATCTATCCGCTCGACAAGAAGCGCGAGTGGTACCGGCTGCCCCTCGAGGAGCGCCGCCGCATCATGCGCGAGCACATCGAGATCGGCCAGCGGTACCCGGACATCACGATCAACACGGCCTACTCGTTCGGGATCGACGACCAGGAGTTCGTGGTGTCGTTCGAGGGCGACGACCCGGGCCGCTTCCTCGACTTGGTCAACGAGCTGCGCAGCTCGGAGTCGAGCGCCTACACGCTGCGCGACACCCCGATCTTCACCTGTATCGCGATGTCGGTTGGCCGCGCCCTCGACGCGCTCGACGGGACAGCGGCCACCGCCACGGTCGGCGCCGCCGCCGCTTGAGCGCTGAGCGCCGCCCGCCGGACCCAGCCCGTTCCATCCCCTACGCTTCGCCGCCAAATGCCTGATCTCGGAACCCCCGAAAACCCACTTCGCGTCGCGATCGTCGGCTCCGGTCCGGCCGGCTTCTACGCCGCCGAGGCGCTGCTCGGGAACCCCGATGTGACCGCCGAGGTGGACATGTTCGATCGTCTGCCCACCCCGTTCGGGCTCGTGCGCGCGGGCGTCGCCCCCGACCACCCGAAGATCAAGAACGTGATCCGCCGCTACGAGAAGACGGC
>CBFGWL010000092.1:0-9357 GCA_965652565.1 uncultured bacterium
GGGGGCGGAAGCGCAGGACCGGGTCGTCGGAGAGCTCGATCCCGTCGCACACGCGGGTTGGGTCGAAGACCATGCCGTCGTGACCGTCCGCGCGCGAGCGTATCTCCAGCGTCCCGGCGAGCACGCGGTCGCGCTGCGCCGGCCAGGTGACGCTCGGATCGTGTGGATCATCGCCGAGGCCGGCGATCTGCATCTCCAAATCGAAGCGCACGGGGCTGCGCTCGAGCCGCTCTGCGAGCTCCTCGAAGAGGTAGTCGCGCCCGCGCCGCTTGGCCTCTGCGCGCGAGAGGTTGGGCTGCGGGTCGTGCGGCCGCCACGCGTAGCGCACCCAGCGCTCGCTGCCATCCGCCGCGACCCACTTGAACGCGTGGATCGCGAAGTAGGGCCGCGCCGCGAAGCTCGCGGGCGGGGCCAGTGCCGCCAGGTTCGCGCGCAGCGTGCGCGCCGCGCGCGGGTTGCGGGCGAGAAAGAGCGGCAGGCGCAGCGCCGAGCCCGCGCTCGGCCGTGAGATCCGCACGAACTCGATGAACGATTCGGGCGTGCGGAAGGGGAAGTGGGGTGCGGTCTGCGCGGAGATGTCGGTGCGCGCGCCGTCGGGGAGCTCGAAGCTCACGGCGAGCCCCCGCACGTCGGGCGCATAGTCGGGATCCTCCGGGTCCCCGCCGCCGTTCGAGAAGCGCGCGATCACGGGCACCGGCTCGCCCTGCATGTGCGGGGCGCGGGTGAGCTCGGCCGCCGCGGGCGTCGCGGTGAACGTGCCGGCGCAGATGATCCCCTTGGCGTGCAGGGCGCGGTAACCGGGATGCGCGCCGAAGCGTTCGCGGATCGCGTCAAGCGCTTGCTGGGGCGAGATCACTCGGCCGACCCTATTCGGCCGCCTGCCCTGCGGCTAGTGCGAATGGGCGATGGCGTCCGGCTCAGCCAGGTGCTGGCCCACGATCTCCTGAAAGCCCGGGCACTGTCCGATCTCGCTCGCCTGGCACTCGAGCAGGTGGTCGACCATGTCCAGCGCCACGTGCATGTCCTTGATGCGCTGGGCGAGCTCGGCCCGCTGCTCTTTGAGCACCTCGACGCGGCGCTCGCGGTCGCTGTCGAGGATCTCGCGGATCCGCTCGAGCGTGAGCCCGGCCTGCTTGGCGTGGAGGATCGCGGCGACCCGCGCCGCGTGCCAGTACCGGTAGCGCCGGCGGCCGTTCACGCGCTCGGCGGGCTCGAGCAGGCCGACGTCCTCCCAGTGGCGCAGGACGTGCGTCGCGAGGCCGAAGCGCTTGGCGAGCTGCCCGATCGTGAGCTCCCCGCCGGAGCCATCCTCGTGTCCGTGCACGTGGTTGATGCCGATATGTGATTCGGGGCTTGACTTCATGTTGACCTTAACTTACAGAGTACTCCGTCGAGGCAATCACTGCAGTACGAAAGAGGGAGAGATCCATGGACGAACCACTCGACGCGATCGTGGTTGGCGCCGGCCCGGCGGGGCTGGCGGCGGCGCTCACCCTGGGGCGCTCGCGGCGCCGCACGCTGGTGCTCGACACCGGCGATCCGCGCAACGCGCCTGCCGATGAGATGCACAATTTCTTCTCGCGCGACGGCGAGCCGCCCGCGCGGGTGCGCGCGATCGCGCGCGAGCAAATCGCGGCGTACCCGACCGTGGAATTCCGCGACGTGGGCGCGGTGAAAGCACGCGCGGAGGACGACGGGTTCGTATTCACCCTGGCCGACGGCACGACAGCGCGCGCCCACCGCGTCCTGCTCGCCACGGGCCTCGCTGACGAGCTGCCGCAGATCCCGGGCCTGGATGAGCTTTGGGGGAAGTCGGTCTTCCACTGTCCCTACTGCCACGGCTACGAGCTGGCTGGGCAGTCCGTGGGCGTCGTGGGCGCCGCGCCGCACACCGTGAAGCTCGCGCTGCAGCTCACGCGCCTGGCGGGCCCGATCGCGGTGCTCGCTAACGGCGGGGAGCTCGACGGCGGCGACGGCGCGAAGCTCGCCCAGCACGACGTTGCGATCCACGCCGATCCGATCGCGCGCGTCCACGGGCGCGACGGGCGTCTGGAGGCGGTGGAGTTCGCCGCCGGCGAGCGCCTCGATCTCGACGCGCTGTACGTCTCGCCGAAGCTCAGCCAGCGCAGCGATCTCGCCGAGCAGCTCGGTTGCGCGCGCTTCGAAGACGACCTGGTGGAGGTCGACGAGCTGGGCCGCACGTCGGTGCCCGGCGTGTTCGCGGCGGGCGACATGGCGCGTCGTTCCTCGCTGCCGGGCCCCGCGGCAGCGGTGATCGCGGCGGCTGCGAGCGGCACGATGGCCGCGGCGGCGCTCGACCAGGACCTGGTCGCGGCCCAGTTCGGACTGCCCGCGCTGCACGCCCCCGAGCGAGCGGCGGTGCCCGCCGGTTAGACCCGGGCGCCGCGGGGCGGTACGGTGGCGCCGTGCACCGCGATCGCCGTGGGCGCCTTCGGTTTATCCAACCCGCACAGCTCGGGCTTTGGGTCCTCTACGGGCTGATGGCATCGCCGGCCCTCGCCTCGGCGGCGCCGGAGATCGAAGCGCCGGGCCTCAATCCGCCGTTCGAGCGCGGCGCCCACGACTACACCGTCCCCTGCGCGGACCCCGTGCCGATCACCGCGCGCGCGGACGCGGACGGGCGCACACGCATCGGCGCGGGGGAGTGGGCGGCGGGCACCGCCCGGCGGTCGGTCGCGCTGGAGCCGGGGCAGGCGGTGCGGGTGGAGATCCGCGGCGGCGGCGAGCCGGCGGAGAGCTATTTCCTGCGCTGCCTGCCCGACGACTTCCCCGAGTACGAGTTCGAGGCACCGGGCGAGCCGAGCCGCGGGCTCTACATGGTCTCGCCGATGACGCTGGAGGGCCCGAACCCCAACTACACGTTCGTCTTCGACGGGCGGGGTGTGCCGGTCTGGTGGGAGCGCACCGATCCACCCACGATCGACGCGAAGCTCATGCGCGACGGCTCGATCGCCTGGACGCGCTGGAGCGGGGAGGGCTACGGCACCGAGCCGGGCGTCTCGTATGAGATCCGCACGCTCGAGGGCAAGCTGGTCCGCACGATCGCGACGGTCGGCGCCGACACGCCCACCGATCACCACGAGCTGATCGAGACGGCGTCGGGCAACTACATCCTGCTCTCCTACCGGCCGCGCGAGCACGCGGATCTGCGTCCCTACATCGACGCGCCCGACGCCACCGTGCTCGACAGCGTGATCCAGGAGGTGACCCCGGAGGGCGAGCTCGTCTGGGAATGGTCGAGCGCCGATCACATCGCCCTCGCCGAGACCGGCCGCTGGCTCGCCAAGATCGAGGAGCCCTACGACCTCACCCACATCAACGCCGTCTCCGAGACCACCGACGGCGACCTGCTGATCTCCCTCCGCCACACGGACGCGATCTACCGGATCGACCGCGCTACCGGACGCGTGGAGTGGAAGCTCGGCGGCACGCCGATCCCGCAATCGCTGCGCGTGGTAAACGACCTGTTCCCGGCCTCGCTGGGCGCCCAGCACGACGTGCGCTGGGCGGGCGAGGACGAGGTGACGGTCTTCGACAACCAGACGGAGACCGGCTACCAGCCGCGCGCCCTGCGCTTTCGCATCCTCGACGACACGGCGATGCTCGTCGACTCCGCGAGCGACTTCTCGCTTCAGAGCTCGATCTGCTGCGGATCGGCCCGCCAGCACACCGACGGCTCCTGGCTGATCTCGTGGGGCGGGACGAACCTGGTGAGCGAGGTCGACGCGGCCGGGCACCGCGCGTTCGCGCTGCGCTTCGCCGAGGGCTCGACGAGCTACCGTGCGGTGCCGGCCGACGCCCACCCGGTCGAGCGCTACCGCGGCGCGATGAGCGCGCGGATCCCCGACGCGCGCTAGGCCCGCGACCCGGCGCCTGGCGCGCTGAGTCTGCGTATCTTCGGGCGCCATGCCGGCCCGGCTTCGCCACGCATTCGTCGTCGCAACCGTGCTCGCCGCGGCGCTCATCTGGGTGCCCGCCGCCCCCGCGGCCGAGACGCTCAACAAGGTCCCGTACTACCTGGGCCTGCACCCGGCGCAGGGCGAGGCGCGGGGCACCGTGCTGCTTCTCCACGGCGGCGGCTGGCAGGGGGATCTGGGCCGCGGCGCCGACCGCCTCCAGCAGCCGACGATCAAGCTGCTGCGGGGCTGGGGCTTCGACGTCGCCACGCTCGGGTACCGCTCGGGCGCGGCCGGCCTCGACGATGCGCTGGCCGCGTTCGACGAGCTGCGCGGGCGCGCCGGGCCCGAGGAGCCGATCTGCCTCTTCGGCTTCTCCGCGGGCGCGCAGCTCAGCCTGATCACGGCGGCGCGGCGCGGGGAGGACGTCGCCTGCGTGATCGACCTGCTCGGCCCGCCGGATCTCGAGGATTTCGGCGAGCGGCGGCGCTCCGAGCGCGGGGAGGACCTCGCGCGCGCCGCCTTCGGCGGGCGCGCGCTGCGGCGGATGAGCCCGCTACGCAACGCCGATGCGATCACCGCGCCCGTGCTGATCGGCGCGGCGAGCTGCGACCGCTACGTGGCCCCCGACGATCACGAGCGCTTCGCCGAGCGCCTGCGCGAGGAGGGCAACGACGCGCGCTTCGCCGTGATCGAGGCAGGCGACGACGTCGACCTCGAGCACTGCCGCGTGGACGCCGACTCCTACGACGCCTTCCTCGAGGAGGCCCGCGCGCACCTCACGCGGGCGAGCGAGGACTGGAGCCCGCCGTCGGCCGCCGCACCGGGAGACCCCGAAGACGACGGCGGCGGAGCGGGCCTGATCATCGGCTTGGCCGGCGTTCTCGCCGGGATCGCGCTCGCCGTCTGGGCCTGGCGGCGCTGAGCGGGCGCACCCGGTTCGCAGCCCGGGTCGGGGGTAGTCGCGAGGGTGGAACCCCACCCGAGGAGGTCACCCAAGATGGCCAAGGACCACGGACCCAGCGTCAAGGACGACAAGCTCTACGAGGAGCTGCGCGACCAAGGCGAGAGCAAGGAGAAGGCCGCCCGCATCGCAAACGCGAAGGCCGGTGGTGAGGACGTCAGCAAGAAGGGCGGTGAGGGCGAGAGCTACGAGGACCGCACCAAGGAGGAGCTCGAGGAGCGCGCCGCCGAGATCGGCATCGAGGGCCGCTCCAAGATGAACAAGGACGAGCTCATCGAGGCGCTTCGCAGCCACTGAGCGCCGGCGTCCCTCCGGTGGACTAGCCGGAGGGACGCACACCCACGCGCGGGCTCGACCGCGCGGACAAACGGCAGGCCCAAACTCCCGACCGCCGGGCGATGGGAATCGCTTGCGTGCGCACTTAACGTGCCCGCTCGCCGCGCCGGCGCCCCTCGGACCTGGGTGCCGCGCGGCCCAGACAAGTCGCCAACCCAAGCCAAGAGGGGATGTCCTTGCGGAACGCCTGCCGAACCCTGTCCCTGCCCAGATTCGCCCTGCTCCTCGCGCTCGTCGCGCTGCTCGTGCCGGCGGGCGCGTCCGCGCAAGAGCTGCCCGACCCGCTCGAGCGCGGCGAGTATTCGGTGAGCCGGCTCGACCCGATGCTCGCCGGCCTCGCGACGCTCCATGAGCCTGCCTCCAACGGCGGGCAGCCGACCGGGTCGGCGTCCGAGATCACCCTGCAGATCCGCGGCACGCTCTACTACCCGAACGACCGCGAGGAGCCTTCGCCGCTGCTCGTCTTCGTGCACGGCAACCACGGCAGCTGTGACCAGGGGCAGGCTCCCGACTGCGGGATCTTCAAGCGCAACGACGCGGGCTACGCCTACATGGCGGAGAACCTGGCGAGCTGGGGCTACACCGTCGTCTCGCTCGACCAGGACCAGATGATGGCCCGCCAGGACAACCCGAAGGGGAAGGGCATGCATCAGCGGCGCCTGCTGATCGCGGCGCTGCTCGACGCGCTGTATGAGGCGAACGAGGCGCCGCTGCTCGTCGACGAGAACACGAACATCGGCGCGCTTCTGGTCGGCAAGCTCGACTTCACGCGCATCGGCTTGATGGGCCACTCGCGCGGCGGCGACGCGATCACGAGCTTCCTCGACTACAACCGCATGCGCCCCGAGCCCGGCCGCCGCTACCCAATCCGCGGCGCGATCTCGCTGGCTCCGGTGGACTACGAGCGCCGCGCCCCGTACGGCTCGCCGTACATGACGGTGCTGCCCTGGTGCGACGGCGATGTGTCGAACCTGCAGGGCGCGCGCTTCTACGAGCGCAGCCAGTACATCAAGCCAACCGACCCGTTCCCGCGCATCCAGTCCTCCCAGTTGGGGGCCAACCACAACTGGTACAACACGGTCTGGTTCGCCGACGGGCAGGACGGCCCCTCGGGCAACGACTCGGCTTGCCGCGACACCCAGCCCAACCACTCGCGGCTCTCCGGCGAGGCGTACCCGGGCGCGTACGTCATCGACAATTCCGAAAAGCTCGACCCGGAGGTCAACACGCGCATCTCGGGTGACCCCGAGCGCATGGGCGACCAGGAGAAAATCGGGTTGGCCACGATGGCCGCCTTCTTCCGCCGCTACGTCGGCGGCGAGGGCGCCTTCGACCCGTACATGACCGGGGAGCTGAGCGCCGTCGGCGATGGCCTGCAGATCCCCGAGTCGGCCTGCCCGACGAGCGAGTCCGGCACGCGCATGGAGTGCGTGGAGCGGGTCTCGACGAGCTACTTCGCCCCGCCCGACGAGCGCCTCGACGTCATCAGGCCTGAGACGACCAACCCGCTCGGGCTGAGCGCGCTCGGCACGCCGCTCGAGGGAGAGGGCTTCTCCAACCCGTACCTGGAGGACGGCGGCGTGCAGCCGGTCCCGCCGGCCACGCCGGGCGGCTACGACTGGTGCAACCCCGAACCGCAGCACTTCGCGCCGGGGCAGCTCGGCGTGCCGGGCCTGCCGACCGCCGACAAGCCGTGCCCGCTCCCGGCTCCCGGTGCGCTCGGCGGCCAGCAGGGCACGCGCGAGAACGCGCCGGTCAACCACTCGTACGGGCGGCAGCTCGCCCTGGCCTGGGACGGTCCGGCCGAGCTGCGCACGACGATCCCGGCGGCCAGCGCCGACGTAAGCGGCTACAAGGCGCTCGCGATGGGCGCGGACGTGAACTTCTTCGATCCGCGCAACCCCGAGCGCACGGGCACCGCGGCGGAGTGGGATCCCGCGCAGACCACGCAGGACTTCGAGATCGCGCTGATCGATTCCGATGGCAACGAGGGCGTGGTATCCGCCGGCGATGAGCGCTATGGCAACGCGCTGCATCAGTCGACGGGGTCGACCACGAACCGCATGCACATCGTGCTCGATCAGATCCGCGTCCCGCTGGCGGACTTCGCAGAGCAGGGCGTCGATCTGACGAGCGTCGCGGGCCTGGAGCTGCGCTTCGGGCAGAACGGCAAGCCCGCGACGGGCTCGATCCAGCTCGCCGACGTGCGCTTCCAGGAGAGCGTCGAGGGCACCGACGTGCTCGTCGACTCCACCGAGCCCGACGCGGGGCCCGCGATCGGCCCGCCCAGCGAGGGCCCGGATCCAGCCGATGTGCTGGAGTCCTACGACCGCTCGCCGGGCGCGCTCGAGCTGCCCGACGTGGTCGCCGACGCGGGCTCGTCGGTGTGGACCGTCGACGACGACGGCGCCGAGTGCCCCGACGCGCAGTTCAGCTCGATCCAGGATGCGGTCGACCGGGCCGCGCCCTGGGACACGATCGTGATCTGCGCGGGCCTCTACGAGGAGAGCTCGACGCCGATCAACCAGTCCTACGCCAACCCCGTCCAGGAAGGGGCGATGAACGGGCTGACGATCACCAAGCCGCTGCGCATCAAGGGCGCGGGGGCCGATGAGGTCACGATCCGCCCGGCGCCCGAGCTCGGGCCGTCGCTGGCCGGCACGGCGCCGCTCCTGCGTGACGGCGGCGGCAATGTGGTGACGATCTCGCGCCAGTCGCTGGGCTCGACAGACACGAACGAGCACTTCGTGCACATCTCCGGCGTGACGATCGAGTCGCCGGACGTCTACGCGGAGGCGGGCGTCGCATTCCTGAATGCCGCGGGGCGGATCACCGACAGCGTGATCGGCCCGCTGCGCCGGGCGACCAACGGCGCGCAGCTCGCCGAGCGCCCACACGGCTGGGGCGTGATCTCGGTCAACTCGCTGGTCGGCGCGGGGCCGGGGACGGTCGAGCGCGACGTGACGATCGCGCGGAGCCTGGTCACCGGCTACCAATCGGGCGGCGTGCTCTTCGACGGGGCGCGCGGCGCCGACGACTCGCCGGCGGCTGCGGAGCGGTCGGGGATCAAGACAAACGGCTTCGTGGTCGACTCGGTGATCCGCGGGCACGGGCCGAGCAGCCTGATCCCGCAGACCGGGGTGCAGTACAACGCGGGTGCCAAGGGGTTCGTGGAGGGCAGCCGGATCACCGGCAACCTCTTCCCGACGGACCTGCGGCGCTCCGTGGGGATCCTGCTCACCGACGCGCCCACCGAGGACGGCGGCTTCCACGCCACCGGCAACGTGATCACGGGCAACGGATACGGGCTGTTCAACGCCGACGCCGGCAACTCCGAGGTGCGCGAGGGCGCGCCCGCGGAGGCAACCGGCAACTGGTGGGGTCCGGCCGGGCCGCCGATCGAGGGCCCGGGCATCCCCGGACTCGACATCGAGGGCGTCTCGGGGGACGATGGGAACGGCGAGGATTCCGTCATCGTCGATCCGGTGGCGGAGTCCGAGCCGGACGGCGTGCCCACGGGCGCGCCGGCACCGCCGGCCGACGAGCCGCCCGCCGGCGAGATCGTCGATCCGGCGGACGGCACGGAGGTAGCCGTGGGGCAGGAGCTCGCGCCGATCGTCAAGGCCTCCGACGACTACGGCGTGCGTTCCGTGAGCCTTGCGGTCGACGGGACGGTGGTCGACGAGGCCGCGAACGCCCCGTACGCGCTGAGCTGGACACCCGACCCCGCCATGGGCGGCCGGACGGTCGAGCTCGAGGCGACGATCACGGACTCGGCGGGACAGACGTCCACGGCGAGCCTCGAGGTCGTCGTGAGCGCCGAGCCCGAGATGAAGCTCGGCAAGCTCAAGCGCAACAAGCGGAGTGGGAAGGCGTCCCTGCCGATCACCGTCTCCCACCCGGGCTCGGTGACCCTTCGTGGCAACGGGGTGAAGGGCGTCAAGCGCACCTTCGCGAAGCCGGGCACCAAGACCCTGCGGATCACAGCAAAGGGAGTGAAGAGGCGCGCGCTCAAGCGCAAGGGATCCGTACGGGTCGCGATCACGCTCACCTACGCGCCGGACGAGGGCGAGCCGGTCGAGCGCACCCGCAAGGTGAAGCTCGTCAGGCGGTGAGCGGCCGGGGGTGCCGCGTCGCCTG
>CBFGWL010000093.1:0-9186 GCA_965652565.1 uncultured bacterium
GCGCTGATCGCCCTGCCCCTGCCGTTCCTGCGCTCGATGGGCTACGGCGGGATGCTGATCCCGTTCGTCTCGACGCTGGTGGCGATCACGTTGCTGCCCGTCATCCTCGCGAAGCTCGGCACCCGGCTCGACTGGCCGCACCTGCGCACGGACGACAAGGCGAGCCGCGCGTGGACGCGCTGGGCCGAGGCGGTCGCGCGCCGTCGGTGGGTGGCGGCCGGCGCCGGCCTGGCCGTGATCGCGGCCCTGGCCGTCGCAGCGTCCGGATTGCAGCTCGGCATCTCCGACGCCGACACGCTCGCCGAGTCGGGCCCGGCGAAGGAGGGCCTCACGGCGCTCGAGGACGCCGGGATCGGCGAGGGCGCCCTGCTCCCGCACGAGGTCCTGATCGAGGGCGGCTCCGACCCCGAGGCCGTCGTCGCCGCTCTCGAGGAGGTCGAGGGCATCCACGGCGCGGTCGCGCCCGACTCGGAGTCGTGGCGCCGCGACGGGACGGTGCTGGTCAATGCGATCCCGACGCCCGACAGCGGCACCAGCGAGGGCGGCGAGAACCTCGAGGCCGTGCGCGCCGCCGCGCACGGGGTCGGCCCCGACGTCCGGGTCGGTGGCGGCCCCGCGTCCAACGCCGACTTCGTGGACGCGGTCTACGGGAGCTTCCCGCTCATGATCGCCCTGATCACGCTGACGACGTTCGTCCTGCTGGCGCGGGCGTTCCGCTCGCTGCTCCTGCCGATCAAGGCGATCCTGCTGAACGTGATCAGCATCGCCGCGGCCTGGGGCGTGCTCGTGCTCGTCTGGCAGCAGGGCTATGGCTCGGAACTGCTCTGGGATATGCAGGCCACCGGCTCGATCCCGTCGTGGATACCGCTGATGGTGTTTGCGTTCCTGTTCGGGCTCTCGATGGACTACGAGGTGTTCATCCTGAGCCGGATGCGCGAGGAGTACGACCGCACGGGCTCGACGCACACCGCGGTCACCCAGGGCATCGGTCGCACGGGCCGGCTGGTGACGAGCGCGGCGCTGATCCTGTTCCTGGCGTTCGCCTCGATGGCGTCCGCGCCGGAGACGGACGTGCGGATCCTCGCCACGGGACTGGCGGCCGGGATCATCCTGGACGCGACGGTGGTGCGCTCCCTGATCGTCCCGGCGGTGATCGCCCTCATGGGCCGCTGGAACTGGTGGCTGCCGCGCTGGCCGGCGCGCCTGCTGCGCGTGGAGCCCTCGCTCCCCCGCGCGGCCGCTACCGCCGACGCCGACGGATAGCCCGGCCTCCCACCCGCCCAGAGGTCACAAAGCACGGGCGCCCCGGCCAACCGCCGGGGCGCCCGTTTGCATGAGCCGGGCCGCGGGGCTCTAGTCCTGAGCGCGCCGGAGCTCGCGCTCGCGGCGGCGCGCCTCGTGCTTGCGAACGCGCGCCGCGCGGACGCGTTTCAGGACCTCGCCCAGGTTGGCCACCGGGCCCAGATGGGCGAGCTTGCGGGGGTTCACGACGGAGCGGATGCCCTGGATCCGGCCTTCCGCGACGTCGAAGGAGAGCACGCTGATCACGCCGCCGGCCTCGTCGCGCGCGACGGCGCCAGCCTGTCCGTTCACGGTCGTGAGCTCGATCTCGATCCCCGGTGTGTCGTCGATGACGCTGAACCACGAGAGCAGGGCGCGGGCCACGCGGTTGCGCCCGAACAGCGGGCGCGCCAGCGCCGGCGCCTCGCCGCCGCCATCGCCATGGAGGCCCACGTCCTCGGTGAGCAGGGCCTCAAGCTCCTTGACCTCACCGCTGCGCGCGGCCGCCAGGAAGCGCTCGGCTAGCCGCTCCTGCTCCTCGCGCTGCACCTCGTAGCGCGGGGCCTCCTCGGTCACCCGGCTGCGGGCACGGGAGGCGAGCTTGCGCACCGAGGTCTCGCTGCGCTGCAGCACCTCGGCGACCTCGGGGAATGGATAGGCGAACACGTCGTGCAGCAGGAACGCGGCGCGCTGCTCGGGCGTGAGCCGCTCGAGCATCTGCAGGAACGCCATCGAGAGCGAATCGGCAAGCTCGGCCTCGGCGGCCGGGTCGTCGGGCGCTTCCCCCACGATCGGCTCCGGCAACCACTCCCCCACGTAGGTCTCGCGGCGGGCGCGCGCCGAGCGCAGCTCGTCGATCGCAAGGCGCGTGACGAGCGTGGAGATGTACGCGCGCGGCGAGCGGATCTCCTCGCCCTCCTCCTGCGCGCGGTGCATGCGCAGGAGCGCCTCCTGGACGACGTCCTCCGCCTCGCTCACGCTACCCAGCATCCGATAGGCGATCCCGAAGCCGCGCCGGCGCAGATCCTCGTACTCCGCCGTGGTCATGCCGCCACCTCCACCGTCTGCCCCAGGTGATTGGTGAGCCCGGTCCGGAACCCCTCGCGCCAGCTCGCATAGCGCGGCTGCCAGCCCAGCTCGCGCTTCGCCTTGTCGTTGCGGGCCCCACGCGCCTCGGTCATCATCGCGACCGCCGCCTCACCCGCGAAAAGACGGGCGAACCAGCGGGGCAGGCGCAGAGGGGGCTTCGCGCCCACGGCGTCTGCGAGCGCGGGAATGACCTCGGCGACGGGCGCCGGATCGTCATCGACGATGTTGTAGACGCCGGGGGCGCCGCGGCTCACCGCGGCCACCGTCGCGGCCGCCGCGTCGTCGATGTGGATCGGCGAGAAGATCCCGGCGCCCCGCCCGACGAGCGGGAATTTGCGGGCGCGCACGGCCTCGACGTGCTCGCCCACCGGGTCGAGCGAGATCGACGTGCCGGGCCCGTAGAACAGGCCGTAGCGCAACACCAGACCCTCGATCCCGCGCGCGCCGACAACGGTCTCCTCGAGGTAGCGGATCGCGTTCACCGTATCCCGCGCCGACGCCGGCGGGTTGGGGTCGAGCGGGTCCTCCTCGGTCTTCAGCATGCTGCCGCGGGGCTCGAAGGTCCATCCCGCGAAGCTCTGCGCGATGAAGCGCCGGGCTCCGGCGGCGCGCGCCGCGGAGAGCAGGTTGTCGGTGCCCTCGGTGCGCAGACGGTTCGTGAGGGCGAACGCGCGGTCGATCTTGCGCATCTCCTCGAGCGCGCCGCCACCCAGGCCCGTGGCCTCGTGGATGACGACGTCGGGCGCGGCGGCGCTCACCGCCTCGCCCACCGCCTCGGGGTCGAGCGCGTCGGCCATCGCGGGCTCGGCGCCGAGCTCGCGAACGAGCGCGGCGCTGCGGGAGCTACGCGCCATCCCAACCACGTCGTGCCCCGACTCGACGAGCATGGGAACCAGCCGACGCCCAAGGGCTCCGGTGGCGCCCGCTACGAAAATCTTCATCACGCCCTCCTTCGGGTTCAGATCAAGTCTCCACCAAACGAGACGGATCCGCGGTCCCGACTGTGACCCTTCCGCTTCAATTGACTGCCGTGCGATCCACCACCGCCCCCGAGATCCGCCTCGCCGACGCCGGCGACATCGACGCGGTCGCCGAGCTCCTCTCGGCCTTTCGCGACTGGTTCGGTAAGTCCGAGCCCACCACCGCGGAGATCCGCGCCAGCGTGGAGCGGATCCTGGACGACGGGGACGGCGAGTATCTGCTGGCCTTCCTCGGGTCCCAGCCCGTTGGCGTCTGCCAGCTGCGCTATCGCTGGAGCGTCTGGACGTCCTCCCCCGACTGCTGGCTGGAGGACCTCTTCGTCATCGAGGACGCGCGCGGCTCCGGCCTGGGCCGCGCCCTGGTCGACGCCGCGCTCGCCCGCGCGGACGAGCACGGTTGCGGGCGCATCGAGCTCGACGTCAACGAACAGAACGAGCCCGCGCTCGCCCTCTACCGGGCGAGCGGCTTCGAGCTCGATTGGAAACCGCCCGGCCGCTCCATCCTCATGGGGCGCCGGGTGACCGGCTGAGCGCCGGGCTAGGCGTCGAGCGCGCGGTAGTCGACCTCGAGGAAGTCCTCGACCTCGGACATCCAGCGCGACTCGACGAAGTTCACATGGTCCGGGTGCTCGTTGTAGGCCGTGTACGCGGCGTCGTCGGCGAACTCCATCGAGAAGCCGAAGCGGAAGTCGTTCTTCGGGCTGACCTCGCGCAGCGCCTCGAACGACTCGACGCCTGGGATCGCGGGCAGAACCCGCTGGGCCTCCGCGAGGAACTCGCGCTCCTCCGCCGAGCCCTCGGCGTGCTTGAGCTTGAACACGACGGTGTGGCGAATTCGCCCGTTCTCCAAAGTCGGCATAGCGCGCGCACCCTAACGAGTGCGCGCGCTCGCCGCCGGTCACGTCCTCAGCGGGCCCGGCGTACCCAGTCGATGAGCCGGTCGAACCGCTCGTGGCGCTCCTCCACGCTCAGCGGCACCGCCCACGGCTCGCCGACGCTCGTCACCCACGGGACCATCACGTCGAAGTCGACGTCACGGAGGCGCTTGAGGCTCTTGACGAAGCTCCGGGGGTCGCTGGAGTCGAGCAGCCCAGCGCGCCAGCGCCCGCGGTGCAGGTAGACGGAGTCGCCGGTGAACAGGAAGCGCCGCTCGCCGGAGTCCCACAGGTACGCGGTCGCCCCCGGCGTGTGGCCGGGGATCGGGATCGCCTCGAAGTCGTCGCCGAGGCGGTGATCGCGGTCGAACGTGAGCGGCCGGCCGCCGCGCTCGATCACCTCAGGGGCGTCGGCCCGGTGCACGAGCAGGCGCGCGCCCAGCTCCCTGGGCGCGAGGCCGAAGAGCGACTCGTGCCAGTGGTTGAGGTACTGGCGCTCGACGCCGGCGCGCGCCAGCCAGTCCACGTCGTCGGCAAGCGTGCCGTTGCTGTAGATGAGGAGGTTGCCGGCATCGCGCTCGAGCAGGTACGCCCGCGCCTCGAGATTCGGGCCGAACGGCAGCGTCTGGGGCGTGCTGGCGCGCAGATGAGCGAACTCGACGCGAGTTGCGGTTGAGGCGGTCATCGGGGGACTCCTTTCGCGGATGGTCCGGGGGATGCAGTCCCATCATGCAACTTCAACCGCACTTGAAGTCAAGCCCTCGCGGCGCACGCCGGCGCAAGGCGGGATGATCCGTCCGTGGCAACGGACGGCTCGCTTCAGATCAGGGAGGCCACGGCCGCCGACGCGGACGTCGGCGGCCGCATGCTCCACGACTTCAACGTCGAGTTCGGCGACGACGACACCAGCGCCGAAGGATTCGCCGCCCGCCTGCGCGAGCTGATCCCCCGGGACGAGGCCCTCGTCCTTCTCGCGGATGACCCGCCCGCCGGCATCGCCGTGCTGCGCTTCCGCCCCGCACTCTGGGCCGAGGGCACCGACGCCTACCTCGAGGAGCTCTACGTGCGGCCCGGGTTGCGTGGCCGAGGGATCGGCCGTGCCCTGCTCGACGCGGCCTGCGAGCGCGCGCGGGCGCGCGGGGCGATCTACATCGCGCTCGCCACCGGCACGCAGGACAGGGTCGCCCGCAAGCTGTACGAGAGCGCCGGGTTCACCAACCTCGACGACGGCGAGCCACTCCTCTACTACGAGCGGGACCTCTGAGGGCGGCGCGCCCCTTGCGCCGCCAGTCCGCTAGGGCTTGAGCCGCTTCCCGGTCGCGAACAGGTACTGCGACCAGACGACGAGGACGGTCGCGATCGCGGCGAGCACCGCGAACGAGAGCCAGGGGCTCACGTCCGAGGTGCCGAGGAACCCGTAGCGCAGCGCCGAGACGACGTAGAAGAGCGGGTTGGCGTGGGAGACCGCCTCCCAGGGCGACCCCAGGTTCTCGACGGAGTAGAACACGCCGCCGAGGAAGGTCAGCGGCAGGATCACGATGTTGTTGACGAACTGGATGTGGTCGAACGTCACGGCGTAGATGCCGACGATCGTGCCGAGCGCGCCGAAGCCGACGAGCACGAGCGCGACCGCGGCGAGCAGGATCAGCGGGCGCTCGATGGGAGCGCCGGTGAGCGGCGCGGCGAGCGCGGTCAGCGCGCCGCCGATCATGAGCGCGCGGAAGTACCCGCCCACGTTGAAGCCGAGGTTCATCTGCCACGCGTACATCGGCGCGGCGAGCACGTCGTCGATGTACCGGTCGTTCCGCGCCTGGAAGATCGTGCTCGCGTTGTTCGAGTAGACGGCCTGCGCCATCGCCATCGCGATCAGCCCGGGGACGATGAAGATCTCGTAGGCGTAGCCGTCGATCTCGCTGATGCGGCCACCCAGCGAGAGGCCGAACACGATGATGAAGAGCAGCGACGAGACCACGGGCGCGAGGGTGGTCTGCGTCCACAGCCGCAGGACGCGGTGACACTCACGCAGGGAGAGCCAGGCGAAACCGCGCCAGGGCGCGGGCACCTCGATGGGCGCGACGACATGCGCGCGCTCGCTCACGCCGGCGTCACCTCCTCTGCCTCCGCCTCGCGCGCCACGGCGAGCCGCCCGCTGGCCACGGTCTTGAGATAGACCTCCTCGAGGGTCGCCGCCGAGTAGCGGCGCTTGAGACCGTCAGCGGTGTCGCGCGCGACGATCGCGCCGCCGCTGATCAGCGCGATTTCCTCGCAGAGCGCCTCCGCCTCCTCGAGGTAGTGGGTGGTGAGCACGATCGTGGTGCCCTGAGCGTGCAGGCGCCGGATGTACCGCCACAGCTCGTGCCTGAGCTCCAGGTCGACGCCCGCGGTCGGCTCATCGAGGATCACGAGCCGGGGCTCGTGCAGTAGGGCACGGGCGAGCAGAAGGCGCCGCTTCTGGCCACCCGAGAGCTTCGGGGCGCGCACGTTCGCCTTCGCCCGCAGGTCGAAGACGTCGATCATCTCGTCGGCGCGACGCGCCGACTCGGCGCGCGTCATCCCGTAGTAGCCGCCGTGGTAGATCAGCGTCTCGCGCACGGTCAGGAACCGGTCGAGGTTGGGCTCCTGCTCGGAGATGCCGATCATCCGGCGCGCCTCGAGGCTCGTGTTCGGACGCCCGAACACCCGGATCTCGCCTCCGGTCGGGCGCAGCAGGTTGCAGACGGCGCTGATCAGCGTGGTCTTGCCCGCGCCGTTCGGGCCGAGCAGCCCGAAGAAGCTCCCGGCGGGGACCTCGAGATCGAGCCCGCCCAGCGCGAGCGTCCCGTCGTCGTAGCGCTTCTCAAGTCCTCGGATCGAGAGGGCGGCGTCAGACATCCCGTCAATGATGGCGACCCCGTCTCACAACCCGAGCGAGGCGGAGAGCTTCGCCGCTTGGGCGAGCTCCGCCCCGCTCGGGTGACCACGGGCTAAGTGCCGGCGCCGGTGGTCGCAGCCTCCGCGTCTTCGGGGAGGCCGTAGCGCTCGATCACGCGGTCGTAGTTCAGGCGCAGCATCGCGATCACGTCGGCGACGTCGGCCTCGGACTCGATCCCGCGGGCCGCCCAGCCCTCCCTCCCGGGAAACACCGGGTGGTAGTCGATGCGGCCTTCCTCGCGCAGCTGGCGCCACAGGGCCTTGGGGAAGCCGAAGTGCGCCGCGCGATCGCCGTGCAGATGCCCGATCTCGCGCGATCCGACCGTGAACGACCACTCGCCGCGCCGACCCACGCCGGCCCGCACGCCCGGCCAGGAGGTGACCTCCTCGGTGATGCGTTCGTTTGCGCCTCGAACGAGGCTCATCGTCGCTCCTTTCGTCCGCTCACGTGTGGAGTCGGGCGACGGTACTTCTTCAAGTGCACTTGAAGTCAAGCCCTCGCGGCTCCCGGAGGCTTCCATCAGCGAGAATCCCGCCGCACACGGACGAAGGAGATCCCGCCGATGGCCTACCGCACGCTCAAGGCAAGCGACGCCTTCTGGCGCCCCTCGAACGCGATGGGCGTCGACAACACGGACCTCGCCAAGCAGCTCGAGGCGACAAAGCTCGGCGCCCGGCTGTGGAGGCTGGCTCCCGGGCAGGCCTCGACCTGGCACCGCCACCGCGACGAGGAGGAGCTCTACGTGCTGCTCGAGGGCACCGGCCGCGTGCGGGTCGGCGAGGACGAGCTCACCCTCTCCCCCCTCGACACGCTGCTCGTGGAGCCCGAAACGCTGCGTCAGGTGTTCAACGACACCGACGCGGACGCCCTGTGGCTCGTCGTCGGAGCGCCGAAGGAAGCCGCCAACACGCTTGAGATGTCCGAGGACGAGCTCGCCTGGCGCTACCCGGACGGAACGACCGCCATGCCGCCGCAGCTCGGCGGCGGCCACCGCGGCGACTGACCCGCGCAGGCCTACGGGGTGCGCCTGCGCAGCGTGAGGGCGCCCAGCACGAGGGCCAGCGCGATGCAGCCGAGCACGACCCCGATGTCGAGCCACAGCCTGCCGCCAACGTCGTCGGTCGCGACCTTGACCAGAGCGTCGTAGGCGTACGTGAACGGCAGCACGTCGGAGATCGTCTGCAGCGCCTCGGGCATCGCCTCGCGCGGGACGAAGAGGCCCGCCACGAAGAGCTGCGGGAGGACGAAGGCCGGCATGAACTGGACCGCTTGGAACTCGGTCTGCGCGAACGCGCTCAGAAAAAGGCCGAGCGCCATGCCGAGCACGGCGTTCGCGATCGCGAGCAGCACGACGGCCCACGCCGGCCCGTCGGACTGCACACCCAGGAGCCCGAAGCCCACGGCCGCCGTGATCGAGGCCTGCAGGGCCGCGAGCACCGCGAACGCGAGCCCGTAGCCCAGCAGCAGATCGAGCTTCCCGACGGGCATCGCCATGAGCCGCTCGAGCGTTCCGGTGGTGCGCTCGCGCAGCATCGCGATCGAGGTGATCAGGAACATGATGATCAGCGGAAAGAGGCCGATCATCGGCGGCCCCACCCGCGCGAACGCGACCGGATCGTTCTCCAAAAGCCACTTGATCAGCGCGAGGAGCACTGGGGGGACGACGAAGATCATCGCCAGCGTGCGGCGGTCGCGCCGCAGCTGCGCACCGACGCGCACCGCCGTGGCGAGCGTGACGCGGGGACTCATCCCTGCTCCTTCGCGAGCGCGAGGAAGGCGTCCTCGATGTCGTCGGTACCCGTGCGCGCGAGCAGCTCCTGCGGCGACGCGCTCGCCACGATCCCGCCCTCGCGCATCAGGATGAGCTCGTCGCAGCGGGCCGCCTCGTCCATGACGTGGGTGGAGACGAGCAGGGTGCGCCCGCGCTCCGTGAGCCCGTGGAAGGTCTCCCAGAGCTCCTGGCGGAGCACCGGGTCCAGCCCGACCGTGGGCTCGTCGAGCACGACGAGCTCCGGATCCCCCAGGAGCGCGACGGCGAGCGAAGTCCGCG
>CBFGWL010000094.1:0-9132 GCA_965652565.1 uncultured bacterium
CTCCATCGCAACAGACTCACCCGCGCCGACGACCCGCGTCGGCGCCAACGAGTTCCGCGAACGCCTCAGCTTCTACATGGCCCGCGCGGCCGCCGGCGGACGCGTCGACGTCACCCGCCGCGGCAGGCCGTACGTACGCGTATCGCCGGCGCCCAGGGCGCGGCATCCCGACGACGCGGACCGCACCTGATCAGGAAAGCGAGCCGCGCGGGCGCGGCCCCCTCAGCGGAACGCCTTTGCGGACGGCGCGCCAGGAGCCCATGTTCGCCGGGCGCGGCTTGCGGAACAACGCGCGAGCGTTGGGAAACCGTGACGCTCTGGGCGCGAAGGGCCTAATCCCCCTCGCCCTCCACGTCGAGGATCAGCTTGTCTTCGCGCGTGTCGCGCACCACGAAGTCGAACGGCGCGCGCTCCTCCAGCTCGCGCAGCAGCTCCACCGGGCGGCCCAGCCGCATCTCGAGCGTCGCCCGCCCCTTCGCGAAGCGCTTCACCGAGATCTCCGAGGTGCCACCGATCTCACTTGCCGCGTCCTCGAAGCCGACGAGCTGCGCGAAGTCCGCGAGCGGCCCAACCTCGACCTCCACGAGCCCCTCGAAGATCTCCGCCGCGCTGCGCCCGGCGTGGTACCCGTTGCCGTTCGCGGCCGCGCCGTTGGCCATCGCGCCCTCCCCCGCGCTCGCCGCGGGCGCCGGCTCGGCGCTCGGCTCGGGTTCCGGAGCGGAAGCGTTCTCGCCCGCATCCGCGGCATCGCCCTCACCGATGCTCGAATCTTCACGCACCGTCGGCCCAACGGGCTCAGCCGGCGCCGGCTCATCCCAGCGCTCCTCGGTCACCCCCAGCCGCTCGACGGCCTGCGCCAGCGAAGCCAGCAGCCGCTCACGACTCTGCCCGGGCTCACCGGTCATGTCAGCGACCCGGTCGGCGATCTCCGCCGCGTCGCGCAGCGCCCGCATCCGGATGCGCGTGGCCTGTCCGCGCGCCTGCGCGCGCACCGCCTCGAGCTCGCCCGCGACGACGCTCAGCGAGCGCAGCGCCTCGCTTGTCTCCGAGCGCGAGCGCGCCAGCTCGTCGCGCAGCTCCTTCAGCTCGCGCTCGCGCGCGACCACCCGCTCCGACAGCGCCGTCGCGACGCGCTCCAGCTCATCCCGCTCGCGCTCGAGCTCCTTGCGCTCTCCATCGGCCTGCGCGAGCTCCTCGGCGAGCGAATCGAGCGCGGAATCACGCGCCGCGATCGCGTCGTCCACCTCCGCGCGCCGGTACCCGAACAGGGCTCTCTTGAAGGTGCTCTTCCGGATGGCGCGAAGCGTGCCAACCGGATCGGACGGATCGGGGCGCCGCGCGTTAGAGCTCGAGCCGGGGCGCCTCGCCCCACAGGCTCTCGAGCCGGTAGTGGTCACGGGCGTCGGGCACGAACACGTGCAGGACGCAGTCGAGGTAGTCGACGAGCACCCAGCGCCCCTCCTGCTCGCCCTCCACCCTGCTCGGCACGAGATCGTCCTCGCGCTTGATCCGCTCGCGCACCTCGTCGTGGATCGCCTTCGCCAAGCGCTCGTTGCGCGCCGTCGCGATCACCAGGAAGTCCGTGTAACCGACCAGCGAGCGCATGTCGAGCACCGCGATGTCCTCGCCCAGCTTCTCGTCGACGATCTGCGCAAGCTTGCGCGCCAACCGCTCCGACGCCGCCGGATCGCCCTGCCTGCGCTCAGCGAGGATGCGCTCGCGCTCCTCCGGTGCCAGCTCGCTCACGCCGAGTACAACCCCCGCTCGGAGATCACTCGCAGCACCGGCTCGGGCACCAGGTAGCGCAGCGGCCGCCCCCGGGCCACGCGCCTGCGCACCCGCGTCGATGAAATCGCGATCTCCGGCATCCGCACCACCTCGAATCGACCACCGAGGCGCTCCAGCGTCGCCTCAGCCTCATCGATCACCGTACCCGGCCGCGCCGCCACACCCACGCGCGCCAGCTCCAGCACGCGCTCGGGTCGGCGCCAGCTCTCCAGCGATGCCGCCACATCGGCGCCCATCAGAAACGTGAACTCAGCCCCCGGCCGCTGCTCATGCAACAGCTCCAGCGTACGGTAGGTGTACGACGGCCCCTCGCGCGCGACCTCGATGTCGCACGCCTCGAGCAGCTCATCGTCCGCCGCGGCCGCACGCACCATCTCCAGCCGCACATCCGCCCCCGGCTCGGGATCGATCTCCCGGTGCGGCGCCTGCCCGGCGGGCACGAGCAACACACGCTCGAGACCCAGCTGGCACGCCGCCTCGTGGGCGAGCACCAAGTGCCCGATGTGTGGCGGATTGAACGCCCCGCCGAGTACGCCGAAAGCCGCGACCGCCTTACTCCCGGACCTGTCCGCTGCCGCGCAGCACGTACTTGAACGTCGTCAGCTCGCGCAGCCCGATCGGCCCGCGCGCGTGCAGCTTCTGCGTCGAGTTCCCGATCTCGGCGCCCATGCCGAACTCGAACCCGTCGGTGAACCGCGTCGAGGCGTTCACGTACACGCACGCCGCGTCGACGGACTCCGTGAACGCCTGCGCCGCATCATCGGACGCCGTCACGATCGCCTCCGAGTGGCCGGTGCCATGCCGGTTGATGTGGTCGATCGCCGCCTCGAGCGAGTCCACCACGCCGACCGCCATGTGCAGGTCGAGGTACTCGGTGTCCCAATCCTCCGCGGCCGCCTCGCCCACGGGCACGCCGTCGGCAGCCGCCCGCGCGCGCTCGTCCCCGACGAGCTCCACGCTCGCCTCGGAAAGCTCGCGGAGGATCATCGGCAGGAACTCGCCCGCGACATCCGCGTGCACGAGCAGCGTCTCCGCCGCGTTGCACACGCCGGGGCGCTGCACCTTCGCGTTGTAGGCGATGCGCCGGGCCATCTCGAGATCAGCATCCGCGTGCACGTACACGTGGCAGTTGCCCGCCGCCGCGTACATCACGGGCACCGTCGCGACCTCCTTGAGCGCCGCCTTGAGCCCCTCGCCGCCACGCGGGATGACGAGGTCGACGAGCCCGTCGGCGGTCGCCAGCTCGGCGAGCTCCGAGCGCTCCCCGCCGAGCAGCTCCACGCAGCCGGCGGGCAGCCCGTTCTCGGCGAGCGCTTCGCGCACGATCGCGGCGAGCGCCCCGTTGGAGTTCGCCGCGTAGCTCGAACCGCGCAGCACGATCGCGTTCCCGGACTTCAGGCACAGCGCGGCGCAGTCGATCGTCACGTTCGGCCGCGCCTCATAGATCACCGCGACCACGCCCAGCGGGACGCGCACCTTGCGCATCTCGATCCCACTGCGCAGCGTCGAGCTGTCGATCTCCTCCCCGACCGGGTCGGGCAGGCTCATCACTTCCTCGACGCCGGTCGCCATCGCCTCGATGCGCTCGGGCGTGAGCGTCAGCCGGTCGCGCAGCGCGGACGTCAGGGACGCAGCGCGCTCATCCTCGAGATCCGCCTGGTTCGCGGCGAGGATCGCGTCGGAGCGCTCGCGCAAAAGCTCGGCGATGCGCCGCAGCGTCGCGTCCTTCGTGGCGCTTGAAGCGCGCGCGAGCCGGCGCGACGCCGCCTGCGCCGATTCACAGACTTGGGTGACGGTGCGGGTCGTGGTCGCCATGGTGAGAAGAGCCTACCGAGGCGGATCAACCCCGCCTGCGAGGCTGAGCTCAGGCGAGCACGAAGAAATCGCGGTGCACGGCCTCCTCCGCGGCGTGCGGCATCAGCTCGCGCACCCGATCGGACTTCAGGCCCTTGATCCTGTCGAGCTCGTCCGCCGAGTAGTTGACGATCCCCTTCCCCACGGGCTCCCCCCGGCAGACGATCTCGACGGCGTCCCCGGCCTCGAAGTCGCCGGACACCCGCGTCACGCCCACGGGCAGCAGGCTCGACCCGGAATCGCGCAGCACGCGCGCCGCGCCCTCATCCACCTCCACCTCGCCTTGCGCGGGCTTTGCGTAGCGCAGCCAGAGCTTGAAGCTGGGCGTCCGCCGCGGCTGCGGGACGAAGGTGGTGCCCACTCCATCCCCGTTCGCGGCACGCAGCAGGTTGCCCGGTTCGGTCCCCTTGCACACCACGACCCGCATCCCGGCGGCCGTCCCCATCTGCGCCGCCGCCACCTTGCTGCGCATCCCGCCCGAGCCGAAGGGCGAGGTGCGCGAGCCGATCTCGTAACCCTCGAGCTCGGCGAAGTCCTCGACCCGCTCGATCAGGCGCGCGTCGGGATCACGCCGCGGATCCGCGGTGTGCACGCCAGCGGTGTCGGTCAGCAGGACCAGCAGTCGCGCGTTGAGCAGGATCGCCACCTGCGCGGCCAAGAAATCGTTGTCGCCGAACGTGATCTCGTCGGTGGCCGTCGTGTCGTTCTCGTTGATGACGGGCACCGTGCGCCAGGCGAGCAAGCGGCGCAGCGTCGCGCGCGCGTTCAGGTAGTTCACCCGCGCGGAGACGTCGGACGAGTTGAGGAGCACCTGCGCCGCGTGCACGCCGCGCTCAGCGAGGCGCTGTTCGTAGGCGCGGAACAGCGTCCCCTGGCCGACGGCGGAGGCCGCCTGCAGCTCGTCGATCGCCCGGGGGCGGGCGTCGAACCCCATCAGCTTCATGCCGAGCGCGATCGCGCCCGAGGTCACCATCACCACGTTCTCGCCGCCCGCGTGCAGCTCCGCGACCTGCCCGCAGACGACATCGAGCACGTCCTCGCGCACCGCCCCGTCCGGGGCGGCGACGATCGACGAGCCCAGCTTCACGACGATGGGCATGGCGGGCGAGAGTGTAGGAAGCGCGCCTAGCCGGGATCGAGCTCGAAGACCTGCTCGCCGATCCGCACCTCGTCGCCCGGCTCGAACCCGGCGCGCTCCAGCGCCGCGATCACGCCGATCTCGCGCAAGCGCTCCTCGAGGTAGCCCAGCGCCTCCGGGTTCTCGACGTCGTGCCGCTCGAACAGCAGCTCGATGCCCCGGCCGTGCACCCGGAACGCACCCTCGCCCTCGCGCTCGACATCGAAGCCCTGCTGGCCCGCGGGCCGGTACACGGCGTGCTCCACCTCAAACTCGGGCTCCTCGGCGACGGGCGCGCGCTCATCCTCCTCGGGCACCAGCGCGAAGAGCTCGTGGCGCAGCCGGTCCAGGCCCGCGCCCGTGGCGGCGGAGAGCGCCAGTACCTGCGCGCCCTCCCCCAGCCGCTCGCGCCAGGCGGCGAGCTCGCGCTCGAGCCTCTCGGCGTCCACCAGATCGGCCTTGGAGAGCACGACGATCTCAGGCAGATCCGCGAGCCCGCCGCCGTGCTTGGCGAGCTCGCCGCGTACGATGCGATACGCCTCCTCGGGCGCCGGCGCCCCCTCCGGCGGGTCGATCTCGACGAGGTGCACGAGCGCGCGGCAGCGCTCCACGTGCGCCAGGAACTCGTGCCCGAGACCCGCGCCCGAAGCCGCGCCCTCGATCAGCCCCGGGATGTCGGCGAGCACGATCTGCCGCTCGCCATCGTCGAGCGTGCCGAGCACTGGATCGATGGTGGTGAACGGGTAGTCGCCCACCTTCGGCCGAGCGCGCGTGATCCGAGCGAGCAGCGACGATTTGCCCGCGTTCGGCAGGCCCACAAGGCCGGCGTCGGCCAGCAGCCGTAGCCGCAGCTCGATCCATCCCGCCTCCCCGGGCAGGCCCCGCTCGGCGAAGCGCGGCGCCTGGCGCGTGGAGTTGGCGAAGCGCTTATTGCCGTGGCCCCCACTGCCGCCGGCGGCGACCACCGCACGTTGCCCCGGCGCGACGAGGTCGAAGCGCTGCCCGTCGAGGCCTTCGACCGTCGTGCCCGGGGGCACCAGGATCTCCTTGTTCTCGCCCCGGGCGCCGTGCTGCTGCTTGCCGCGGCCGTGCGCTCCCCGGCCTGCCTTGAAGTGCCGCGCGATGCGCAGGAAGCTCAGATCACGCCGCGACGGATCGCAGACGAGCACCACGTCACCGCCCCGGCCGCCATCGCCCCCGTCCGGGCCCCCGCGCGGGACGTGCGCCTCGCGCCGGAAGCTCACGGCGCCGTTGCCACCGCGCCCCCCCTCAACGTAGATTCGCGCCTTGTCGTGGAACACGGGGTAATGCTGGCAGCTGCCAGCTGGTGGTTAATGAAGGCCACCAGCCATCAGCCCGCAAACCACGAGGGGGTGCTTGGCTGACGACTGGTGGCTTACGGCCGTATCCGGCGACGAACTAGCGAATCATCTCGCAGTTCTTGAGCTTGTCGCGCGGATCCGCGTACACGAGGTCCTTACGACCCTTGCCGCAGTCGACGATGTCCCGGTTGCCGTCATCGACGTGAATCTCGTCGTTGCCGGACCCGGCCCAGATCTTGTCGCGGCCGTTGCCCCCCTTGATGTAGTCGTTGCCGCCGAACGTGCGGACTTGGTCACGATCGGCGCCAGCGTTGACGTGATCGCGGCCCTTGTGGCCGAAGATCACGTCGTTGCCCGCGCCGGCCGACACGCGCACCGCGATCGTCCGCGGCACCTTCGTGTACTGGCGCAGGACTGGGTCGCGGCCGTGCAGCCGGACCGTGTCGTTCTTGTCGCGCAGGCGCAGCACGATGCGGTGCCAGCGCTGGTCGTTCGGGCAGACCACGTCGGTGATGTCGCGGTTGCCGCCCCGCATCTCGGCCCTGTTGACGAGCCGGATGCGGTTGCCGCGCTTGCGATACCCGACGATGACCTTGTTGATCTCACCGAGGTCCGCGTCGGATCGGGCAGTACCCGCGCTCTGCAGACACTGCGCCGAAGCGGCACCGGCACCCGACGGCAACAGGGCGATGAGCAGGGCGAACGTCGCGATGACGCCACCGAGCGCAAGCCCTAATGACACTAGGGATGCTCTTTCGTGCTTCATGGCGCGGCAGCGTAACCATGCCGTCTGCCCGAAGACGGCCACCCCTAACGCCTGGGACGCGCCTTGCCGGAAATAGGGCGAAGCGGGCGCGACGGGCGGACGCTCACACCGCCCGGCGCGCCTTCCAGATGTTCTCGGCCGGCCAGCGCCGGGCCCATGCCCGATCGACGAAGTCGTACGTGGTCTCGCCGTCGGCGGGCGCCCGCAACTCGATCAGGTCCTCCACGATGAATCCGCTCGCGCGGAAGAGGCGGATCCACTCGCCGTAGGGAAGCTGGTACTCCGCCGTCTCTTCGTTCTCGAACCCGCTCAACTCGAAGTAGGAGTTGCGCAGCTCGGTGCCGGCGCCACCGTCGCCCTCGGAGTCCCAGAAGAGGTCGACGAGGGGGGAGGCCATACAGAAGGCAAGCAGTCCGCCGGGCCTCAGCAAACGTGCCGCCTCGGGAACCACGCGCCGCGGATTCGCGAAGTTGAACGCGCCGTGGTCGCAGAACACGACGTCGAACGCCTCGTCTGCCAGCGGCGTGCGCTCCGCGCTCGCCTCCACCAGCCGCACATCCACGCCCGCCGCATCCACCGCCCTTCGCGCGTGCTCGAGCTGGCGCGGCGAGACGTCCAGACCGGTCGCGCGAGCACCGCGGCGCGCGAGCGCGATCGACCACTGCGCGGCCCCGCAGCCGAGCTCGAGTACGTCCAGGCCGGCGACGTCGCCGAGCACGCCGAGCTCAGCCTCGGGGATCTGCCAGACGCCCCAGCCCATCCCGCCCGCGATCTGAGGGCCGTGACGCTCCTGGTAGGCGTCGCTCTGCGCGTCCCAGTAGGCGCGGTTCTTGCGGGCGGCCGCCGAGAGCTCTTCGCCCGGGGCCCCCACGATGTGCGCCGGATGCGGCTAGTCCGTCGTCTCGGCGACCGAGACGATCCGGCCCTTACGGCCGGTCTTGAACTCCACCACGCCCGGGCGCATCGCGAACAGCGTGTGATCACGGCCGATGCCGACGCCGTCGCCGGGCCGGAAGCGCGTGCCCCGCTGGCGCACGATGATCTCGCCGCCCGTCACCCGCTGGCCGCCGAAAACCTTGACGCCCAGCATCTTCGGGTTCGAATCACGACCGTTGCGGCTGGAGCCGAGCCCCTTCTTGTGAGCCATCTACGAGTCCTCCTTGGCGGGCGCGTCGTCCTTCTTCTTGGCGGACGAGCTCTTCTTCGCGGCCGGCTTGCGGCTGAGCATCTTCACGTCGAGAACCTCGAGCTTGGTGAGCTCCGAGCGATGGCCCCGGCGGCGCCGGTAGCCCTTCTTCGCGCGGTACTTGAAGACGCGGATCTTCTCGCCGCGCAGGTGCTCGGTGACCTTCGCCTCGACCTTGACCTTCTCGAGGTCGGAGCCGGAAACGACGGCGTCGTCCCCGCGGAACATCACGGCCCGCAGGTTGACCTTCTCGCCCTCGTCGGCGGGCAGGCGGTCGACGACCAGCACCGAGCCCTTCTCGGCGCGGTACTGCTTGCCGCCCGTTTCAACGATCGCGTATGGAGGGGTTTCGGTCTTAGCCATCAGTCGTTACCTGTCGCCGTTTCCTGCTTGCTCGCGCGCGAACGGCCGCGACCACCTCGGCGGCCACGGCGCCGTCGCCCGGAGCGGGACGATTCTAGCTGCTCGTCATCCCCGTCTTTGGCCTCGTCCTCCGGCTGGCCGTTGTCGACCAGCGACGCGCGCGCCGAGCCCCGCGCCACCGCCTCGATGCGCACCAGGCGTCGCTCGCCCACGTGCTTGCCGCCACCGGTCACGGAGACGATGTACGAGTCCACCCGCGCGATCGCGTCGTCCGCCTCGTACATGTGCGGCTCCTCGATCGTGACGAGCACCTCCTCGCCCACGGCGAACGGGAGCGCGCGGCGCTCAATGTCCTCTCGCTTGCCCTCGTCGACGACCTCGTACGTCGGGATCGGCAGCGCGTCGCCGCCCTCGAAGTGGAACGCCTTGCCGCTCTCCTTCTCGAGCTCGTCCAGCCCGCTGCCCTCCTCGGTGAGCTTCGCAGCCACCTTCGGGTTCACGCGGATCAGGAAGGCTTCCGGCTTGGGCCGCTCCACCACGAGCTCGCGGAGCTTGCGCAATACGTCGATCGCCACGGTCTCCTCGGACTCGACGACGCCCTCGCCGTCGCAGGTGGGGCAGGGCTTGGTGAGGATCTCGCGCACCCCGTCGGTGACGTTCTGGCGCGTCATCTCGACGAGCCCGAGCGGCGAGATCTCGACCACGTAGGTCTTCGTCTTGTCCTCGTCGAGCGCCT
>CBFGWL010000095.1:0-8893 GCA_965652565.1 uncultured bacterium
TGGGCGTTGGAGAGTTGAGAGGAGTCATCCTTAGTACGAGAGGACCGGGATGAACGCACCTCTGGTGTATCTGTTGTCCTGCCAAGGGCACTGCAGATTAGCTACGTGCGGATCGGATAACCGCTGAAAGCATCTAAGCGGGAAGCCGACCTCGAGATGAGCTCTCCCATCCCCTTGAGGGAGTAAGACCCCTGGTAGACCACCAGGTTGATAGGCCGGCGGTGTAAGTGCGGTAACGCTCTTAGCTGACCGGTACTAATGGGTCGAGGGCTTGACGGATATTTTTGAATTCCCCGTGCGGCCTAGGTGCAGTTTTCAAGCCTCTTCGAGGCGCGCCCTCATCACACGGTGAGGGGCGGTCTCGCAAAATTTCGGTGGCTATAGCGAGGGGGAAACACCTCTTCCCATTCCGAACAGAGCAGTTAAGCCCCTCAGCGCCGATGGTACTTGGCCCGCAAGGGCCTGGGAGAGTAGGTCGCCGCCGGTTTATTACTAGGAACGAGCCGCCTTCGGGCGGCTCGTTCGCGTTCTGGGGGCCTTCCCGGTAGCGTCGCGGCCATGCCCGCGGATGAACTGGACGTGGAGCGCGACGCGCAGCGAGCGGCCGAGGAGATCGTCGCGCTGCTGGCCGACGAGATCGGGCCACGGCGCCCGACGAGCGCGGCGGAAGAGCGCGCTGCCACGGCGTTGGCCGAGCGGTTGGGCTCCGTGGGTGCGCAGACGCGCATCCAGCCGTTTCGCGGCGTCTCGACGTTCGCCTGGGCGCAGGCGGTGCCCCTGGCGGCGGCGCTCCTGCGCCCCGGCCCGCTCGGGCTCGTCCTGGGCGCGGCCGAGGCTGAGCTGCGCCTGCAGCTCCTCACGCGTCTGGTCAGCCGGCGGGCGAGCCAGAACGTCGTCGCGTCCGTCGAGCCGAAGGGGGACGCGGTCCGGACCGTGGCCCTTGTGTCGCACCTCGACAGCTCGCGGTCGGGGCTTCTCTTTCATCCTGCGCTCGCGCCGCATTTGCGGCGGCTGCTTGACGCGAGCAGCGCGGCGCTCCTCGTCGTGGGCCTCGCGCCGGTCCTGCGGCGCTGGCGCATCGGACGAGCGGCGGTATCCGCGGCGCGCGCCTTCGCAGCGTTCGGCTTGGGGCTGCTCGCCGAGCGGGAGCTGCGCGGTCACGACGTGCCCGGAGCCAACGACAACGCGTCGGGTGTGGCGGTGAGCGCCGCCGTGCTCGGCGAGCTCGCGCGCGCGCCGCTGGCGAGCACTCGGGTGGTCATGGTCGCCACGGGCTGCGAGGAGTCGGGAACCGTGGGAATGCGCGCCTTTCTGCAACGCACCGATACCACCGGCTGGCTCTTCGTGAATCTGGATGGGGTGGGAGCGCCGGCCACCCTGCGCTATCTGCCGCGTGAGGGCGTTGGGCGGGTTTACTCGGCCGATCCGGGGCTGCTGGAGCTCTGCGCGCGGCTCGAGCGCGATCGCCCGGAGCTGGGGCTGCGCCGGGCCGAGCGCCTCGTCGGCCTGACCTACGACGCCACGCCGGTGCTTGCCCGTGGCGGGCGGGCGATCACGCTGAGTGCCCAGGACGAGACGATCCCCAACTACCACACGCCCGCGGACAACACGGCGAACCTTGACGCCGGGACGCTGGGGCGTGCGCACGCGGTCGTCCGCGCGCTGCTGGACGCGATCGACGCCGGGGGCGCCGACGCTCCCGCGCGGGATGACTAGCTAGGCGGCTGCGCGCGTCGCGAACCGGCGGCTGCGAGCGCGGGCACAGTTTCCGCGACGCGGGCTTGCGAGCGCCTCCCAGGCGGCGCGATGGCCGTCCAGCTCGCAAGTCGCGTCGGCGGAAACCGGCTCGAGTCCGTACTCGCCCAGCGTGGCGAAGTCGACTGCCAGGTCGATGGCGCCGGCAACTGCACCGGCGAGTCTTGTTCTCTGTCGCTCGAACATCAGTTCGCAAGGTATGGATGGCCCCGGACGGACCGGGAAAAGCTGCAACGGATCTTGCAGGCGCGCGGCGCGCTCAGGAACGCCGGCCGAAGCTGTGCGGCTTGGGGGCCACTGCGGCCAGCGCGCCCACGCCGCCGGCGGCGACCCTCGGGAGGGCCTCGTCGTCGGCGGGATCGCGACCGGTCTCGCGGCGCGGCTCCGGCTCGATCGGCCGCACCTCCGCGACGTTCAGCGGGCGCGTCGCGAGCGCCTCGACGCTCTGGGCGACGATGTTGATGACTCCGTCGCGGCGCTCCAAGCGGCCGCGCACCAGGGCGAACGACGCCGTCCGGACGACCAGGCGGCAGGCGGCGTACACGGGCGGCGGCACGATCACGTTCGCCGTACCTTCCTCGTCTTCGAGGAGCATGAAGACGACGCCCTTGGCGGTCGCCGGCCGCTGGCGCGCGACGACGAGGCCCGCCACCTCGACGCTGCTGCCGTGCCGGATGCGTTCGAGGTCGCCCGTGCGCGCGAGAACCTCGAGCTCGCCGCGCATGAGCGCCATCGGGTGCTGGCCCAGCGTCATGCCGGTGGAGTCGTAGTCGGCGACGGCGGTCTGCCAGTCGTCGAGCGGATCCAGGCGCGGCGACTGGGGGAGGGGGAGCGGCAGGGCGAGCTGGCCGCGCTTGGCTTCGGGCGCGGCGCCCAGCCGCCACAGCGCCGGCCGCCGCCGGCCGCCGCGACGCTCGCCGCCGGCTTTCGCCTGGACTGCGCCCGCGAGTCCGTCGCACGCACCGGCCCAGGCAAGGCGCTCGAGCGCTTCGCGCCGGGCGCCGGAGCGGGTGGCGAGCTCGTCGAGGCTGGTGTACGGGCCGGCGCGCTCGCGTTCGGCTACCACCGCTTCGGCGTCCTCCGTGCGCAGCCCGTTTATGTAACCCAGGCCGATCCGCACGGCGAGGCGGCGGCCTTGTGGATCCGTGTCGGCCCCGCCGGGGGCCTCCACTGGAGCGCTCGTCCGCTCGGCCTTCGTCGCCTCGACCGTGCACTCCACGCGGCTTGCGTTCACGTCGGGCGGCAGGACCTCGATCCCGCGCCGCTGTGCCTCATGCACGAGTGCATCGGGGGGATAGAAGCCCATGGGCTGCTCGTTCAGCAGGCCACAGAGGAACTCGGGCCCGCGGTGCACGCGCAGCCAGGTGGACTGATACGCGAGCAGCCCGAAAGCCGCCGCGTGCGACTTGGGGAAGCCAAAGCCCGAGAACCCCTCGATCTGCTCGAAGACGCGCTGGGCGATCTCCGCGCTCACCCCGTTGGCGAGAGCGCCCCGCATGAAACGCTCGCGATAGGCCTGCATCGCGGCCTCCGAGCGCTTGCGGCTCATCGCGCGCCGCAATCCCTCGGCCTCGCCCGCGGAGAAGCCGGCGAGCGCCATGGCGACCTGGATCACCTGATCCTGGAAGACGATCGCCCCCAGCGTGTCCGAGAGGATCGGCTCGAGCGCCGGGTGATCGTAGGGCACGCGGTAGTCCGGGTTCTCGCGCAGGAGCTTGCGCCGCTCGAGATAGGGATGTACCGCGCCGCCCTGGATCGGCCCAGGGCGCACGATCGCGACCTGCACTGTGAGGTCGTCGAGGTTCTCCGGCAGGCTGCGCGGCAGCATCTGCATCTGGGCGCGGCTCTCGATCTGGAAGACCCCGGTCGTCTCGGCGCGCTGGATGGCCGCGTAGACCTCGGGATCGTCGAGCGGGATCCGTGAGAGGTCGAGGCGCTCGCCGCGCGTGCGGGCGACCTCGTCCACGCACCGCTCAACCGCGGAGAGCATGCCGAGGCCGAGCAGGTCGATCTTCAGGAAGCCGGCGTCGGCGCAGGAGTCCTTGTCCCACTGGACGAGCTGGCGGCCCTCCATCGCCGCCGGCTGCACGGGGCAGAGGTCGATGAGCGGCCGCGTGGAGAGCACCATGCCGCCCGAGTGCTGGGAGACGTGGCGCGGCAGTCCCCAGGCCTCGCGGACCAGCCAAGCGAGCGCCCGCCAGCGCGGTGAGCGCGCGCGGCTGGCGCCGATCGCGGCCGCCATGTCCTCCTCGAAGCCCTCGCCGCTCCAAGCGTCAACGCCGCTCGCGACGCGCTCGATCTCGGTCATCGGCAGGCCCAGGGCCTTGCCGAGATCGCGCACCGAGCCGCGCACGCGGAAGGTGGGGAAGGCCGCGACCAGCGCGGAGCGCTCGCGCCCATAGCGCTCGTGGATGCGTGGGATGAGCCGCTCGCGCACGTCGCGCGGGAAGTCGAGGTCGATGTCGGGCGCCTCGGTGATCTCCTCGTTGAGGAAGCGGCCGAGGAAGAGCCCGGCCTTCACTGGGTCGACGTGCGAGAGGCCGGTGAGATAGCAGACGACCGAGCTTACGCTCGAGCCCCGCCCGCGCCCCGGCGGCAGCAGCGAGCGGGCCGAGCTGGGCCCGCGCACCTCAACCGCGACCTCGCGGGCCAGCTCCAGCAGGTCCGCGTGCAGCAGGAAGAAGCCCGAGAGTCTCAGCTCGCGGATCACGCGGAGCTCCTCCTCGAGGCGCGCGCGAGCTTCCCGGCGCTCGGGCGTGCCCGCGTAGCGAGAGTCGAAGCGCGCCTCGCAGAGCTCGGCGAGGCGGCGGTCGGCCGTCGGATCCTCCGCGCCGGGGTAGCGGTAGCCAAGATCGCGCGTGAGGTCGAACTGCAGGCGCTCGGCGAGGCGGGTGGTTTCCGCCACGGCGTCCGGGTGATCGGCGAAGCGCGCCGCCATCTCGGCCGGTGGCGCCAGCGCCGAGCGCCGGTTGCCGCGCCGCTGCGCCTCCGACTCGTCGAGCGAGAGCCCCAGGCGGACCGCTACCAGCGCGTCCTGCAGATAGGCGCGCCGGCGCTCGTGGGCGTGGACATCGCCGGTGGCGACGGTGGGCACCCCGACGCGCTCGGCGAGCTCGGCCAGCCAGCGGTTGCGGGCGCGATCGCGGCGCGCGAAGGGGCGCTGCAGCTCGATCCGGAAGCGCTCGGGCCCGAAGGCGGCCCTCAGGCGTTGCGCGCGCACCAGCGCGAGACGCGCGGCCGCTGGCGAGGGACGCCCCGCGGCGCGCTCGAAGATCCCGGCCAGCGCGCCCTCCCGCGCGCACCCAGAGAGGCAGACCAGCCCCTCGTTATGCGCCTCCACGTCGCTGAGCGTCACGCGCGGCGGCAGCGGCTCGCGCCCGGGCACGGGCCGCGTATCGGCATGGGCGATCGTGAGCAGGCGACAGAGGTTGCGCCAGCCGACCGGCGACTCCACCAGAAGCGTCAGATGAAACAAAGCGTCCTCTCCGTCGGGGCTAGGGGCGAAGCCCCGGGTCGAGCGCCTACGGCCTGCCGGGTCAGCTAACGCGCCCTCGCCCGGCCAAACCGGACGCGAAGCGTCGTCCGTAACCGTTATCTCGGTGCCTGTGATGGGGCGGACTCCCAGGGGTTTGCACGCTTGGGCGAACTCCATTGCGCCCCAGACGCCGTCGTGGTCGGTGATCGCGAGGGCCTCGTAGCCGTGGGCTGCGGCGGCCGCGGCGAGCTCGTGCGGCAGGGAGGCGCCGTCGAGGAACGAGAACCCGGAGTGGCAATGCAGTTCGACGTAGCCGGCCATCCCGCTCAGGCCCTCTGCGCGAACCAGCGGCCGCGCTCGCGGAAGATCACCTCGCAACGCCCGTTGGCGAGGGCCACCTCGAAATAGAGCCGGTTGATCGGTTCGGCCGTCCACCAGCGGTCCTCGACCAGCCACTCCTCGCGCACGCTCTCCACGGGCACGCCGCGCACCGCGACGGGGCGCCCCTCGGCGTCGGCGCGCACGGCGACCGGCTGCGGTACATAGAGCGAGGCGGCGTTCACTGCTCCGGGGGCTCGAACGGGGTCAGGGTCACCTTGCGCTCGGGCAGGGCCGAGCCGGGGTCGACGTCGAGCACGCGCAGCACGGCCCCGCGGCCCGCGGCAGCGCGCGCCTGCTTGACGGCCTCGGCCAGCCGGCCGCGGCGCCGCGTGCGCTCGTCGTGGGTCAGCGCGCCTTGTTCGGGCGCGGGGTCGCCGAGCTCCAGGGCGCGCAGCCCGAGGCGCGAGGCGGGGGCGGGCAGGCCGGCGAGCTTCGGACGCAGCGCAAGCAGCAGGCGCTCGCGGTCGGCGCTCGCGCTGCGTAGGACCGCCTCGATGCGCCAGCCGCCGCCCCCCGCGAGACGCGCTTCCAGCCGCAGGCGACGCAGGCTGCGCCCGCGCCGGGCGGGGGCGGCGAGCAGCCGGTCGAGCAGCAGCTCCAAGGCGCGCTCGAGGTGCTGTCCCGAAGCGGCATCGGGGAGGTCGATCTCCTCGCGCATCTCCTCGCGCGGCGCGCGCGGGCGCAGCGGCGGCTCGATGCCCCGCGCCATGCGCTGGGCCTTCAACCCGGGCGTGCCGAAGCGATCGGCGACCGCCGAGTCGGGCAGCTCCGCGAGCTCGCCGAGCGTCCGTACGCCGAGACGCTCGAGCGTGTCGGTGAGCCGGGCGCCCGTCCACTCGTCGCCGAGCCGGTGGCGCAGCAGGCCGATAGGCAGTTGTGCGAGGTAGCGGCGGGCGGAGCGCTCCCCGATGATCTTGATCGCGCCGCCGCCGCGGCGCGGCCGGAAGCTCTCCGCCGCCGCGAGCGCGCACAGGCGGGTGGGGCCGGCGCCGAGGCGGGCGCTGCGGCCGAGGCCGTGGCGGACACGCTCGAGCGCCCGGCGCGGCTCCCCGAGCACTCCGCGCAGGCCGTCCAGGCCGAAGAAGGCCTCACCCGCCCGCAGGCCCGGCTCGACGGCCGCGCCCATCGCCTCGAGACGTAGGAGCAGGCGCTCCCATTCCTCGTCCGCGCGCTGTGGATCGGGCGGGATCAGCGCCAGCCCCGGGCAGCGCGCAAGCGCTTCGGCAAGCCGCATTCCGGGGGTGATGCCAAAGGCCTCGGCGGCGCCTGAGACGTCGCCGATCACCTGCGGCTCGCCCGCTCCCGGAGCGAGCGCGACGGGCCTGCGCAGGAGCTCCCGGCGCCCGCCCGCGGCAGCCACCAAGCCGAATCTCGGGATGAGCACGCAGGCGAACAACATACGAACACATGTTCGCACAAGCGTCAAGCGCGGCCGGCGGGCTATTCGCGTACCCACAAGCCCGCGCCCGTCCACGTTCAGCAGCGTTGCCTGTCGCTTCCGACACTGATAGAAACCCGTCGGGCGGGAGCTACTTTCTCGCCCTGACCCAGAGAGAGAGGAGTGTCAATGCGAAGGCTCAAGCTCGTCTTGCTCGCCTTTGCCATTGCCGCACTCGCCTCGTTCGGGGTCGCCGCTTGTGGCGACGACGACGAGGGAGACGGCGGCGGTGGCGGCGAGGATGTCTCGGACGCCAGCTTCGACCTTACAGTTGGTGCGCTGGTCCCCCTGACCGGCGACCTCAGTCAGTTCGGCCCGCCCGGGCAGAAGGCCGCGGAGCTCGCGATCGAGGAGGCGAGCGCCGCCCTCGAGGGCACCGACATCACGGTGACGATGGAGACCGCGGATACGCAGACCGAGCCGCAGGCGGCGCAGACCGCTGCCCAGCAGCTTGTCTCCAACGGCGCCAACTGCCTGGTGGGCCCGTGGGCATCGTCTGAGACGGTGCCGGTCGGCCGCTCGGTGGCCGCGCGGCAGGAGATCCCGCTGATCTCCCCGTCGGCTACCAGCCCCGAGATCACCGATCTCCCGGACAACGGGTACGTGTTCCGCACCGCGCCCTCGGACGCGCTCCAGGGCCAGGTGCTGGCCGATGCGGTCGAGCAGGAGCTCGGTTCCGCTGACGCGACGGTCTCGCTGGCCGCTCGTAACGACCCGTACGGCGAGGGCATCGTCACCGAGTTCCAGAACGCGTGGGAGGAGAAGGGCGGCACGACCACCGGCCCGGTCCTCTACGACCCGGAACTCTCCTCGTACAACTCCGAGGCCGGTGACATCGTCGCCGATAATCCCGACCAGTTCGTGATTATCGACTTCGAGGAGCCCTACAACCGCCTGGGCGCCGCTCTGGCGCGCACGGGTTCGTTCGACGCGACCAACCTGTGGACCGCTGACGGCCTCGCGTTCGAGGACGGCGTCCCGGACTCGATTCCGGCCGACGCCCTCGCGGGCGCGTCCGGTACGCGGCCCTCGAGCCCGGAGGACACGGACACCGCTCAGGCGTTCGATGACCTCTACAAGAGCGCTCCGGGGGCCAAGGCCCGCGGCACGTTCGACGCGCAGAACTTCGACGCGGCGATGCTTTGCGTCCTCGCGGCGGTTGCTGCCGGGTCGAACGAGGGTCCGGCGATCGCCGAGAAGATCCAGGAGGTCGCCTCCGAGCCGGGTGAGAAGTACGACTTCACCCAGCTCTCCGACGCGATCGAGGCGCTCCAGGCCGGTGAGGACATCGACTTCGAGGGTGCCTCCGGGCCGCTCGATCTCGATGACAACGGCGACCCGACCGTCGGGTACTACGAGCGCTACGAGTACGACAACAAGGGCAACTTCAGCGTCGTTGAGACGGTGGAGAAGGAGTCCGAGTAGTCGGCTCACCGCCTAGTTGCGAGAAAGAGGGCTCCCGGCTTCGGCCGGGGGCCCTTTTTCGTTGGGGGTGCGGCTTCCCCCGTGATGCCTGCCGCGTGGCGGGGGCCGGGTTGTTCCGCGCGGGTGCAGGGCCGGGTCAAGCCGGGGTCACGGCGGTGGTGGCGGCGGGGCCGCGCTGTTCCGCGGCTCGGGGCCGGGTTGCACGCAACCCCGGCGGTGGTGGCGGCGGGGCCGGAGCGTTCGCGGCGACCCAACCCGGGTTGACGGGCAAGTAAGAGGGAGAGAGGTCTGCGGGGTGCGGGTGCGCAGCGTCTCTCGTTTGGCTTCGGGCACACGGCGCGCGCAGTGGGGCACACGGCGCGCCCAGTGCTCCGCGCGGCCGTGCCGCCGACGCCGAAGTTCAGCCCACGTAGTCGAAA
>CBFGWL010000096.1:0-8284 GCA_965652565.1 uncultured bacterium
GGCGAGAAGCTCGAGACGCCGGGGTCGCTGCGGTATGAGGGTGTGGAGGCATAACCGGCGCACGCCCGCACTATGCGAAGGACTGGGGCCCGCTCGCTCGAGCGGGCCCTTGCGCGTTCTCAGGCACGCGCCCGACCCCGCGGCTCGCGAAACCACTGGGCCGTGAGCCGCAGCCCTTCCGCCACCGGCGTGTGCGGCACCCACCCGAGCTCCCGCTCCGCACGCTTCGGAGAGATCGCGACCCGCTCCACCTCGCCGGCTCGCGGCGGCTCGTACTGCGGTTCAAAGGCGCGGCCGTAGGCGTCGCCCAGGCGCGCACCGAGCTCGAGCACGTCAGTTTGGATGCCGGTGCCGACGTTGAAGACCCCCGCGACATCCCGCCGCTCGTGGGCGGCGAGGAACGCGTCCACCACGTCACCCACGTAGACGTAGTCGCGGGTCTGGCGGCCGTCGCCGAAGACGCGCGGCTGCTCGCCGCGGCCGAGCGCGTTGCAGAAGATCGCGACCACGCCCGCCTCGCCGTGCGGGTCCTGGCGCGGGCCGTAGACGTTGCCGAGGCGAAGCGCCGCCCCCGACACGACGCCGACCCGGTCATACAGCCCGACGTAGCCCTCCGCCGCGAACTTGCTCTGGCCGTACGGCGCCTCGGGCAGGCAGGGCGCCGTCTCATCGAAGGGGAGCTTCGCCGCCGCGCCCTCGCCGTAGATCGCCCCGCCCGTCGACGCGAGCACGAACCGCACCTCCCCTCCCCCGCGCTTCGCGGCCTCGAGCAGGTTGATCGTGCCCGCGACGTTGACCTCCAGGTCGAAGCGCGGATCGGCCACGGACTTGCGCACGTCGATCTGCGCGGCGAGGTGCAGCACCGCCGCGGGCCGGTGGCGCTCAAACAGCGCCTGGACCGCTGTTGCGTCGCGCACGTCGCCGCGCACGAGCTCGGCACCCGCCGCCAGCGCCGCGGCGAGGTTCTTTCGCGACCCGCTCGAGAGATCGTCGAGCACGACGACCCGCTCACCGCGCTCGAGCAGCGCGTCGACGACGTGCGAGCCGATGAACCCGGCCCCGCCTGTGACGAGGACGGTCAAGCCCGAGCGCTCGCCGAAACCGGGCCGACCTGATTGACGACGATGCCCTCGCCCGGGCGGGCGAGCCAGAAGCGCGCCTCGCGGCCGCTCGCCCGGTGGTACTCGGCGGCGAGCTCGTTCAGGGCATCCGCGTCGGGCTCCCCCTCCACGAGGGCGATCGCGCACCCGCCGAAGCCGGCGCCGGTGAGCCGCGCGCCGAGCGCGCCCGGCAGCCTGCCGAGCAGGCCCACGAGCGCGTCGATCTCGGGGGTCGAGACGCCGAGATCGGCGCGCAGGCTCTCGTGCGCCGCAGCGAGCAGCCCGCCGAGCCGCGGCCGGTCGTCGGCGCGCAGCGCGGCGGCGAACTCCTCCACGCGAGCCGTCTCGCTCACCACGTGGCGCACGCGGCGCGCGAGGCGCTCGGGCAGCCCTGCCGTGGCGTCGTCAAGCTGGGCCGGGTCGAGCGCGGCGAGCTGGGCGACCCCGAGCCGCTCCCGGGCCTGCGCGAAGTCACGCGCGAGCTGCGCGTAGGCCCCGTCGGCGAGCCGCCGCTCGATTCCCGAGTGGGCGATCAACAGGCGCAGATCGCCGGGGAAGGGCACCGGCTCGACCGTGAGCTCCGCGCAGTCGATCAGCAGCGCGTGGCCGGCCTGACCCGACACCACCGCGAGCTGGTCCATGATCCCGCAGGGCACGCCGACGTAGTCGTTCTCCGCCCGCTGGCAGAGCTGCGCGAGGCGCACCGGCTCAAGCGGCTCCCCTCCCCCGTCGAGCGCCAGCGCGAGCGCGACGGTGAGCGCGGCCGACGAGGAGAGGCCGGCGCCGGGCGGCAGGGTGGCCTCGATGCGCCCACGCAGGGGCAGGGCCGGGCGGCCCTCGTCCGCGAGCGCGCGGATGACGGCGTCGATGTACTGGTCGGGCGAGCCGTCCGCCGAACGCAGATCCACACCGTCGCCCTCGCGATCGCCCTCGACGCGGACGGTCAGGCCGGCGAGGGCGACGGGCAGCACCGGCCCGCCGTTGAGGTCGGTGTATTCGCCGATCAGGTTGGCGCGGCCGGCGACCTCGACTTGGACCCGCTCTCCCGTCAGCTCGCGACCCCCGCGGGCTCGCGCTCGGGCTCCACCACGATCTCCCCGCGGCGCATGACGAAGGTCACGTCGCGGCAGGCGCGCACGTCGGCGAGCGGGTCGCCCGCCACCGCGATCACGTCGGCCTCAAAGCCAGGCGCCAGCCGCCCGACCTGTTCGCCGAGCCGCAGGACGCCGGCCGCGGCCGAGGTCATCGCCCGCAGCGCAACCGCCGAAGGCACGCCCGCCTCGACCATCAGCTCGAGCTCCTGCGCGTTCTCGCCGTGCGGGTTCCAGGGCGGGCCGATGAAGTCGGTGCCGCCCACGATCGGCACGCCCGCGGCGAGCGTCTTCGGCAGGTCCTTGAGCTGGGCGGCGCGGTGGTTGCGCCCGGCCGCGCAATGCGCCTCGGGCACCCCGTACGGAGCCGCCTCGGCGAGGCGCGCCATGTGCCCGAGCGTCGGGCACACCGGCTTGCCGCTCTCCGCGAGGCGCTCGCGCGTGCGCTCGCTGATCCCGTGAGCGTGCTGGATCTCGTCGACGTCGGCGTCGAGCGCCTGGTTCACCGCATCGTCGCCGATGGCGTGCACGGTGACCGGCACGCCGTTGCGGTGCGCCTCATCGACGATCGCCCGGACCTCGTCGAGCGAGTAGCCCAGCACCTGCCGGTAGGGATCATCACCCCAGGCGCGGAACGCGTCCGACCAAGGTCCGCGGGAGAGCCCGACCTTGATCACGCCCGCGCCCGCGCGCAGGCGTCGGCGCACGATCGCGCGCACGGCGTCGGGGCCGTCGGCGAGCATGTCGAGCCGGGCCATGTCCTCGACGGGGAGGTGCTGGTGGTCCCAGGAGCCGTTCGTGCCGCAGATGAACTGCCCCGCGTAGATCACGCGCGGCCCCTCGATCAGCCCGTCCTCGATCGCCTGGGCGAGCGCGGGCGAGACCGCCGAGCCCAGATCGCGCACCGTGGTGAAGCCTGCGTGCAGCAGCCGCCGCGCGTCGCAAGCGGCAAACAGCGCCTTGTGCGCCTCGCCCTTCGTGACGAGCTCGTCCAGCGCGACCGCCGAGACCCCGAAGAAGTGCAGGTGCGCGTCGATCAGCCCGGGCATGAGCGTCACATCGCCGAGGCTGATCTCGGTGGCCCCCGCCCCGCGCTCGCCCAGCTCCGCGCGCGGCCCGGCGAACTCGATGCGCCGATCCTCGCCGATCAGGACGACGGCATCGCGGACCAGCTGATCCGCGATGCCGTCGTAGAGCGCCCCAGCGGTGAGGAGGGATCGGGCGCTCAATCCAGCGGCTCCTTGACCCATTCGACGAGGTCCTCCTGCTCGAGGAAGCGCTCGAACACCTGGGTGTCGAGGACGTACTTGTCGAGCTCGAAGTCGTCCGGGAGCTCGTCCTTGCTGGCGGCGTTGTAGAAGTCCGCCGAGCGCTCCCAGAAGAGCTCGGAGTCGGGGTTGTACGCGTTCTCGCGCGCCTCGTCGAGGGTCATGAACCAGTCCAGCTCGGAGGTCATGAGCTCCATGTCCTCGAGCGAGAAGTCCGCCGCCGCGCGCGAGTTGAGCTCGTCACGCAGGATGGGCAGCGTCTCGTCGGGCTGCTCCTTCATGTACTCCATGGTGCGGTACCAGACCGCGAGGAGCTTGTTGACGGTCTCCTCGTTCTCGTCGAGCCAGCCCTCCAGCGAGGCCATCGTGGAGTACCACAGGCCGGCGGGCCCGAGCACCTCGTGGCCGCCGAGGCTGATGTGCTTGTCCTCCTCGCTGAGCAGCTTGACCTCCTGCGGCAGCGAGCCCATGAAGTAGTCGCCCTCGCCGCGGGCGAACGCGAGCGCCGCCTTGCTGTCGTCGGCGAAGTCGACGATCTTGATGTCGTCGGTCGACGCGCCGATCTGCTCGAGCGCGGCCTCCAAGAGCGGCTTGTAGGTGACCGACTTGATCGTGAACGTCTTGCCGAGGAGGTTCTTGAGGACCGTCTCCTTGGCCTCCTTCGGGCTCGCGCCCTTGTCGATCTCCTCCTGATAGGTGACGTCGCCGGTGCGCCCGACGATCATGAACCCCTTGTACTGGTTCGTGATCATCCAGTCGCGCAGCTCCGGCAGCTCCTTGTAGAGCGAGACGTTGCACTGGTGGCAGGTGGGGATCATGTCCACCTCGCCGCGGCGCATCGCGGTCGCGGCCTCGGTCGGGCCCGGGAAGGTGGTGAACTGGAACTCGAGCCCCTGCTCCTCGGGCAGGCCGAGCTTGTCGGCCACGACCCAGGGCAGGTACTCCAGATACGGGCTCACCCCGATCCGCACGACGCTGCCGTCGCCGGTGCCGCCGGAGGCTTGATCCTCCGCCCCGCACGCGGCGACGCCGACCGCGCCCGTCGCCACCGCTACGGCGACGGCGAGCGCCTTGGTGATTCTGTTACGCACTTTGACCTCTCCTCTCCTGTTTTCAGATCAAGCGTTTCCGGTCACCGACGCGACGGCCCCGAGGCTCGCGCGCCTCTCCGTCCAGCGCGTGAACGGGCGTTCCGCGCGCTGGATCGCGAAGTCGAGAGCGACCGCGAGCACGCTGTAGATCAGGACGATCAGCACGATTCCCGCGGTGTCCAGGTAGGACTGGCGGATGATCATCAGGTGCCCGAGGCCCACCTGGGCGCCGATGAACTCGGCCGCGACGTCGAGGCCCCACGAGACCGCCGCCGCCACCCGGATCGCGCCGAGCAGATGCGGCGAGATCGAGGGCAGGATCACCGTCCGGTAGATCGTCCAGCGGTCGGCGCCCAGCGTGAGCGCGGCCTTGATGTGGACGGCGGCGACGTTGCGGATCGCCTCCAGCGTCGTCACCCCGAGGATCACGGAGGTTCCCAGCGCGATCAGGGCGATCTGCGGCGCGCGGCCGATGCCGAACCACAACACGAAAAGCGGGATCAGCGCGAAGACGGGGACCGGCCGGATGAAGTCGAGCACCCCGCCGAACATCTCGCGCACGATCCGCGAGTAGGCCATCGCCAGCCCCATCGCGACGCCGATCAGCACGCCGAGCGCGAAGCCTGCAAGCGTCATCAGCACGCTGGATGCGATCGCCTCCGGCAGCTCGGGCCGCATCGCGTTGAACGAGGCCTCCAGGTCGCTGGGGCCGGGGACGAAGATCGGGTCGATCGCGCCGGTGAGCGTGACCGCAAGCCACGCGGCGATCACCGCCGCCGGCACGACGACGCGCCGCAGGATGCGCAGGCCACGCCCGTTCATTCGGCGGCACCTCCCATCGCGCGCGAGATCTCCTCGAGGATCACGCCGCGCATCTCCTGGAACTCGGGGGTGAGCTTCAGGCTCACGTCGCGGTGGTCGCCGAAGGGCACGTCGTGGACCGCCTGGATGCGGCCGGGGTTGGCCGCCATGCAGACCACGCGGTCGCCGACGAAGAGCGCCTCCTCGAGATCGTGCGTGACGAAGACCGCGGTCGTGCCGTAGGCCTCGCAGGCACGCAGGAAGGCGACCTGCAGGCGCTCCTTCGTCATCGCGTCGAGCGCCGCGTAGGGCTCGTCCATCAGCAGGACGCGGGGGCGCACGGCGAGGGCGCGGGCGAGATCGACGCGCTTGCGCATGCCGCCGGAGAGCTCGCGGGGGTAGCTGGCGCCCACGTCGCCCAGGCCGACCAGCTCGAGGGCCTCGGTCGCGCGGCGCTCGCGCTCCTGCGCGTCGAGCTTTTGGATCCGCAGTCCGTACTCGACGTTGCGCCGGGCGGTCATCCACGGGAACACCGCGTCCTCCTGAAAGACGGTGACGCGGTCGGGCCCGGGGCCGCTCACGGGCTCGCCGTCCATGAGGACCGTGCCGCTCTCGGGCTCGAGCAGCCCGCCGATCACGTGCAGCAGGGTGGTCTTGCCGCAGCCGCTCGGCCCGACGAGGCACACCACCTGGCCGGAGCCCACCGTGAGGTCGACGTCCTCGAGGATCGTCTTCTGGCCGTAGCCGGCCCGGATGCCCTCGAGCTCGAGCGTGCCCGTCTGTGGTTGCGGCGGGGGCGGTGCTGGTCGCTCAGCCAATTTCAGTCCCTCGCTCATCGTGTTTCCTCCTCCCGCGCAGCGATTTGCACGGCGCGCTCGCCCAGCTCGACCGGCTCGACCGTGAACGGGTCGGCGGGCGCGAGCGCCTCGATCTGCTCTCCCAGGGCGCGAAGCTGGTCGGCCGCTGCCTCCGGGAGGACGTCGTTTACGAAGAAGCCGGTCGCGGTCTCGACCGAGCCGCGGATCTTCAAGACCCCCGGCGCCCGGCTGGCGGGCAAAAAGTCGAAGGTGAGGTGCCAGTCGTCGGCGCCCTCGGGGGCCTCGTGGATGACCATCATGTAGGGGAGCGGGCCGTCGAAGAGGCGGTCGTAGCTCGCCGCGAGGCGGTGCAGGGACGCCGCCAGGTCGAGCTGCTCCTGCGCGGTCAGGTCGGTGAGGCGGCGCAGGCCGTGGCGGCGGGCGCGCACCCGCGCCTGGTAGGGCCAGCGCGGCGCGAACGGCACCTCGGTGACGAAGCCCTCGGTCTCCCAGACCCGGCGCTCGCTCGCGTCGGGCTCGCGATCGGCGGCGCAGTACCAGCACGCATCGTGGGTCTCTCGATAGCGCTCGAGCGAGGCGAGGCGGGTCGCGATGATCGGCGGGATGTGATCGAGCGCGTAGATCTGCCCGTGCGGGTGGGCGATCGTGGCGCCGACGGCCTCGCCGCGGTTCTCGAAAGTCAGCACGTATTCGTGCGCGGGGTCCGCCCACAGCTCGCGCGAGCGGTCGCGCCAGATCGCGATCACGCGCAGCAGCTCGGGGGCGCCGAGGGTGGCCAACGCCGCATCGTGGTCGGCCGTGTAGAGGACGACCTCGCAGCGGCCGCGAGCCGGCGCGAACCGGGGGTCCGCCGGGACGTCGGCGGGGTCGGGACGCAGCGCGGGGAAGCGGTTCTCGAAGACCGCGGCCTCGTAGGGGAAGGGAACCTCCGGGCCGCCGACGCAGAGCGGGCAGGCCTCGCGATCGCGCCGGTCGCCGGTCAGCGGGCGCTTGTTGCGCGAGGGGACGATGCCGACCCACGCGCCGCTCAGCTCGTCGAGCCGCAGCTGGCCGGTCGCAGGCGGGCGATGCCCGTCGGGCAGCTCCAGCCCGGGCTCGGGCGCCTTCTCGCCGTAGACCCACAGGCGCCGGCCGTCCGCGTGGCGGACCTCGTAGCGGGGGAGCCGGGTCACGAGACCACCCGGCAATCCACTTCGCGCTCGCGCAGGGCGTCGAGCTCGGCCTTCGGCGCGCCCGCGTCGGTGATCAGCACGTCCACCTCGTCCAGATCGCAGACGCGCGCAAACGAGACGACGCCCAGCTTCGAGCTGTCGGCCGTGACGACGCAGCGGTCGCTCGCGCGGATGATCCGGCGCTTGACGTCGGCCTCGGGCAGGTTCACGTTGGTGACGCCGCCGATCGAATCCACGCCGGTGCAGCCGAGGAAGCCGATGTTGACCCGCAGCTGCTCGAAGGCCGGGCCCGCGAGCGGATCGACGAGCGAGTGCTGCAGGGGGCGCAGCGTGCCGCCCGGCACCATCACGGTGAACCGGGGGATCGCCGGCTCGAGCGCGAGCGCGACGTTGAGGCCGTTCGTGCAGATCACCACGTCGCGGAGCTCGCTGCGGGCGACCAGGGCTCGGGCGATCGCGACGCTGGTCGTGCCGACGTCGAGGATCACCGTGTCGTTGTCGGAGACCATCTCCGCGGCGGCGCGGGCGATCGCCTGCTTTTCCTCGAAGTGACTAGCCTCCGTCTCCTCGAAGGGGCGCTCACCCGGGCTCTCCGACGGAGGCAGGGCACCACCGCGGACGCGCCGCACCCGGCCCTCGGCCGCGAGCGCGTCGAGATCCCCGCGGACGGTTACCGAAGAAATTTGAAAGCGCTCGGCGAGCTCGCTGACCCGGACGTACTCACGTCCCTCAACGAAGCGCGCAATCCGCTCGCGCCGCAGCGTCGCCGGCTCTGTGGCCTCTCCTCCAGCCATCTTGCGGAGACCTTTGCAAACTTGCGATTGCTTGTCAAGACTTTCGATGTCGCAAGTGCGTCAGGCCGCCCGCCCTCCCGCCGACCCCTCCTCCATGCGAAGCGATCTCCACCTCCAGCACGACCTGATCGCCGTCGAGCACGGCGAGA
>CBFGWL010000097.1:0-8249 GCA_965652565.1 uncultured bacterium
CGAGCCGACGCCCCGCCTCGCCGTCGGCCGCGCGCTCGCCGCCGAGGGGGCGAGCGCGATGATCGACGTCTCCGACGGGCTCGTCGCCGACGCGCGGCATCTCGCCGAGGCCAGCGGCGTGGGCGTCACGCTCGATGCGTCGTGCGTGCCGATTCAGGCGGGCGTCGCGGAGGTGGCGGTGGCGCTCGAGCGCGACGACGTCGAGCTCGCGATCACCGGCGGGGAGGACTACGAGCTGCTCGTGACGCTGCCCGAAGCCGCCTTCACCGCGGCGCGCGCCGCGGTGAAGGGGCTAGGCACCGAGCTCACTCGGATCGGGATCGTGACCGCGGGTGAGGGCGTGCAGCTGCTGGGCGTCAGTGCGCCGCCGGCGGCTGAGGGGTTCGACCAGTCGGCGGCGCGAGCTCCTGGCGCGCCCACTTGACCAAGCGGATCTTGCGCAGGATCTCTTCCGCGACGAGCCCAGCGTCGACCTTGTAGTCGTGGGCCGCGATCTTCGCTCTCACCTGGGTCACAGCGTCCTCGCTCGGGGGGATATCGGGGGGTTTTTCCAACACAGGGGGATTTGGCCTGCTTCCATGCATGGCGGGGTGTTCGTTCCCTGCATCGTCGCGGCCTACACCCCTTTTGATCGGACACGCGTCCACGAGCGGTACGAAAAGGGGGTGACCCCTAGTCCCGGCTGGGGGCAGTAACCCTGCGGTCGTGACCCCGCGTGCTTAACCCGCCGTCGCCGCGGCGGCCCGCCGCGAGCACGCTGGCGAGCGTCGCGCCGAGCAGCACCAGGGTGGCGGCGGCCTCCGGCGCCCCGATCTGCCCGGTCGCGGTGAGCACCGCGACCTGCCACGGTGCCTCGGCTCCCCAGCCGAGCTCGCTCGCGACGTGCAGGAGCGCCGCGCCGAACGGGATCGCGGCGGCGAGCGCGACGGCCGCCACGGCGAGCTGGCCCAGCGGCTCGCGCCGCCCGTGGACGGCGACGACGTGCGTGATCGGGACCAAGAGCAAGGCCAAGAACGGGTTGACGAGCCACACGACGAGCGCCGCGGCGACCGCGACCGCCGCCGCCGCGGCGGCCAGGGTCGCTCGCGACGGGCCGGCCGGCAGGTGCAGCCCGGGACCCACGATCGCGACGGCGATCGCGACACCGCACAGGAAGAGGAGTGCGATCCCCTCGTCGAAGCCGAGGCTGAGCGTCGCGGGGTCGAACGGGAACTGCGGCGTGGGGATGAGGCCGACGAGCGCGAGCGCGTAGAGCGCGACCAGCGCGACGAGGCCGGGGGTGACCCACGCGAGCACCCAGCCGATCGCGGTCTGCGCCGTCCCGTCGCGCGCGGAGCGGGCGAGGCCGGTCACCGCGAGCGCGGCGGGCGGCGCCAGAAGCGCGAGCGCGATCAGCCCGAGTGCCCAGCCAGGGACGATGTTGTCGCCGGCGCGCACGTACGCGCCGGGTTCGGCGGCGGGGCCAGAGGCCGTGGTCAGCGCGCCGACCGTGGCGAGCGCCGCGCGCCCAAGCCGGTCGAGCGACTCCACGGCGAGCTGCTCGCGGGTGTCCTCCTCCGGGGCGAGGGGCAGTTGGCCCGCCGATGAGATCGCGACTGCGCCCAGGCCCCTGGCGGTGAGCGCCGCCTGCTCGCCCAGCGCTGCGGGCAGCGCCAGCCCGACGAGCTGGCCGACCGCCCCGTCGAGGCCGGGATCGAGCTCGGCCTGGCGCTCGAGCATCGAGCGCGCGGTCGCGATCAACCGCGCGGGCGGGCGCTCCGCCCCGGTCGATCCCGCGAGCAGATGCGGCGGCTCGAGCGCCGCGCTCCCCGGTTGGGAGATGACGACCGCCGCCTCGAGCTCGAAGCGCTCGGGCAGCGCCTTGAGCAGCTCGTGCGCGCCTGCCGCGCCCTCGCTCGCGCCGTCGGTGGAGGCCAGGATCAGCGTGCGCTCGCGCTCGGTGGTCCCAAGCCAGTTGGCGAGCTCGAGCAGGACGCCGGTCGCGGCGGCGCTGCTTGCCACCCCGGGCCCCACGCGCGCGTCGCGCCCGGCGAGCACGAGCACCGCCTCGTCGCTTGCGCCGGGCAGGAGCAGGACGACGTTGCGCAGCTCGCGGTCGGAGCCGTCGATCTCCGCGGTGAAGTTCTGCTCGAGCACCCGGCCCGCGGCGATCTGCCCGAAGCGCTCCTCGACGAAGTCGGCCGCTGCAAGATCGCCGTCGGAACCGGGCGCGCGGTCGGGGAACTCGCGGGCGAGCGTGCGCGCCGCGGCCGCGGCGGCGGGCGCGTCGAAGGTGGTCGTGACCGGGCCCGGATCGATGGGTTCTGGCGCTCCGTCCAGGGAAAACGCGAGGATCACGAGCGCCACGGCAAGCGGCGCGAAGGCGACCCTGTAGACGTTGAGATCGAGCACGGCCCCCTACCCTTATCCCATGGAGCCTCGCGGGCGGCGACTTCTCGTCCTCGTCAAGCCATGAACGCCGACGGTTCGGCGCGCATCCTGCTCGTCGACGACGAGCGGTCCGTCCAGCAACTGCTCACCTACCCGCTGCGCAAGGACGGCTACGAGGTGATCTCCGCCTACGACGGGCGCGAGGCGCTGGAGCGCTTCGCCGAGGATCGCTTCGACCTGGTCGTCCTCGACATCATGCTGCCCAAGCTCGACGGCATCGAGGTCTGCCGGCGGCTGCGGGTGCGCAGCCAGGTGCCGATCATCATGCTCACCGCCCGCGACGACGAGGTCGACAAGGTGCTGGGCCTCGAGATGGGCGCCGACGACTACATCACCAAGCCCTTCTCGGTGCGCGAGTTCCGCAGCCGGGTGCGGGCGGCGCTCCGCCGGGCGGGGATGGCGGGGCCCAGCGCCGACGAGCCGATCGTCGAGGGCGAGCTGCAGATCGAGCCGGAGGCGCGGCGCGTGCTGATGCGCGGCGACGAGGTGAAGCTCACCTACGTGGAGTTCGAGCTCCTGCGCGCGCTCGCGCGGAGCCCCGGCAAGGTGTTCAACCGCAGCGCGCTGCTCGAGCGGATCTGGGGCGACTCGTCCTATCGCGACCCGCGCACCGTCGACGTCCACATCCGCCATCTCCGCGAGAAGCTCGAGCGCGATCCGCGCCACCCCGAGTACCTGCTGACGGTGCGGGGCGTCGGCTACCGCTTCCGCGAAGCGGACAACCCCGGCTAGCGGCGCTTGCGGGTCTCCTTCCAAAGCGTCCGCACGCAGCTCGCGGTGCTCTTCTTCGCGATCACCGCGGCGGCCGTCATCTTCATCTTCATCTACGTCGTGCCGCAGCTGCGCTCGAGCCTCACCGCCGAGAAGCTGCGCCGCCTACAGACCGACGCGGCCGAGCAGGCCGCCGTGCTCAGCGACGCGGTCGCGAACCGGCCTTCGCCCGCGCGCACGCGCCAGCTCGCCGGGCGGCTCGCGCAGCGCACGGGCGCGCGCGTCACGATCCTGGGCGTCCGCGAGGGCGACACGGGCCCGCGGCCGGCGTTCGTGATCGCCGACTCGGACGTCGAGCGCGAGGCGCTTCTGCCCAGCTACCCAGCGGCCGCGCAGGCGGCGGCGAACGGCGAGCAAATCACCGCGGTTGAGCGCGTGGGCGACGAGCGCGTGGGCGAGACCGCGCTTCCCGTGCTGCACGCCGGCGAGCCCGCCTGGATCGCCGTGTTCTCCACGTCGCTCGCCGACGTGGAGGCCAACGTGGAGGTGATCGAGCGGCAGATCCTGATCGCGGGCACGATCGCGCTGCTGGCGGCGCTGGGGGCGGGCTGGCTCGCTGCCCGGGCCCACGCGCGGCGCCTGCGGCGGCTCGAGGAGGCGGCGGAGAAGGTGGCCGAGGGCGACCTCGGTACGCCGATCCCCGTGGATTCGGGGGACGAGGTGGGCCAGCTTGCGGCGACGCTCAACGAGATGCGGGCGCGGCTCGAGCGTCTCGACAGTGCTCGCAAGGAGTTCATCGCCAACGCCTCGCACGAGTTGCGGACGCCGATCTTCTCGCTCGGCGGGTTCGTCGAGCTGCTCGAGGAGGAGGACCCCGATCCGCAGGCGCGCGCGGAGTTCGTGCGCACGATGCGCGGGCAGGTCGAGCGGCTCACCAAGCTCGCCGCCGACCTGCTGGACCTCTCCAAGCTCGACGCCGACGCGCTCAGCGTGAGCAGTGAGCCCGTCGAGCTGGGCGCGGCCGCCGCACGTGTGGCGGCGGAGTTCCGGCCCCGTGCGGAGCGCACGGGGCACACGCTGGTGGTGGCGGAGGAGCCCGGCCCGCTCGTGGCCGCCGACCCTGACAGGGTGGACCAGATCGTCCGTATCCTGATTGACAACGCCCTCGCCCACACTCCGGAAGGGACCGAGATCACAGTGACCGCAACGCTCCAGCAGGGGGAGCCCACGCTGGCCGTCGCCGACGACGGCCCGGGCATCGATCCCGCCGCCCGCGCGAAGGTCTTCGACCGCTTCTTCACCGGCGACGACGTCGGCGGCTCGGGCCTCGGCCTGGCGATCGCCCGCGAGCTCGCGCGGCTGATGGGCGGGGACCTCGTGCTCGACGCGCGCCGCGGTCGCACGGTGTTCGAGCTGCGCCTGCCGGGGGCACGCGCGTGATCCGTGTCGCGACGCTGCTGGCCGCGCTCGCGGCGCTCGCCCTGGTGGGCTGCGGCGGCGATGATTCGCCCAGCCCGTTCGGCGGCGAACAGAGCAGCGGCGAGGAAGGCGCCGACCGGATCGTGGTCGAGGCGAGCGACGGCGCGTTCAGCGCCGCGGCGGTGTACCGGCGGGCCGCGCCCGGCGTGGTCACCGTGCGCTCGATCCTGCCCGGCGGCTCGGGCAGCATCGGCGGCGCCGGCGGCCAGGGCTCCGGCTTCGTGCTGAACGACGAGGGCGAGATCGTCACGAACGCCCATGTCGTCACCGACGGCGAGGCGCGCGGCTCCGCCGACGTGACCAAGGCGCGCCAGGTCTATGTCCAGTTCCCCGACCGCAACCAGGTGGAAGCGGAGATCGTGGGCGTCGATCCCTACTCGGACGTGGCGCTTCTCCGGGTCGAGCCGGAGGGGCTCGATCTGCAGCCGCTCGAGCTCGGTGAGATCGGCGAGGTCCAGGTGGGCGATCCGGTTGCCGCGATCGGCAGCCCCTTCGGCGAGCGCCAGTCGCTCTCGGTGGGCGTCGTCTCGGCGACGGACCGCTCGATCGACTCGCTCACCGAGTTCTCGATCGACGGCGCGATCCAGACGGACGCCTCGATCAATCCCGGTAACTCCGGCGGCCCGCTGCTGGACGCCGAGGGCCGCGTGATCGGGATCAACCAGCAGATCGACACCACTTCCGGCGGCAATCAGGGCGTGGGCTTCGCCGTGCCGGTGGATCTCGTCGAGCGCTCGGTCGCCCAGCTGCGCGAGGACGGCGACCCCGACTACGCGTACCTGGGCGTGCAGACCACGGCGCTGTGGCCGCAGCTCGCGGAGGAGCTCGAGCTGGACGTCGACGCGGGCGCGCTCGTCGCCGACGTCATCCCCGACGGGCCGGCCGACCAGGCGGGGCTCTGCTGCAAGGCCAACCCCGACGACCAGATCCGCTTCCAGGGCATCCCGGTGAATCCGGGCGGCGACGTGATCCTCTCGGCCGACGGTCAGAAGATCGTCGGCGAGGCGGAGCTCTCGCGGATCGTCGCGCGCCTCGACCCGGGCGCGACGATCACGCTCGAGATCCTGCGCGACGGCAAGCGCCGCAAGATCGAAGTCGAACTGGGCGAGCGTCCCGACTGATCCCTTGGCCGGCGTCGACCCCGTAGCGCTCACGCGCGAGCTCTCCCTCGCCCTGCGCGAGCGCGTGCTGCCCGAGCTCGGCAACCACGCGGGTCGCGAGCACACCCGCGCGGGCGCGGGCGGCGACGTGACCTTCGCGATCGACGAGATCGCCGAGTCGTTCCTGGAGGAGCACTTGGCGCGCGAGGCGCCGGGGGTGGCCTTCTACTCGGAGGACCGCGGCATGGTCGTGCCGGCGGGCGACCCCGAGTGGGTGCTGATCGTCGACCCGATCGACGGCACGCGGCCGGCGATGGCGGGCCTCGAGTCGGCGTGCGTGTCGGTGGCGGCCGCGCGCCTGGACGGCGAGCCGACGATGGGTGACGTGGAGGTCGGTTGCGTCGTCGAGATCAAGTCCGGCGCGCTCTTCCTCGCCTCGCGCGACGGACACCTGGAGCCCGAGCCGCGCCTCTCGCGGAATGAGGACCTCTCCAAGATGTTCTGGACCTACGGCCTGCGGGGCCGCCCGATGCGGGCCATCGCCGAGGTGGTGGGCGACATCATCGACGCCTCCTCGGTGGGCGGCGGCACCTTCGACCTCGGCTCGGCCACCTTCGACATCACCCGCGTCGTCACCGGCCAGATGGACGCCTACATCGAGCCCGGCCCGCGGATCGTCGCGGACGTGCCCGGCATGCGCGAGCGCTTCGAGGCGCTCGGCAACGGCACGGTGCTCAACAACTCGCCCTACGACCTGGCGGCGGCGAAGCTCATCTGCGAGCGCGCCGGCGCGGTGATCACGGACGCGTACGGGCGCTCGCTCGACGACCGCCCGCTGCTGGGCTCCGGCGTCGAGTTTCAGATGTCCTGCGTCGCCGTCGCCAACGCCGCGCTGCACGCCGAGGTGATCCGCATGATCGACGCCGGCGTCGAGCGCCTTACGACCGCCATGGAGCGCGGCGACTTCCCCGCGTAGTGCGACCCGGGCCGTGGGTATGCGGGAAGGTGTGCATACCCACTAACTTTCCGCGTCGTGCTTCAGGAAGTCGCCCTCGGCCAGCGCTCGCTCGCTGATTACACCCATATCGCCGGCAAGGACCTTGTCGCGCAGATCCGCGAGCTCGCCGGCGCGCTCGAGGGCAAGCGCGTCCTGCACGTGAGCGCGACCGCGTTCGGCGGCGGCGTCTCGGAGATCCTCTACACGATCGTCCCGCTGATGCGCGACATCGGGCTCGACGCGCACTGGCACGTGATCCTCGGCCGGGAGGACTTCTTCAACGTCACGAAGCTGATGCACAACTCGCTGCAGGGCGACGAGCAGGCGATCTCCGATCAGCAGTGGGAGGTGTTCGAGGCCTACAACGCGATGAACGCCCAGGGCCTCGAGGACGGCTGGGACGTGATCATCGTCCACGACCCGCAGCCCGCCGGGCTGCTCGCCAACGCTCCGGAGAAGGCGCGCCACTGGGTGTGGCGCTGCCACATCGACCTCTCCTCGCCGAACCCTGAGACGCTCGAGCGGATGATGCCGCTGATCAGCCGCTACGAGGCCAGCGTGTGGCACATGGAGCAGTACGTGCCCCAGGGGATCAGCGACGGCGTGCGCATCGTGCCGCCCGCGATCGACCCGCTCTCGCCGAAGAACATGGCGCTCTCGCCCGAGGACGCGGCGTTCGTGTGCGAGCAGTTCGGCATCGACCCCGAGCGGCCGCTGCTCTGCCAGGTCTCGCGCTTCGACCCCTGGAAGGACCCGATCGGCGTGATCGACGCCTACCGGATGGTCCGCGAGGAGATCCCGGACGTCCAGCTCGCGCTCGTCGGCTCGATGGCGACCGACGACCCCGAGGGCTGGGAGTTTCTGCAGAACACCTTCGCCCATGCCGACGGGGATCCCGACATCAAGATCCTCAACAACCTGAACAACGTCGGCGCGATCGAGGTGAACGCCTTCCAGTCGCAGGCCGACGTAGTCCTGCAGAAGTCGATTCGCGAGGGCTTCGGGCTCACCGTCACCGAGGCGCTCTGGAAGGGCCGGCCGACGATCGGCGGCAACGTGGGCGGCATCCCGCTGCAGATCATCGACGGCGAGTCGGGCTTTCTGGTCTCCTCGGTCGAGGAGGCGGCGCAGCGCTCGCTCGATCTCCTGCGCGATCCCGAGCTCGCCAAGCGGCTCGGCAAGACGGGCAAGGAGCACGCGCGCAAGCACTTCCTCAGCCCGCGCCTGCTCCGCGATTGGCTGCAGATCTTCACCGACCTCGGTGTGTGACGAGCGTGCGGCCGGGCCCGCTTCCGCGGCGGCTCGGCGGATAGGCTGAGGGCCGCTTTGTCGGAGCAACGCCTGATCATCGTCTCGAACAGGGGTCCCGCCCAGTTCGAGCTGACCGAGGCGGGCGAGCGCACCGTGCGCCGCGGCGGCGGCGGGCTCGTGACCGCGCTGTCGGGGCTCGTGCGCCAGCGCCAGGCGCTCTGGATCGCGTCCGCGATGAGCGACGAGGACGCGGTCGTGGCGCGCGAGGCGAGCGGCCCGGT
>CBFGWL010000098.1:0-8132 GCA_965652565.1 uncultured bacterium
GGCATCCGCCCGTCGTTCCTACGGCTGCGCGCCCATGGCCCCGACGAGCTCTCGCACTACTCGTCGGCGACCTCGGACATCGAGTACCTCTTCCCCATCGGCTGGTCCGAGCTCGAGGGCATCGCCAACCGCGGCGACTTCGACCTCACCCAGCACGCCAAGCACTCCGGGGAGAAGCTCGAGTACTTCGACCAGGCGACCGGCGAGCGCTACGTCCCGTACGTGATCGAGCCCGCCGCCGGCGCGGACAGGGCCGCGCTCGCGTTCCTGGTCGACGCCTACGAGGTCGAGGAGGTCGAGGGTCGCAAGCGCACCGTGCTGCACCTGCACCCGCGCCTCGCGCCGGTCAAGGTCGCCGTGCTGCCGCTCGTGAACAAGGAGGGCATGCCCGAGCGCGCCCGCGAGATCTTCGACACGCTGCGTCCGCTCATGCAGGCGGAGTACGACGCCGGCGGCTCGATCGGCAAGCGTTACCGCCGCCAGGATGAAATCGGCACGCCGTGGGGCGTCACCGTCGACGGCCAGACGCTCGAGGACGGCACCGTCACCCTGCGCGACCGCGACTCGCTCACGCAGGAGCGCGTACCCGCCGACGAGCTACCGGCGCTGCTTTCCAAGAAGCTCGCCGAGCCCTGGACGAGCCCGAAGCTCGCATAAGTCGCCGCCAGGCGCCAGTCGCCAGTCGCCAGTCGCCAGCTTTCAGCTGGAGTCGCCAGTCGCCAGTCGCCAGTCGCCAGTTCCGTGGGACGAGGGCGTGCGGCGGCGCGGCCGAGGCGTTGACCGGCAACTGCCGGCCCGCCCAACTGGCGACTGGTAGCTGGCGACTGGCGACTGAAAGCTGGCGACCGGCGACTACTTCCAGCGCTCCCCCTGCGTGAGCCGCTCGAGCCCGACCCAGTACAGATCCATGAGCGACTCGACCACGGCCGCGCGCGGCACGTCCGGTTGGTCGAGCCACCAGCTCGCGAGGAACTGCACGCCGCCCGAGATCAGGTGCGCGAGGATCGCCACGGTCGTCTCGACCGGCAGATCACCGGGCCGCGGCTCCGGCGCGTGCTTGACCATGAGCTCGGCGCACGCGGCGGCGGCCTCCTCACGCAACCGGTCGAGCGCCTCGCCGGCGACCGGGTCGTCGACGTTGCGGGTGAGCAGCCGCAGCACCCGGGGGTTCTCCTCCGCGAAGGCGAGGAAGGCCTCGATGCCCGCGCGCAGCCGCTCCTCGGGCGGCTCGACGGCGGCGATCGCGCGCACCACGCGCTCGATCAGATCGTGGACGTAGCTGTCGAGGAGGGCGAGTTGCAGCTCGCGCTTCGATGAGAAGTGCTCGTAGATCAGCGCTTTGGAGACGCCGCCGCGCTTGGCCACCTCGTCGAGCGAGGCGTGGCTGAAGCCGCGCTCGGAGAAGACCTGGAGCGCCGCCTCGAGGATGGCGGCGCGGCGATCGGCCGCCGAGAGGCGGCGCCGGGGAGCCGCGGGAGCGTGGGCGCGGTCTGACACAGCGCGCAGAGTACTAACTGACTCGTCGGTCAGTTATATTGCGCGCAGGGTAGGCCGTAGGCCGGAGTCGAAGGAGGGAAGGTCAAAGTGAGCGTCGCACAGCAGGACGGCATTCGAGCGGCGGATGCCATCACCTACGACGACCTCTACGAGCGCTGGGAACAGAACAACTGGCAGGCGACCGCGATCGACTTCACGAAGGATCGCGAGGGCTGGGAGGCGCTGACCGATCTCCAGAAGAAGTCGGGGCTGTGGTTGTACTCGATGTTCTTCTACGGCGAGGACTCGGTCGCCGACAACCTCTCCCCCTACATCGACGCCGCTCCCAAGGAGGAGCAGAAGTACTTCCTGGCCACGCAGCAGGTCGACGAGGCCCGCCACAGCGTCTTCTTCCACCGCTTCTTCAAGGAGGTGATCGGCGCCGGCGGCGACGTCGCCTCCACCCTCGCCTACACCCAGCCGCAGCTCAACTGGGGCTACCGCAACGTCTTCGGCCGCCTCGACCGGATGGCCGACGAACTGCGCCGCGACCGCTCGCTGCCCAAGTTCGCGCAGGCGATCGCGCTCTACCACCTCGTCGTCGAGGGGACGCTCGCGCAGCCCGGCCAGCACTTCATCGAGGACTACTTCGCCAAGGCGGGCTCGCTGCCCGGCTTCACGGAAGGCATGACCCACGTCTCGCGTGACGAGCAGCGGCACATCGGGTTCGGCGTGAAGGTCCTGAGCGAGCTCTTCCAGGAGTCCGAGGAGTGCAAGGCCGCCGTCCGCGAGCTGCTCCTCGAGGTGCTCCCCTATTCCCTCGCCGTCTTCAACCCGCCGAACATGGACCGCGAGTGGACCCGGTGCTACGGGTTCGAGCTCGAGGACATCTACACCTTCGGCCTGCGCTCGGCGATGACGAAGTGGCGGGCGACCGGCTACCCGCTCGAGGAGATGCCCGGCGTCCTGCCGATCGACCCCGAGCTCGACCCGCGCGAGATCGCATCGAGGCAGATCCGCCTGCTCGAGGCGCGCGTGATGGGCGCGCCGCACCCCGAGCCGTCGTCCGACCCTGACGTGCAGCGGCTCTTCTTCGACGTCGTGGCGCGCTCGGTCGACACATCCGCGGCGTCGGGCGAGCGGCTCACGGTGCAGTGGAACTTCACCGATGCCGAGCCGTGGCACGTGATCGTCGACAACGGCTCGACGCGGGCGGAGCCGGGGGTGGCGTCGGCGCCGGACATCACGCTCGAGACGAAGTGGGCCGACTGGATCGCGGTCAGCAAGGGCACGCTCGACCCGAAGCGGGCGCTGCTGCAGCGCCGCCTGCGCTTCCGCGGCTCCCCGCTGCGGCTGCGCACCTTCGTGAAGATCTTCCCGCGCCGCCGCAAGGCCCTCCTGAACTGAGCTGCGGCGCTCCCGCGCGCCCGCGGGGCCCCAGCGGCGCCCCGGCAGCTCGCTTGCGGACTGAAGGATTCCGCGCGAGCCGCCGATGGAAGCCCGAGTGGCAACGCGCCGATCCGAACATCCGGGGGAGAAGGCACTGCGCCGGCTCGTCGAGCGCGTGCCCGCCATCTTCTACACCGCCGAGCTCGGCGAGCACGGCCGGTGGCGTTTCGTGAGCCCGCAGATCGAGGTGATCCTCGGGTTCACCCCGGAGGAGTGGATCGCCGACCCGACGCTCTGGTCGCGGCAGCTCCACCCCGAGGACCGCGAGCACGCGCTCTCGTTCGAGTCGGAGCGCTACCTCGAGCAGCGCTCCGCCCCGCCCGCGGAGTACCGGATGCTCACCCGCGACGGGCGCGTGGTCTGGATCCTCGAGGACGCCAAGCTCGAACGTGACCCCGAGGGAATCCCCCTCTGGCACGGCGTGATGTACGACATCACCGAGCGCAAGCGCATCGAGAACGACTTCGAGCGGCTCGCGGACCAGCAGGCGGTGATCGCCGGGCTCGGCGAGCGGGCTCTCCAGGGCCAGGATCCCCGCAGCCTGATGGCGGCCGCCGTGGAGGCCCTCGCCGAGACCGAGGGCTTTGAGACCGCGTGCATCTGGATGCGCGGCCGCGGTGGCGAGTACCGCCTGCGCTACGCGCCCAGCGAGATCGACCGGCGCGGGGCCCAGCCCGCGGGACAGGCGAGTCACGTCAGCCTCGTGGCGGACTCCCACCTGCCGGTGACCGTCAACGACTGGCGCGCCGAATCGCGCTTCGAGCTGCCGCGGGCGCTGACCGGCCTCGCTCCGCGCAGCACGGTCGCCGTCCCGATCGTGACCAACTCCGGCAAGCAGGGCGTACTGGAGGCGCACTCGCGTCACCCCGGCCGCTTCGCGGTTCAGGACGTGCACTTCCTGCAGGCCGTCGCCAACGTACTCGCGACCGCGGTCGACCGGCGCAGCGCCGAGGAGGTCCTGCGCCACCGCGCGGCCCACGACTCGCTCACCGGCCTGCCCAACCGCGAGCTCTTCGCCGAGGTCCTGGAGCGCCGCCTACGCCGGGCGGCGGAGACGGACGCGATGGTCGCGGTGCTCTTCCTCGACATCGACAACTTCAAGCTGATCAACGACGGCCTCGGCCACCACGTGGGCGACGAGCTGCTTCGCAAGCTGGCGACCCGGCTCTCGTCGAGGCTGCGCACGGGCGACGTCGTCGCGCGCTTCGGCGGCGATGAGTTCGCGATCGTGCTCGACGACCTGGGCAGCGCCGCCGAGGCCGCCGAGGTGGCGCAGCGCCTGGGCGGCGAGGTGGCGCGGCCGATCGTCGCCGGCGGCGTGGAGAACTTCGTGACGGTGAGCATCGGCATCGCGCTCGCGCGTCCCGCCGTCGACGGCACGGCGAGCAGCGAAGGCTTGATCCGCGACGCGGACGCCGCGATGTACGGAGCGAAGGCGCGCGGCCGCGACACCTACGAGCTCTACGACGTCGCGATGTCCGGCACCGCCGCGCGACAGATGGAGATCCAGCGCGGGCTGCGCTTCGCCGCCGCGCGTAATGAGCTCGAGCTCGTCTATCAGCCGACGCTCGCCCTGCAGGCGGGCCGGGTCGACGGGTTCGAGGCGCTCGTGCGCTGGCGGCATCCGACGTGGGGGCTGCTCGCGCCGGCGGAGTTCATCCCGGTCGCCGAGCAAACCGGCGTGATCGACTCGCTGGGGCGCTGGGTGCTCGAAACGGCGGCCAGGGAGGCGTCGTCGTGGGAGCACGAGGAGCTGATGATCTCAGTGAACGTCGCCGCCCGGCAGATCACCCACGGCGATCTGCACCAGGCCGTGCTCGACGTGCTCGAGCGCACGGGGCTGCACCCGTCGCGGCTGCAGCTCGAGATCACCGAGGGCGTTTTGCTTGAGCGCTCGCAGCCCGTGGCCGACACGCTCGAGCGCCTCGCGGCGAGCGGCGTCCAGGTCTTCCTGGACGACTTCGGCACCGGCTACTCCTCACTCGCCTACCTCGATCGCTTCCGGCTCGCCGGGCTGAAGATCGACCGCTCGTTCGTCGAGCGCCTGGACAGCGGCGACGAGCGCAGCGTCGCGATCGTGGAGGCGATCATCGCGATGGCCTGCGCGCTCGGTCTCGAGGTCGTCGCGGAGGGCGTCGGCAACAACGCCCAGCTCGAGATCCTGCGCGACTTGGGCTGCCACCGGGTCCAGGGCTTCCTCCTCTCCCCGCCGATTCCCTCGGCGCAGATCGCGAAGGCTGCGGACCACCTCAGCCCGGCCTGAAGCGCCGCGCGGTCGGGGCGCCTAGGCCTGGGCCGGCGCGGTCGCGCCGTCCTCGGGCTCCCCGTCACCGTGCTCGAAGCCGAGGTCTGGGAGGATCCGGTCGAGCCAGGCCGGGAGCCACCAGTTCCAGCGGCCCATGAGCTGCATCGCCGCGGGCACGAGCACGAGGCGCACGAGCGTCGCGTCGAGCGCGATCGCGATCGCGAGGCCGACGCCCAGCTCCTTGATCGAGGGCACGCCGGTCAACACGAAGACGGCGAACACGCAGGTCATGATCAGCGCCGCCGAAGAGATCGTCGGCGCGCTCGTCGCCAGGCCCTCCGCGACGGCCCGCCGGTTGTCGCCGTGGATCAGGTAGCGCTCGCGGATGCGCGAGAGCAGGAACACCTCGTAGTCCATCGAGAGGCCGAACACCACGGCGACGATCAACGGGATGTTGATCGTGTCGAGCGCGCCCGAGCTCTCGAATCCGAGGAAGCCGTCGAGCCAGCCCCACTGGAAGACCGCCACGAGCACCCCGAACGCGGCGCCGATCGAAAGCAGGTTCATCACGACCGCCTTGAGGGGCAGAAGCAGCGAGCGCAGCATGAGCGTGAGCAGGACGAACGAGAGGCCGAGGATGAAGGCGAGGATCTGCGGCATCGAGCCCGAGATCAGGTCGCGGACGTCAGCGATCCGCGCCGTCTCACCGCCCACGTTCACGGGCTGGCCCGCCGCGAGCGCGCTCGCCGGGACGATCTCCTCGCGGGCTCGCTCGGCGAAGGCGAGGGCGGCGTCGGTGTCCGCGGCGCTCGCCGGGAAGACGTCGAGCAGCGCGCGGGTGCCCTGCTCGTTCGGGGTCCACTTCCCCACGCCGGCGACCGCCGGATCCGCGGCGAGCCGCGCGCGCAGGGCCGCGAGCTCGGCCCGGGAGCTCGCCAGCGCGTCCGCACGGTCGCCGAACTCGGCCACGACGCGGACCGGGTCGGCGGCGCCACCGGTCGCGTCGCGCATCAGCTCCACCCCGACGCGCACGTCGTGATCGCGCGGGAACTGGGCGAGCGCGCCGGTACCCGTCTTCATGGAGAGCACGGGGCTCGCCAAGGCGAGCAGGACGCCGGCGGTCAGCAGCGCGGAGAGCCACGGGCGGCGCATCACGCGATCCGTCCAGCGGTACCAGAAGCCCGCGCGGTCGCCGGCGGGCCGCGGGGGACGCCCGCGGCGCAGACGGCGACCCACCGCCCGGGTCAGGCCGCGCCCCTCGACCCGCGGGCCGAGCAGCGCGATCATCGCGGGCAGAAGCACGACGGCGGCGACGATCGCGACCGCGACGACCACGATCGCCCCGAGGGCCATCGACCGCAGCGCCTGGTTGTCGACCATCCAGATGCCGGCGAGCGAGACGATCACGGCCATGCCCGAGAAGGCGACCGCGAGGCCCGACGTGGAGAGCGCCTCGGCGCGCGCCGCGTCCCGGCTGAGCCCGCGGGCGATCTCCTCGCGGTAACGGGCGAGCACGAACAGCGAGTAGTCCACGGCGACGCCGATGCCGATCATCGACGCCATGTTCGTGACGAAGACCGACATCTCCATCTGCAGCGAGAGCAGGTAGATCACCGCGCCGGTGACGATCACCGCAGCGAAGCCGAGCGCGAGCGGGAGCGCCGCCGCGGCCAGGGAACCGAAGACCGAGATCAGGATGAGCGCGACGATCGGAAAGCCGGTGATCTCGGCCTCCTCGAGGTCCTCCTTCGTGAGCTCCTGCAAGCCCGCCCACGCGGCGGGCTGGCCCACCAGGTACGGAGTGACCCCGTCCACCGCCTCGCCGGGCGCGATCTCCTCGCGCAGCTCGACGGCGGCGTCGATCTGCTCGCTCACGTCCGCGGAGGCCTGGATCGGGACGAGAGCAAGGCCCCGGCGCTCGAGCTGGCGGCCCGCTCGCTTGGCGGCCGCGGGCTCCAGGGTGAGCGTGTCGATCTCGGCCACGGCGGCCGCGAGCCGCTCGAGCGCGGCGGCGCCCGCCTGCGGCGCGGCGCCGGGCTCGGCCTGCAGCACCGCGCCGATGGAGTCGCTGCCGGCGCGCAGGGCGAAGTCGCGCTGCATCGCCTGCTCGACCGCCGCCGACTCGGAGCCCGGCACCTCGAAACCACCGCCCGTCAGGTTCTCCGTCTGCCGCATGGCGAGCGGGACGGCCGCGACGACGAGCGCGAGCCACACCACCACGACCAAACGGCGGTGGCGCCCGGTGAAAGCCGCGAGCGAGCGGGCGGCCGCGCGCATCTAGTGCGGGCGAGTCGGGGACATGCAGCGCGAAACTACGCCCGTGCGAACGGGCGTAGTGTGCGCTTCGTCACTCAGCGCCGCGCCGGGTACGCGGCGCGCTTGTCAGGTCGCGCTCGGGGCGCTCAGCTGGCGACCGGCGCGCCGTTGGTGGGCGCGGTCGTGGAGGTGTACTCGAACTCCTCCTCGGCGCCGAAGAGGCGGTCGAGCACGGCCTTGCGAAGATCCTCGTTCAGGACGAGGGCGAGCGCGGCGGCAACGATCCCGACGAACAGGATCTTCCCCCAGGGGCTCTTCTTCTGGTTGCGGCCGCGCAGCCGGTCGGAGGCCTCGCGCAGCGACTCGGCGGCTTCGCGGAGCTCGCGATGGACCTTCTTGTCGTCCATCAGCGCCTGCGCTGGCTTCTTCTGCTTCTGGATGCGCGCGTACGCGTTGCGGCCGGCTCGGTACGCCTCGCGCACGCTCTCGCGCAGCTCCTCATCAGCGATCAAGCGGCGGACGTACTCGTTGGAGCCCACCGAACCGGCGGCCTCTCGCGCCTTCTGCGCCTTGCTGGTCTTGCCCATGTTCAGCGTCTCCTCCTGGGGTGCATGCGAAAGAGTCGGGATGCGCAGGTTATACCCCGCCTGCGGGGGCGTTAGCGGCAAAAGCGCCAGACTCGGTCCTCCGCGCCCACGGGAGCGGG
>CBFGWL010000099.1:0-8059 GCA_965652565.1 uncultured bacterium
CACCCGACCGACGTTCAGCCCAGGTAGTCGAAAAACGACCACCACGGCTGAAGCCGCGGCGAGACTCGGGGTGTTCGGTCGGGGTTCAGCCCACGTCGTCGAAAAACGACTACTAGGGCTGAACGTCAGGTGGCGTCGGCCGGCTCGGCGTCGGCGCTCTCGTCGCCCTTGGCGCCGGGATCCTCGCCGCCGTCGTCGCCGCCGTCGGCCTCGCCCGTGGCTTCGGCCTTGGCCCGATCGGCGTCCTCGCTGTCGCGGCTTTCCTCGCCTGAGTCGTCCGCGGCCTTCGACTTCGCTTTGGACCTGGCCCTGCGGCGGGACTTGGTCTTGCCCGAGGCCTTGGCTTCGTCCTGATCCTCGGACCCGTCGCGCTCCTCGGCCTTGGCGTCGTCCGAGCCGCGCTCATCGTCCTCGGCCTTCGCTTCGTCCTCGACCTTGCCGTTCTGGGCGCCGTCCTCGGCGGCGTCGAGCTTCTCGCGCTCGCGCCCCTCGCTGCTCTTCGCCGCCTCGGCGCCGTTGGCGTTCTCGCCGCCACCGCCACCGCCGCCGCCCTTGCGACGCCGGCGGCGCTTCGAGCCGCCCTTGGGGAAGTTGCGCAGCAGCTCGCGCGCGACCGCCGAAGGTTTGCGGGCCATCCGCATCCGGGCGCCGCGCAGCACCTCTTCGGCCTCGGGCGTGTGCGCGACCGCGGCCGCGAGCAGCGCCACCGCGAGACGGCGGTCCTGCTGGCGCGCGGCCGTGACCAGCCGGCGGGCGTTGCGGCCGTGGGCGCGACCGGAGGAGTTCACGAAGAGGCCGAGCAGGCGCTTGGTCTCGGGCCAGCGCTGCACCGCGTACTGCTCGTGGAGCTCGCGCGTGCACGCCGCGAGCCGCCACACCCAAGCCTGCGCCTGATCGCGGCGCCCGATGCGCCGCTCGGCGAGCGCCTGCAAGAGCACCTTGGCGCCGGCGCGCCGCTCGTCGCGCGGCCACGTCTGGACGATGTCCACGCAGTCGTCGAACGCCTCGGGGTCGCGCAGTGCCGCGATCTCGCTCATCGCCTTCAGGCGGAGCTGGTGGTTGCGGTTGCGCTGCACGCAGGTGAGCAGGAAGCGGCGGCGCAGCTCCTTGCCCTCGTCGTGCTGGATCATCGCCTTCGCGCGGCGCCACTGGTTGGACGTCACGCGCGCGCCGGCGAGCGCCGCCCAGGCGTGCTGCTCGGAGTAGTTCAGGTTCTCGACAGCGATCCGCCAGAGCTCGCGCTCGAGCACCGCCAGACGCCGCTCGGGATCGGCCGAGACCGGCACGACCCGGCGCTCGACGCGGATCTGCCGCCCGCGGCCGCGGCGCACCGGGCCGACGACGATCGCGCCGCCGCGGTACACGTCGCGGTCGAGCAGCGAGTGCAGCGTGATGATCGTCTCGTCGGAAGTCGTGGCCGGGTGCACGAAGTCGATGACGATGCCCGCCTCCTTGCCCGGCGCGCGCCGGGTGACGCGGCCGACGCGCTGCTGGTAGATGCGCTTGGAGGCGGTCGGCGCGAGGTGCATGCAGATCGTCGCGCGCGGCGAGTTCCAGCCCTCCGCGAGGAGCATCGCGTTGCACAGCACGTCCACCTCGCCGCGTTCGAACGCCGCAAGGATCTCGGCCAGCTCACGCTTGGGCGTCTCGCCGGAGACGGCGTGCGCCTTGATGCCCTCGTCGCGCAGCGCGGCGGCCACGTTCTTCGCGTGCTGCACGCCCGCCGTGTAGATGACGCCCGGGATCTTGCGGAAGCGCGACTTGTAAAGGTCCGCCACCGCCACGTTGAACGGGCCCTGGTCGAGGAGCTTGGCCAGCTCGTCCTGGTCGAAGTCTTGGTCGACCTCGCCGCGGCGCAGCGGCACCTTGGCGAGCGAGCGCACGCCCGGCCCGGGCGGGATCCGCAGGCAGCGCAGCGGCGCGATCACCCCGCGGCGCGCGGCCTGCGCGAGGTCGAAGCGCGAGGTCTGGGTGGGGAAGAGGTCGGCGACATGGCGGGCGATGAGCGCGCCCGTCGCGGTCATGCCGATGAAGACCGGGCCCGGCATGTCGCGGATGCAGGCGCTGGTCTTCTCGCCGAGGGCGGTGTGCGCCTCGTCGCAGATCACGATCGAGTAGGCGTCGGAGACCCGCCCGGCATTGCGCACGAACCACTGGTAGGTCTCGACGGTGACCGGCCCGTAGGGGTGGTCCTCGCCGTCGAGCAGCGGCGGCGAGAGCCGGTCCTTGTAGCCGCGGGTGGAGATCTCGCCGATGAACTGGTCGACGAGGTTGCGGCGGTGGGTGAGGATCAGGATGCCGCCGGTCCGCGATGCCTCCACGAAGCCCACGGCGGCGACGGTCTTGCCGGCGCCGGTGGCGTGCTCGAACCAGAAGCGCCGGCTTGCGCCCGGGTCGTCGAGGGCGGCCTGGTCGATCGGTTCGTCCTCCTCGTCGACCCAGTCCTGGGGCTCCTCGTCGGGAGCGAGCTCGTCGGGCTCGAGCTCCCCGGCGCCGTTCGCGCTGGCGCCGTTCGCCGCAGCGGTGCCGTTGCCGTTCTCGCGGGCGCCGTTGCTCTCGGCGCTCCCCTCGCCTTCCTCGATCTCCGCGATCAGCGCGGCGAGCGTGCCCGACAGGGCATCGACCTGGTGGTCGTTGAGCGTCGTGCCGTCGCGCAGCGTCGGCGGCTCCTCGGAGAGCAGGCGCTCGAGGCCGAGCACCAACGAGAAGTTGCGCCGCCACTCGGTCGAGGGGTACTCGCGCCCTTCCTCGATCTCCTTGAGCGCAGCATCGAACGCGAGGCGGCGCGCGCTGCCCGGATTCAGGGCGTCGATCGACTCGCCCTCGAGCAGGACGGGCTCGCGCGTGAACGCCTCGACGCGTTCGAGGTCGGCTTGGCTCGGATTGCGTGCCGCCGCAGCGGCAACGTCGGTGGTCTTGGCCATGGGAAGGCGTTTCGTAGATGCCCGCGACAGGCAGGGATGCGAGCCGCAGGCGGAGTAAGCTCGATGGGCGACAACCGGTGCGGCTTTCCCCTCCGCCTGACCGGTGTCCCCAGGTGGTTCCGACTTCGGAACGTAAGGACAAGGTACCACCAGACATCGGCGGATGAGCTCTCCTAAGGACAAACCGGCTTGGCGAAGCGGCGGGCTGTGGCTCGCACTGGCGTCGATCGCGACCGTCGGGCTGATCGTGCTCGGCGTCGTGGTGCTCGGCGGCGATGACGCTGCCAGTGATGACGACGGGGCCGAGGCGGGTTACCCGGCCTCGGCGCTCAGCCTGGAGGAGGCGACGGCGCCGCTGCCCGACGCGCCAGCCCCCCTCGCGGACCTGCGCGCCGAGGCGAACCAGATCCTCGACGGCGGCCAGGAAGCGCTCGACGCGCGGCTCGCCGAGCTCAAGGGGACGCCCGTCGTGATCAACAAGTGGGCCTCGTGGTGCGGGCCGTGCATCGTCGAGTTCCCGCACTTCCAGGAGGCGGCGATGGAGCTCGCCGACGAGGTCGCCTTCCTCGGCCTGAACCTCCAGGACAACCGCGACCAGGCTCAGGAGTTCCTCAGCAAGCTGCCGGTTCCCTACCCGAGCTACGAGGATCCGGACGGCTCCCTGTCGGCCTCGGTGAAGGCGGACCGCGGCGCGCCGAACACCGTCTTCATTGACGCCCGCGGCGAGATCGTGCACACGCGCTACGGGCCTTACGACTCCACGCAGGACCTTTTGGCCGACATCAAGCGCTACGCGCAGTGACCACTCCGCGGGCTCGCGGCCGCTTGTCACAATCAGCCCTATGGAGGCCGTGATCCGCAGGACCGGCAGCCTGCTGTGGCGCATCGTGCGCTGGCCCTTGGCCGCGGTCGGCGTGCTCGTGTTCGGCGCCGGGGTCCCGTGGCTGTGGGTGTGGATCGGCTCGCAGCTGCAGGGCGGCACCGCGCCCTCGTTCACGGGGCTGGGCGTGGCCCTCTTCGGGATCATCTTCTCCTACGGGCTGATGGCGTTCCTGCTCGCCTGGATCAAGGCGTGGGTGACGCACGACGCCGGTAAACCGGTGCGCCACGACTGGAACCGCAGTCTCTCGGCGGAGCGCAAGCGCCCGCCGCAGACGCATCCGATCGAGGACATGGTGATCACCGCGACGATCCTCGTCGGCATCGTCTGCACCGTCTGGTTCTTCCTGTGGGGCAGCCCGGGCGTGCCGACGGCGCCCTAGGAGGCTCGTGGTTAGGGTGGGGGTAGTGCGGCCGTTCCGGCTCATCTGCTCGCTGATCGCCCTCGCGGCGGGCGCGCTTCTGCTCGCGCTCCCGGCCAGCGGCCAGGACGACGCGCGCCTTGCCGTGTCGCTCGAGCTCACCGGATCGATCGACCCGGCGACGGAGCGCTGGATGTCGGGCGCGCTCGAGGACGCCGCCGACGACGGCGCCGAGCTCGTGATCGTCCGGCTCGACACGCCAGGCGGGCTCGACTCCTCGATGCGCGCGATCGTGCAGGACATCATCGCCGCGCCCATGCCGGTGGTGGTGTACGTCTCGCCCAACGGCGCCCGCGCCGCCTCGGCGGGCCTCTTCGTCACGCAGGCGGGCGACGTGGCGGCGATGGCGCCGCAGACCAACATCGGCTCGGCCTCGCCGATCACGATCGGCGGCGGGGACACCGACGAGGTGCTCGGCCGCAAGGTGGAGAACGACGCGGCCGCCTACGTGCGGGCGCTCGCCGAGGAACACGGCCGCGACGCCGAGCTCGCCGAGGAGATGGTGCGCGAGGCGACGAACGTGACCGCGCAGGAGGCGCTTGACGCGGGCCTGATCGACGCTGTCGCGGGCTCCCAGGACGAGCTGCTCGCCGAGCTCGACGGGTTCCGCATCCAGGGGCCGAAGGCGGGCACGCTCGACACCGACGGGCTCGTCGTCGAGGAGCGCGACATGCCGCTGCAGTACGACATCCTGCAGCTCCTCGTCAACCCGAACATCGCCTACCTGCTGCTGATCGCCGGCGTGCTGGGGCTCGCAATCGAGCTGCTCAGCCCAGGCCTGATCTTCCCCGGCGCCTTCGGACTGCTCTCGTTCCTGCTCGGCCTATACGGGACTGCGCAGCTGCCGGTCACCGCTGCCGGAATCCTGTTGCTCGTCCTCGGGGTGGGCCTGATCGTCGCCGAGGCGCACCTGCCCACCTCCGGGGTGCTGGGCGGCGTGGGGGTGGTCGCGCTCGCCGTCGCGGGGCTCCTGCTCTTCGATACCGACTCCGAGGGCTTCGGGGTCTCGATCCCGCTGGTGATCGGCATCGCGATCTTCTTCGGCGGCGGGCTCGCGATCGCCGTCTCGAAGGTGGTCGAGGCGCGCCGCGGTCCGGTTTATACCGGCTCCGAGGAGCTCGTCGGCCGCGAGGGCGTGGTGCGCGTGGCGCTCGATCCCGTGGGCCAGGTGTTCGTCGAGGGCGCGTTGTGGCGGGCCGAGGTCGTCGACCGTGACGCCGCTCCGGTTACGAGCGGCGTTAGAGTGCGCGTCGAATCGGTCGACGGCCTCACCCTGATGGTCCGGCCGATCGCCGAGCAAGCCGCCACCCCACCGCGCGAAGGAGAGACTTGATGGACGCCGCCCTCGCCGTAATCGCAATCCTCGCGATTCTCATCCTGATCATCCTCGCTTCCGCGATCCGGGTGCTCCGCGAGTACGAACGCGGGGTCATCTTCCGGCTCGGCCGCCTGATCGCGCAGAAGGGGCCGGGCCTGATCCTGCTCATCCCGATCATCGATCAGATGGTCCGGGTCGACCTGCGGACGGTCACGCTCAACGTGCCGCCACAGGAGGTCATCACCAAGGACAACGTGACGGTGCGCGTGAACGCCGTTGCGTACTTCCGGGTGATCGACCCGAACCGCGCGATCACCGAGGTGGAGAACTACCTGCTCGCCACCTCCCAGATCTCGCAGACGACGCTGCGCTCGGTGCTCGGCAAGGCCGAGCTCGACGCGCTGCTCGCTGAGCGCGAGAGGCTCAACATCGAGCTGCAGCAGATCATCGACGAGCAGACTGAGCCGTGGGGCGTGAAGGTCACGACGGTCGAGGTCAAGGACGTCGAGCTGCCCGCCGAGATGCAGCGCGCGATCGCGCGCCAGGCGGAGGCCGAGCGTGAGCGGCGCGCGAAGATCATCGCGGCTGACGGCGAGTTCCAGGCCGCGGAGAAGCTCTCCCAGGCCGCGGACATCATCAGCCAGAACCCGGCGACGCTGCAGCTGCGCTACCTGCAGACGCTGCTGGAGATGGGCGTGAACCAGAACACCACGGTCGTCTTCCCGCTGCCGATCGATCTGCTGAAGCCGTTGCTCGAGCTTGGCGCGGAGTCGACCGTGCCATCCTCGTCTTCCTGAGCCCGACGCCCAGACAAGCGATCGCCGCGTCCGCGTGAGCGCGCCCGAGATCCGTATCGACCAGCTCACCGGGCTGCGCGTCGTGCTGGCGCCCGGCCGGGCGGAGCGGCCCGAGGCCTTCTCACCGCAGGTGGCCGAGTCGAAGCCCGACGCGGCCGAGCGCTGTCCGTTTTGCGAGGGCCGTGAGGACCGCACCCCGCCCGAGACCTGGGCGGACCGGCCCGAGGGGGAGCCGGACACGCCCGGTTGGCGCGTGCGCTCGGTGCCCAACCTCTATCCGGTGCTCGGCACGGGCGAGGTGCGTGTCGGCGCCGACGCGCCCGGCGGCGGGTCGGGCGTCCCGCGCGTGAGCGCCGTGCCGCAGGCGATGGTGGAGACCGGGATGGCGGCCAAGGCCGACCCGCTGCGCTCCTCGACGCGCGATGCGTCGACCGACCTCTTCACGTCGATGCCCGCCGAGGGGGCGCACGAGGTGATCATCAACACGCCGCGGCACGAGACCAGCCTGGGCGCACTGAGCGACGCGGAGCTGGCGGTCGCGATGGACGGCTGGCGGGCGCGGATGCGCGCGCTCGCCCAGGACTCGTCCTACGTGCACCTGATCGTGAACGAGGGCCCCGCTGCCGGCGCATCGCTTGAGCACACGCACGCTCAGGTCTATGGGATGCGGTTCGTGCCTGCGGAGATCGCCCGCGAGCGCGAGCGCGCGGTCGCCTACCACGAGCGCACGATGGGCGCCCACCTGCTCGCCGACGCCGCTACGGAGGAGGTCCGCCGGCGCGAGCGCCTGGTCGCGATCGACGACGAGGCGATCCTTTTTTGCCCGTTCGCCTCGCGCTCCCCGTTCGAGCTGCGAATCGTGCCGCGCACGCCCGCCCCGTCGTTCGAGGCCGAGGGCCAGGGGGGCGCCGCGATGCTGGGGACGGCGCTGCGCGCCCTCGAGGGCGCCTTCGGGACGCTGCCGCAGTTCAACCTCTGGGTCCGCACGGCGCCGCGCGGCACCGAGGAGTTCTGCTGGCACATCGACATCCTCCCGCGACTCACGATCCGCGCTGGCTTCGAGCTCGGCACCGGCGTCGACATCAACACCTACGCGCCCGAGCGCGCCGCTGCCGACCTGCGGGCGGTGCTGGGGTAGCGCGCGCACGGGCCGTGGTGGCGGCGGGACCCCGCCGTGACCTGAGCTCGGGCCGGGCTGTGCGTGGCTCCGGCCGTGGTGGCGGCGGCGCCGGGGCGTGCCCGGGCTCGGGGCCCGGGTGGCACGAGCGTGGGTGGCGGCGGAGCAGGGGCGCTCCGCGCGGGCCCTGGGCCGGGTTGAAGGGCAAGTAAGAGGGATAGAGGTCGCGGGGGGCGCGGGTTCGCAGCGTCTCTCGTGAGGATTGGGACACACGGCGCGCGTGCTGGGGCACACGGCGCGCGCAGGTGCGCCGCGCGGCACTGCCGCCAACGCCGAGGTTCAGCCCACGTAGTCGAAATCCGGCGACCACGGCTGAACGTCGCGCGAAACGCCGGCGGCGGCCCCGACGTTCAGCCCGCGTAGTCGAAAACCGGCGACCAAGGCTGAACGTCGCGCGAAACGCCGCCGCCGGCCCAGTCGTTCAGCCCACGTGTTCGAAATCCGGCGACCACGGCTGAACGTCGCGTGGGGCGCAGCCGCCGGCCCGGTCGTTCAGCCCACGTGTTCGAAATCCGGCGATGAGGGCTGAACGTCGTGGGGGC
>CBFGWL010000100.1:0-8032 GCA_965652565.1 uncultured bacterium
GGAATCGCGGCCTCGAGCACGTCCTCGACGCGCTCGGCGTAGATGAACTCGAGCTTCGCCCGCTCGTGCTCGGGGATCTCCTCGATGTCGCTGCGGTTGCGCGCCGGGGCGATCACGCGCTTGATCCCGGCCCGCTGGGCCGCCAGGACCTTCTCCTTCAGCCCGCCGACCGGCAGGACCTGCCCGGTGAGCGTCACCTCACCGGTCATCGCGACGTCGGCCGACACGGGCTCCGAACGGACGAGTGAGACCAGCGCGGTCGTCATCGTCACGCCGGCCGAGGGACCGTCCTTCGGCACCGCGCCGGCGGGCACGTGCAGGTGGATGTCGTTCTTCGCGAACCAATCGTCTGGCAGATCGGGCGCCAGGCGCGCGACGTTGCGCCGCACCCACGAGAGCGCTGCCTGCGCCGACTCGCGCATCACGTCGCCCAGCTGGCCCGTGATGATGAGCCGCCCGTTGCCCGGCATCGCCGTCGCCTCCACGAAGAGCACGTCGCCGCCGACCGGCGTGTAGGCGAGGCCGGTCGCGACGCCGGGATCCTTGGTGCGCCGGCGTGACTCGGCGTAGAAGCGCCGCGGCCCGAGCAGCTCGCGAGCCCGCTTGGCCGAGACGTTCACCTTGCGCTTGACCTTGCCCTCGGCGACCTCGCGGGCGATCTTGCGGCACACGGTGCCGATCTCGCGCTCCAGGTTGCGCACGCCCGCCTCCCGCGTGTACTCGTCGGCGATCGCGCGCAGCGCCGCGTCCGAGAACGCGATCTGGCTGCGCTTCAGGCCGTTTTCGGCGATCTGCCGCGGCACCAGATAACGCTTGGCGATGTGCAGCTTCTCGTCGAGCGTGTAGCCCGCGAGCTGGATGACCTCCATGCGGTCGCGCAGCGGCCCCGGGATCGTGTCCAGGGTGTTCGCCGTCGCGATGAACATCACCTCGGAGAGGTCGAACGGCAGGTCGAGGTAGTGGTCGCGGAAGCTGTCGTTCTGCGCCGGGTCGAGGACCTCGAGCATCGCGCTCGCCGGATCGCCGCGGAAGTCCGAGCCCATCTTGTCGATCTCGTCGATCATGAACACGGGGTTGCGGCTGCCCGCGTCGCGCAGCGCGCGGATGATCGTCCCGGGCATCGCGCCGATGTAGGTGCGGCGGTGGCCGCGGATCTCCGACTCGTCGCGCACGCCGCCGACCGAGATGCGCTCGAACTCGCGCCCGAGGGCGCGCGCGATGGACTGCCCGAGGCTGGTCTTGCCCACCCCCGGCGGGCCGACGAAGCAGAGGATCGGCCCGTGCGAGCCCGGGTTGAGCGAGCGCACGGCCAAGTACTCGAGGATCCGGTCCTTGACCTTCTCGAGGTCGTAGTGATCGGCGTCGAGGACCTCGCGGGCGTGGGCGATGTCGAGGTTGTCCTCGGTGCGCTTCGACCAGGGCAGCTCGACGAGCCACTCCAGGTAGCTGCGGATCACCCCGTACTCGGCCGCCGCCTGCGGCAGGCGCTCGAGCCGCGCGAGCTCGCGGTCGGCCGCCTTGCGCGCTTCCTCCGGCAGCCCGGCCTCCTCCAGGCGCTCGCGCAGCTCGTTGATCTCAGCCTGCTGCTCGTCGCCCTCCCCCAGTTCCTGCTGGATCGCCTTGAGCTGCTCGCGCAGGAAGTACTCGCGCTGGCCCTTGTCGATCTCGGACTGGACCTGCGACTGGATCTTGCTGCCGAGCTGGATCACCTGGAGCTCGCGCGCGAGGATCTCGGCGAGCCGCCGCAGGCGGCGGGTGACGTTCACCTCCTCGAGCAGCTCCTGCTTCTCGGGGGTCGCGATCCGCAGGGCGCCGGCGATCAGGTGCGAGAGCGTCGACGGATCGTCGACGTTCGAGACGGCGAGCTGAAGCTCCTCCGGGAGATACGGGATCTGCTCGATGATCTCCGTGAACGTGCTCTTGACGCTGTGGGTGAGCGCCTCGAGCTCGGCCGACGGCTCGACCTCATCTGGATAAGACTCGACGCGCGCGACGAGGTAGGGCTCCTCGGCGACGAAATCCCCGAGCCGGACCCGCTCGCTCACCTGGACGAGGATGCGGATCGTCCCGTCGGGGACGCGGAGCATGCGCGCGATCGAGCCCACGACGCCGACGTCGTGGACGCCGCCGGGCCCCGGGGTCTCCTCCTCGGGATCGCGCGCGGCCACGAGCACGAGTTGGCGCTCGCCCGAGAGCACGTCGTTGACGAGCTTCATCGAGCGCTCCTGGCCGATCGCGAGCGGCGTCAGCGTGTCGGGGAACGCGACCATGTCGCGCAGCGGCAACACGGGCAGCGCCGGGGGAAGGGGTTGATGCTCGCGTACCGCAGCCTCGAGATCGTCGGTGTTCACGACCTCGATCGACGTTGCGCCAGCCATCAGTCGCTGCTCTCGATCTCGACCTTCGTCGACACCTGGGCGCGGCGCAGCGGCAGCTCGATGCGCAGGATGCCGTCGTTGTACGAGGCGCGCGCCTCGTCAGCGATCACGTCCGCGCCGAGCTCGATGACGCGCCGGAACGCGCCCGCCTCGATCTCCATCTGCTGATAGACGCGCCCCTCCGTCTCCGGGACCGCGCGCTCGCCGGCGATGATGAGCTCGCGGCCGGCGACCTCGAGCGAGACCGAGTCCGAATCGACGCCCGCGAGCTCGGCGACCACCACGGCGCGCGGTGAGCCCTGATCGCAGTAATAGACGTCGACGCGCGGGGTGAACCCCGACTGCCCGGGGCGGTTCACGCGAGCCCAGCCACCCTCGGCGAACGGGTCGCCCAAGAGCTCGTCCATCTCGCGGAAGATGCGCTCGAAGTTCAGCAGCAGATCGCGCTGGCGGCTCATCGGAGCAAGCTTAGATAAAGCGCGCGGGCGCATGGGCGGGACGACGAGCCGATCGGCGCCGGGGGTGGCCGCTCAGACCGCGCGCGCCGAGCGCCGGGCGAGCGCCGGGTCGAAGCGGCGGGTCGGGCCGAGATCGAGATCGTCGGGGTAGCGCGCCCGCGAGTACAGGAAACCCTGGGCATAGCGGCAGCCGAGCGCGCGCAGCTCCTCCGCCTGCCGCTCGGTCTCCACGCCCTCGGCGACCACCTCGACGCCCAGCTCCCCGGCCAGCGAGAGCACCGCCGCCACGATCGCGCGATCGTCGGGGTGCTCGGCGACCCCCTCGATGAAGCTGCGGTCGATCTTCATCTGATCGAGGCTCAGCTCGCGCAGCATGCCCAGCGAGGAGGGGCCGTCGCCGAAGTCGTCGAGCGCGACGCGCACGCCCAGGCGGCGTAGCTCGTCGAGGGTGGCGGCGAGCGCTTGCCGGTCCTCCACCAGGGTCGTCTCCTTGATCTCCAGGCAGAGCGCGTCGGCCGCGAGCCGGTAGCGCTCGAGCACCCCCGCCACGATCTCGGCGGCGTCGTTGCGCACGAGCTGCTGCAGCGAGACGTTCACCGAGACGTAGACGTCGCGGCCCTCCCCGCGCCAGGCGGCGACCTGCTCGCAGGCGCGCTCCAGGACGAAGCGGTCCACCGCCGCCAACAGACCAGCTTGCTCGGCGACCGGCATGAACTCGCCGGGCGCGACCAGCCCGCGCGACGGGTGCGCCCAGCGCACGAGCGCCTCGCAACCCTGCGTCTGACCATCGGCGAGCGCGACCACTGGCTGGTAGTGCACGCGCAGCTCATCGCGTTCGAGCGCCTCGCGCAGCTCGCCCTCCAGGGCGATCCTCGCGGCGAGCTCCGCGCGCATCTCCTCGCCGAAGACCTCGATGCGCGCGCGCCCGTTCTCCTTGGCGCGGTACATCGCGAGGTCCGCCTGCACGAGCAGCTCGTCGGCGAGGTAGTCGGCCTCCGGCCCGAACGGCGCGATGCCGATCGAGACGCTCACCGTGCGCTCACGGCCGGCGATGCGCACCGCCGAGTGCCGGCGGGCGGCATCCAGCAGCTCGCCGGCGACCCGGCGCGCGTCCGGCAGGGAACAGTCAGCGAGGACCACCGCGAACTCGTCGCCGCCCAGGCGGGCGAGCGTGTCGGTGGCGCGCAGACGGTTGCGCAGCCGCTCGGCGATCCTGCTGAGCAGGGCATCGCCCGCCGCGTGCCCGAGCGAGTCGTTGATGTCCTTGAAGTGGTCGAGGTCGAGGACCAGGACGGCCCCCGGCTCGCCGGTGCGCTTGCTGTGGGCGACCTCCCGGCGCAGCTCCTCCATGAACCGCCGCCGGTTGAAGAGCCCCGAGAGCGGGTCGTGGTTGGCCAGGTGCCACAGGTACTCGTCGTCGCGCTCGGCTCCCGTGACGTCCTGGATCGTCCCCACCAGGCGCGCGTCGGGATCGCCGCGCCGGCCGATCGGCGCTCCGCGCACGAGCAGCGTCCTCCCCTCGCCGTTCGGCAGCGTCACCCGGTAGCGGTGGGTGAAGGCCTCCCAGCGCTGGCCGGCGGCCTCGAGCGCCCCCAGCAAGCGGGTGAGCTCGGCGGGGCGCAGCACGCGGTGCAGCGTGGCGTTCGCGTCGGTCTCACCGGCGACGGGCGCGACCCCGTGCAAGGAGTAGAGCCCGCGGGACCAGTGCATCCTGCCTGGGCCGATCTCGTACTCCCACGAGCCGTGATCCTCCTGATCACGTCGGTCGGTTCGCGAATCCATCAACGAGGGACCCATCATCGCAGCACGTACCCCTCGGTCGGATTCCGACCCCCCATTCGGGGGTGAGCCGCCGGCCGCGTCAGGCGGCGCGCACTAGCAGCGCAGGCTGGCGCGGCGGCGCTAGGCCCTCCGGGCTGTCGGGCCGGAAGGTCGAGCAGGGCGAGTCCAGATCCAGCGCGCAGAGCTGGTTGCGATGAAAGAAGCAATCGGCACACGTGGGCTTGCCGCGGCGACCGCGCTCGGTCACGCGCTTCGTAAGCCCCACCGCCTGCATGAACGCCTCATGGCGATCGTCGCGCCTCTTCACTCGTTTCACTGCCCCTCGTTCGATTGACTTGGACCCTGCGGCGCCGATCATGGCACCCCCGCGAGCACCCCGCAGGGTCGGATCTCGCAAATCGCTGGAAAAAGATTTCGCGCGTCCGGAAGGCCGCGCGGGGACACCCCCCAAATGTCTTAGGGCGCCCTAATTCGACCGCTGTGCAGCGCTACAATCCGCCCGATGGCTACCGATCGAACCGCGCGACTGAGCGCATCACCCCCGCTGTTCCGTAGTCGTTTCCTGGACTTCTTCTCCCGGATCCACCCGGTCGTCCCGGCGTTGATCTACGGACCGATCATCGTCGCGCTGATCGTGCTGGGTGTGAATCGGAGCCTGGGTGCGGTCGAGACGGTTCTGCTGGTGTTGGCCGGCGTCGCCTTCTGGACGCTCGCCGAGTATTGGCTGCACCGCAAGCTCTTCCACTGGGAGCCCGATCACCCGATCGGCTCGCGCCTGCACTTCATCATCCACGGGGTCCATCACGACCACCCGAACGACAAGCTCCGGCTCGTGATGCCTCCAGCGGCGAGCCTCCCGCTCGCGGCGCTCTTCTTCGGGGCTTTCTGGCTCGTGCTCGGCGCGCCGACGGTGTTCCCGTTCTTCGGGGGCTTTCTGATCGGCTACCTGATGTACGACTACACGCACTACTACCTGCATCACTTCGTCCCGAAGTCGAAGCTGGGCAAGAAGCTGCGCGAGCAGCACATGCGCCACCACTTCCAGGACCACAGGTACGGGTTCGGCGTTTCGACCCCGATCTGGGACTACGTGTTCCGTACGCTGCCGCGCAAGCGTCGGCGCTGACGCGAGTCAGGGTCACAGCCCCCGGGAGGGGTTACTCAAGCGGTAGGGACAATCACCCACACGGGTGACCCGAACCGTTACAGTCTGGTTGCGTAACGGTGCGAGTCCTCGCACCGCTGCCCTCCCCCCGAATATCTGAAAGGACGAACGATGCCTTCCAATGCTGTGACCGAAGCTGCCGATCTGCTCCGGGCGCGGATCCGTGAGCTCGACGAGGAGCGCGCCAAGCTCGAGCGCGCCCTGGCGAGCCTGACCGACGGGCGCGAGGGCCGTCGCGGCCCGGGACGCCCGCGCGGCTCCAGCTCAAACGGCACATCGACGCGGCGGCGCAGGCGTCGCCGCGGTGGCACCCGCGCCGAGCAGGCCGTGAAGCTGATCAACGAGAACCCTGGGATCAGCGCGTCCGAGATCGCGCGCCAGCTGGGCATCAAGCCCAACTACATGTACCGGGTCCTCACCGAACTGCAGAACGAGGGCAAGGTGCGCAAGGACGGCCGCGCCTACCACCCGGCCGAGCAGAAGGCCGAGACCGCGGCCGCGGCCAGCTAGTCAGGCTCGCCCGGCGACGGGGTTGGTGTGACGGTTCGCCGGTAGCGAACCTCCACCAACTCCCGCCGGTCCGGGAAGTACTGACTCCCCCGGCGCCCGCCGTCATCGCGCCAGCCGGTGGCCGCGTAGAACGCGGCCGCGCCGTCGTTTCCCCGGAGCATCCAGAGCATCGCCTCGCGGTACCCGCGCTCGCGCATCGCCTCGAGGGCGGCGTCCATGAGCGTCCGGCCGATGCCGGCGCGGCGGCGCGGCGGGTCGAGATAGAGCGCCGGGATCTCAGCCACGTCCTCGGCCTCCTCGGGGTCGCGCGCCGGCAGGGCCATCGCCAGAAAACCGGCGATGCCCTCACCGGACTCCGCGACGAGCGTGTGCAAAGCGGGCGGCTCGCCCGCGAGCCATCCCCTCCACTCCTCCGCGCGGCGTCGCACGTCGAGGCCGGCGAGGATCTCGGCGGGCAGGAGCCCGCGGTAGGTGGCGCGCCACGAGTCCACGTGAATCCGCGCGATCGCGTCCGCGTCGCGCGGAGATGCCCACCGGACGTTCACACCTGAACGGGGGTGAGCGGCGGGCGCCGGCCCGCCGCTCACCGAACGTCGGTTAAACCAGGCCGAGCTCTGCCACCGAGGCGCGCTCGGAGCGCAACTCCTCGACGGTCTTGTCGATGCGCTCGCGCGAGAACTCGGGAACTTCGAGGCCCTCGACGATCTCGTACTCGCCGTCCTTGCAACGACACGGGAACCCGGAGATCACACCCTCCTCGACCCCGTACTCACCGTGTGCGGGGACGGCCATGGAGACCCAGTCGCCCTCGGGGGTGCCGAGCACCCAGTCGTGGACGTGGTCGATCGCTGCGTTGGCGGCCGACGCGGCGGACGACGCGCCGCGCGCCTCGATGATCGCCGCGCCGCGCTTGGCGACGGTCGGGATGAACTCGTCGGCGATCCACGCCTCATCGTTTACGACCTCCCAGGCGGACTGACCGTTCACCTTCGCGTTCACGAGGTCCGGGTACTGGGTGGTCGAGTGGTTGCCCCACACCGTCATGTTCGTGATCGCATCGACACCCACCCCAGCGCGCTTGGCGAGCTGTGCCTTGGCGCGGTTGTGGTCGAGGCGCACCATCGCGGTGAAGCGCTCGTTCGGCACGTCGGGCGCGTTCGCCATCGCGATCAGGGCGTTCGTGTTGGCCGGGTTACCGACGACGAGGACCTTGACGTCATCCGCCGCCCCGTCGTTGATCGCCTGCCCCTGCGGCTTGAAGATCCCGCCGTTGGCCTCGAGCAGATCGGCGCGCTCCATGCCCTTCGTGCGCGGGCGGGCGCCGACCAGCAAGGCGATGTTGCACCCGTCGAAGGCCTGCTTGGGGTCGTCGTAGATGTCGATGCCCGCGAGGAGCGGGAACGCGCAGTCGTCGAGCTCCATCGCCGTGCCCTCGGCGGCCTGCACGGCCTGCGGGATCTCGAGGAGCTTGAGGCGCACCGGCGTGTCGGGGCCGAGCATCTCGCCCGCGGCGATCCGGAAGAGCAGCGCGTAGCCGATCTGGCCCGCGGCGCCGGTTACTGTGACGTTCACTGGACTGGGAGTCATTGGATCTCCTTACCTATCTCTTGAAAGCGACTCACTGAGGGACCGCGCGCGAACGCCGATCCCGGTGACGGTGAGCGGCGACTACCCCATCGCCGCCCGCAGGTTCTCGTCGATCGCGTCGAGGAACTCCTGCGTGGTCAGCCACTCCTGAT
>CBFGWL010000101.1:0-7880 GCA_965652565.1 uncultured bacterium
GTCGCGGCGGAGGTGATCGTGATGCCGCGCTCCTGCTCCTGCTCCATCCAGTCCATCACCGCGGCGCCCTCGTGGGTCTCCCCCATCTTGTGGGTGCGGCCGGTGTAGTAGAGGATCCGCTCAGTCGTCGTGGTCTTGCCGGCGTCGATGTGCGCCATGATCCCGATGTTGCGGGTCTTCTCTAGTGGGAAGTTGCGTGCCATGCTGTCTCTACAGTGTCGATCGAAGTTTGTTGCTGAGCGGGCGCCCGTGCCGCTCATCGGGAGGAGGACGGTCCTGTTTTCGCCAGCGGCTGAGGGCACAAAAAAGGCCCTTCCGGGCCCGGCCGCGAGCGACGGTTGACTATAGCAGAGGCATGAAGCCTTCCAAGGGCCTGAAATGCGGCTGAGAAAGCGCGACGACGAGGGTCGGCGCGAGCGGGGATCGCGCCCCCGCAAGCGACCCCAGCGCCGCTCGGCGGCGGATGCCCGGAAGGGCTCGGACGAGGCCGCGAAGCGCGCGGGCTCCGCCAAGAGGCCGTCCGGCATCGCCCCGGGGCTGCTCGCCGCGGCGGCCGGCCTGCTCGGCCCGCTGGCGGGCGTGCTGCGCGAGGCGCTGGCGATCGCGCGCGAGATGCTGCGCATCCCTGCCGGCATCTACATGGCCGTCGCCGAGCGCGCCGGGCAGCTCGTGCTCGCCGCGTGGCGCCTGCTCGTCCCGGTCGTGCTCGCCGCGCTGGCGCTCGGCCGCGCTGCGGTGCGCTTTGGCGCGCGCACGATCACCCCGCTGCGCGCCACGCTCCTGGCCGCCACGGCGGTCGCCCTGCTGCTCGCGGGCTCGCAGTTCGCCGAGTACACGTCGACGCAGATCGGCACCGAGGCCTACGCGGAGGTCGACTCGATCGCGCCCCCGCCTGAGGTGAACTCCGAGCGCGCCGGCGACGCCCACGCCTGGCTCGGGCTGCCGATCGCGGCGCTCGCGCTGGTCGGCGTCGCGCTCTGCGCGCGGCGGCGGCGCGCGGGCGCGCTGCTGCTCGCCGCGCTCGGGATCGCCACCGTTGCCCTTAGCCTGCTGGGCGATATGCCGAAGGGCCTCGACGAAGGCGACGCCGCGATCGCGTACGAGGGCGCCGAGGCGACCCTGCAGGGCGGCTTCTGGGCGCAGCTCGCCGCCGGCGCGCTGCTGGTCGCGCTCGCCCCGCTCGCCGCGCTGTACGCGGGCCGCGGCAGCGCCCGGCCGCGCCGCGAGCGCTCCCGGCGCACCGCCCGTGCGCGCCGGGCCCGTCCCCGGCCCACCTCCCCGGTGGCGGAGGGCTAGGCGTGTCGCGGGCCGAGCGCCTTCTGCCCTGGGCCTGCCTGCTGGCGGCGGCGCTGCTCTTCGCTTCCGAGTTCATGACGATGTTCGAGTTCACGCCGCCGGGCGGCGAGGCGCTCGCCTCGCAGGACGCGGCGGAGCGCCACGGCAACGCGCTCTTCGTGATCGCCGGCTTCGCGGCGTTCGCGACGATCGTCGCCGTGTGGTCGGGCTCGCAGCCGGCGGCGATGGCGGTCGGCGCGCTCGGCGCGGTGGCGCTGCTCATCTTCCTGCTGAACGACCTGCCCGACGCGGGCCAGGTCGGCACGCTCGACGACGCGCGCCAGTCGTTCATCGACGCGGAGGCGACTCCGCAGTCCGGCTTCTGGCTGATGATGATCGGGTCGCTCGCCCTCGCGATCAGCGGCGTGGCGCTCGCCACGCTGGGTTCCGACCAGCTGCGCGCGCTACGCCCCGGCGCCGGCCGGGAGGCGCGGAGCGAGCGCGAGCCCCGGCGCGCTGCACGGCCCCCGGCGGCCGGCGAGGAGCCGCGCCCGCGCACGGGCGACCGCATCTCCTCCCCCGGGCGCCGCGGAGACTCGATGACGGGCCCCCGCCCCCGCCGCTGATCGGCCCCGGCCCCTGGGTCGCTCGACTTCACGATTTCGTGGGATTACTCGGCTAAATCACGAAGTCGCGAGCGGCGCCGAGCCGACTTCGTGATTTCGTGGGATTACTCGGCAGGATCGCGAAGTCGCGCAGGGCCGGGCGGCTACGCTGCGCCGCGATGGTCGCCGCGCGAGACACCCCCGGGCTGCCGGCCCCTCCCCCGTTCATCTTCATCGCCGGGCTTCTGGCGGGCGGCCTGCTCGAGGTCTTCTTCCCGACCACCGCGCCCGCCTGGTGGATCCGCGTGCTCGCCGGGGTCGGCGGCTTCGCCGCGTTCTACGCGCTGCTCGGCTGGGCGCTGCGCACGTTCGCGAAGGTCGGCACCTCGCCCAACCCGTTCGAGCCCAGCAGCGCCCTGGCGACCGACGGCCCCTTCCGCTACTCGCGCAACCCGATGTACATCGGCATGGCGATCTTCTACGTCGGGCTCGCGCTCGCCATCGGGATCCTGTGGGCGCTCGCGATCCTCCCCATCGTCCTCATCGTGATCGACCGCGTGGTCATCGCGCGCGAGGAGCCCTACCTCGAGGCCCGCTTCGGCGAGCCCTACCGCGCGTACAAGAGCCGCGTGCGCCGCTGGCTCTAAGCCGCGGCTTCGCAGGCGCCGAATCGCCTACCAGCGATAGTGGGCGAAGGCCTTGTTGGCCTGCGCCATGCGGAAGATGTCGTCCTTCCGCTTCCAGGCGCCGCCCTGCTGCTGCGTCGCGTCCATGATCTCGTTCGCGAGGCGATCGGCCATGGACTTCTCGCGGCGCTGGCGGGCGAACTGCACGAGCCAGCGCACGGCGAGGGTGCGGGCGCGACGGGCCGGCACCTCGACGGGCACCTGGTAGGTCGCGCCGCCGACGCGACGGGAGCGAACCTCGAGCTGCGGGGTGAGCTCCTTGATCGCCTCCTCGAGAACCTCGACGGGCGGGCGGCCGGTGCGCTCGCCGATGATCGCGAGCGCGTCGTAGGTGATGCGCTCGGCAAGCGACTTCTTGCCGTCCTGCATCACCTTGTTGATCACCTGCTGGACCAGGCGGCTCCGGAACTGGGCGTCCGGCTCAACCTGCCGGATCGATGCACGCGCGCGACGGGCCATCAGCCGATCAACCCTTCTTCACGCCGTACTGGGAGCGGGCCTGCTTGCGGTCGGAGACGCCGGAGGCGTCGAGCGTGCCGCGGATCACCTTGTAGCGCACGCCCGGCAGGTCCTTGACTCGACCGCCGCGGACCAGCACCACGGAGTGCTCCTGCAGGTTGTGGCCCTCGCCCGGGATATAGGCGGTGACCTCCATCCCGTTGCTCAGGCGGACACGGGCGACCTTGCGAAGCGCCGAGTTCGGCTTCTTCGGCGTCGCCGTGTAGACGCGAGTGCAAACCCCGCGCCGCTGCGGAGCGGCGATGCGGCGCTTGCGGCCCTGGCCTGACTTCAGGCCGGGCGTCGAAAGCTTCTTCGTCGGAGCCTTACGACCCTTGCGGATGAGCTGATTCGTGGATGGCACGGCGGCGTAGGGTAGCGAACCCGCGTCGGTACCCTGGCGATCTCTATGGCGGATCGACCCATTCTTGCCGTCGACGTCGATGGCGTCATCAGCCTCTTCGGCTTCGAGGGGCCCCTCGACCAGGTCCCGGGCCGATTTCACCTGATCGACGGGATCGCCCACTGCATCGCCGACGGGGTCGGCGGGCGCCTGCGCCGGCTCGCCGAGCACTACGAGCTGATCTGGGCGACGGGCTGGGAGGAGCGCGCCAACGAGCACCTCCCGAACCTGCTCGGCCTCCCCGACGACCTGCCCACGCTCACCTTCGGCGGCCGGGCCCGGTTCGGGACCGCGCATTGGAAGCTGGAGGCGCTCGAGGAATACAGCGGCTCCCGCGCGCTGGCGTGGATCGACGACTCGCTCGATGAGAGCTGCTTCACCTGGGCCGAGCGCCGGCCGGCGCCCACGCTGCTGGTTCACGCCCGCTCGGACGAGGGGCTCACCGACGCCCACGTGGAGACCCTGTTGAGCTGGGCGAAGGAGCTTCGTTTACCGGCACCCGAGGACGGTTAGACTCCGCCCAAGTGGAGGGTTGGGTTCCCATCTTCTATTTCGTGGTGATCTTGAAGATCCCCGTTGCGGCCCTGCTCTGGCTGGTGTGGTGGGCTTGGCGCCAGGAGAACGTCGAGCCCGCGTCCGACGACGGAGGCGGTGCCGACCGCTTCGGCCGCTTCCGCCGCGAGCCCAAGCGCCCGCGCGGCCCGCGCCGCGGCCCGCACGCCCCCGACGCGCTGCCGCTCCCGGCGTGCCCGCCCGGCGGCCGCGTGCGCATCCACACGCCGCCGGCCCCCGTGCGCGCCGCGAGCGCCCACAACGGCCAGCGCGGCTTCGCCGAGCCGGCGGAGCACTGAGCGGCGCGGCGCTCGTCAGGCGTCACGCCGCGGCGCGCTCACCCGCTCGCGCCTCGGTCCCGAGCCGGCCCGCCGCGTGCGCGGCCGCGATGTAGCCGAAGGAGAGACCCTGGCCGATCGTCGCGCCGGGGCCCGGGTAGAACTTCCCGAACGCGTTACCGGCGACGTTGCCCGTCGCGTAGAGCCCCTCGATGACCTCGCCGTTCTCACCGATCACGCGGGCGTGTTCGTCGGCCATGATGCCGCCGCAGGTGCCCAGATCGCCGGGCACGACGCGCACCGCGTAGAACGGCGGCTTGCGCAGCGCGCCGAGGTTCGGGTTCGGCGTCACGGTCGGGTCGCCGTAGTAGCGGTCATAGGCGCTGTCGCCGCGGCGGAAGTCGTCGTCGTGGCCCTTGTCCGCCATCACGTTGAACCGCTCGACGCTCGCCGGGAGCTCGGGCAGCCCGACCTCCCGGGCGAGCTCCTCCAGCGTCTCCGCGCGGTGCGCGAGCCCCTGCTCGTACCACTCGTCGGGCAGCGCGGCGCGCGGCATCACCCCGCCCGCGAACACGTAGCGGTTGCGGTAGGTCTGGTCGAAGACGATCCACGCGGGCAGATGTGGCTCCTCCCCGTCGTCGAGGCCGAGCATGATCTGGCCCGCCGTCATGTAGTTGACGGACTCGTTCATGAAGCGGCGGCCGTCGGGGCCGACGATCAGCGAACCGGGCAGCGAGCGCTCGGCGAGCAGCACGCTGGGCTGACCGCCTCCCACCGGGGGGATCGCGGGGAACCACCAGGCCTGGTCCATCAGCGTGAGCGCGGCGCCGTGGCTCTGCGCGATGCGGATCACGTCGCCCTCGTTCGCCGGGTTCGCGAGGCTCCACCCGGGCTCGAGCGCGGGCGACTGATGCTCATGGCGCATCTCGATGTTGTGCTCGAAGCCGCCCGCCGAAAGCACGACGCCGCGGTTCGCGCGCACCGTGACCTTTTGATCGCAGCGCTCGACCACGACCCCGGTCACGCGGCCGTCCTCGATGAGCAGGTCGCGCAGCGGCGACTCCGTCCACAGCGCCACGCCGTGCCGGCGCGCGCCGATGATCAGCCCCGCCGCGAGCGCCTGACCGCCGGCGGCGTATTCGCGCTTGAGCAGCATCCCGCCCGCGCCCTGCGCGGCGCGCATCGCGGCGACGGCGAGCCCGCGCGGCTTGCGCATCATCAGGTTCATCCAGCGGTAGTCGCGCCCGGTCACCGGCATCGGCATGGGCGCCTCGACGGGCGTCGGGCGCAGCTTGGCGCGCTCCGGGCCGAGCTGTGCGAGGTCGAACGGCGCTGACTCGAGCGCCCGGCCGAACGCCGACCCGCCGTCGACCTCCGGGAAGTAGTCGGCGTACTCCACCATGTGCAGCCAACGGTTCGGCAGGTTTCGCCGCAGCACTTCCACCGCGGCGGGCCCGTGCTCCAGGTGGGCCTGCCGGCGCTCGCGCGGCGCCGTGTCGCCGACGAGCTCGTCGAGATAGACGCTGGCCCGCTCGCGGCTGTCGTGGACGCCGAGCTCGCGCAGGATCGGGTTGCCGGGGATCCAAAAGCCGCCCCCCGACATCGCGGTCGAGCCCCCGAGGTACTCGGATTTCTCGACGACGAGCACGCGCAGGCCCAGCTCCGCGCCCGTGATCGCGCTCAGCAGACCGGTGCCTGAGCCCACGACGACGAGGTCGACTTCTTCAATCGGCTGCGAGTTGGTCGTCACGAAGGCACCTCCATGCGCTCGGGTTGCACGCGGGACGGCCGACTGGGCGCGGTTCCCGCTCTGCCCTCCGCGTTACCCGCCGCCGCGCGCCATATACGCGGCGGCGGGAGCCTCATCCCGAGGCGCGGACGTGCGCCTTTCGTGACATCTCGTCCAAGCGCGCGGTCACCCGACCACGCTATCGGTGGTTAGTTGCTCAGCGGAGGCGGACGCGGGCGCGCTTGGTCGAGCGGTAGCCCGCCTCGTCCACGAAGGCGACCTTGAGCTTCGCGCGGACGCGCTCGGCGAAGTTGCCCTTCTTGCGCAGGGCCTCCGCGATCAGCTGCGAGTCGCGCTTGCGCTTCGGTTTGAGGGTCACCTGCTTCGTCTTGTTCGCGCGCAGCGAGCCCGTCCACGCGGCGAGCGGGTAGTTCTTGCGGCCGACCTTGATCCGCCCGCTCGCCTTCACCTTCGCCGCCTCGGCCGCCCGCACCGCGAGCGCGACGCGCACCCGGAAACGGCCCTGGCGCTGCACCGCCTTCGCGCGCACGCGCGGGCCCTCGACCTTGGCGGGCGCCACCGGGTCGGTGACGGCGGGCTCGCTCTCGCCCGCGGGCCCGAACGCGACCACCTCGACCACGTAGGGCACCCCGTTCGTGAGGCTGCCGACCTCGGCCTGGCGCGCGCTCCCGCCGACCGTCACGGTCCGCCGCTCGCCGCTCTCGGCGAGCGCGGTGACGCGGTAGCCGTCGATCGAGCCCCCGTTCGGCTCGGAGGCGCCCCAGTTGACCAGCAGCGCACGGTCGTACGAGCGGGCGATCAGGTCGCGCGGTGTTCCGGGGATGCCCGCGACGAGCACCTCCGCCGTGGGCTCCGAGGCGGGCCCGCGGCCGATCTCGGTCTCGGCCGTCACCGTGAACCGGTAGCGCTTGCCGTTCGTCAGGTCGGGGATCGTCGCGCTGCGCTCATCGGCGGAGACGACGAGCTCGCCGCCCGGCGTCCCTTCGATGACGTAGCTCGTGATCGGCTTGCCGCCGGTGCGCGCGGGGGCGTCCCAGGCGACGGTCGCCTCGCCGTCGCCGCCCTCCGCCGTCACGCGCCGCGGCGCGCCGGGCACGCTCGCGGGCGTCGCCACGCCCGAGGCGGCGATGCCCTCGCCCACCGCGTTCACAGCCGTGACCGACCAGGTGTGCTCCACGCCGTCCTCGAGCCCGTCGAAGCGGAAGCTGCGCGCCGACGCGGGCAGCCCCTCGATCCGCGCCCCGCCCGGGTTGCCCTCGGGCACGACGCGCACCACGTAACCGGTCAGCTCGGCGCCGCCGTCGTCCGCCGGGGGCTCCCACTGCAGCGCGATCGACTCACTGCCGGCGCTGGCGCTCGCCTCCGGCGCGTCCGCCTGGCGAGCGATCGCGACCGGCGGGGACGTCTCCGAGGCCGAGCTCGAACCCTGGCCCGAGCGGGCGATCACGGTGAACGTCTGATTCGACCCCATCGGCAGGCCCTCGAAGATCGCCGTGGTCTCGGGCGCCGGCACCGTCTGCTCGACTCCCGCCGGCTGCGCGCGCACCACGTACTCGGTGACCTCGCCGCAGATCTCGCCGGACGGCTCCCAGGAGACGCTCACCTCGCCGCTCGCCGGGTCGAGCGTCGGCACGACGTTCTTCGGCGCCGGCGGCGGCCCTGAGAAGACGAACTCGAGCGGCGCGCTCGCGGGCCCGGGGCCGTTCTCGTTCTCGGCGACCACGGTCACGGTGTACGACTCGCCGCAGCGCAGGTTGCGGATCGGCAGCGACGTCGCCGACGCGCTCGTCTCGATCTCGGTGATCTCGCCGCTCGAGTCGCGGAAGGTGACGA
>CBFGWL010000102.1:0-7770 GCA_965652565.1 uncultured bacterium
GGCCCCTCCCCGATATCGTCCGCGTCGCAAACAACCGCTCGGAACGGAGGGCAATGTTCGTCTCGAAAGCCGCCGTGGTGGGCGCCGGAACGATGGGTGGCGAGATCGCCCAGGCGATCGCCGCCGCTGACATCCCGGTCGTCCTCAAGGACATCAAGCAGGAGTTCGTGGACGCTGGGCTGGAGAAGGCCCGCGAGGTCACCAAGGGCCAGCTCGACCGGCTCGTCAAGAAGGAGAAGCTCACGCAGGAGCAGGCGGACGCCCGCCTGGAGGAGGTGCTCGGCCTGATCACCGGCACCACCACGTACGACGGCTTCGGCGACGTGGACTTCGTGATCGAGGCCGCGCCGGAGCGCATGCCGATCAAGCAGCAGGTCTTCGCCGAGCTCGACGCCGTCACCCCGGGGCACGCGATCCTCGCCTCGAACACCTCGTCGCTCTCGATCTCGGAGATGGGCGACGCGACGCTGCGGCCGCACAAGGTCGTCGGCTTCCACTTCTTCTATCCGGCATCCGTGATGCCGCTCGTGGAGATCATCGCCGGCGACGCGACGGATGAGGAGACCATGTCCGCCGCCGTCAACTTCGCGCAGGCGATCCGCAAGCAGCCGATCACGTGCGCCGAGGTCCCGGGGTTCGTCGTCAACCGGATCCTGATGTCCTCGCTCGCCGAGATCTGGCGCGCGCAGGAGGAACAGAAGCTTGCGATCCAGAAGCTCGACCAGGCTGTCATGGATGCGAAGGTCTCGCCGATGGGCCCGTTCTTCCTCGTCGACCTGCTCGGCCTGGACACGGTCCTGCACGTCGCCGAGCACCTGAACGAGTCCTACGGGGACAGCTTCTACGTGCACAAGGGGATCCAGAAGCTCGTGTCGGAGGGCAAGCTCGGCGCGAAGAGCGGCGGCTCCGGCACGTACGAGAACGGTGAACCTCAACTTGAGGGTGAGAATGAGCCGGATCCGGAGGCGATCTCGGAGCTCATGGCGCTCAAGGCCTTCGTCGAGGCGTGCCTGATCCTCGAGGAGGGGGTCTGCACGGTGCGCGAGATCGACCTCGGCATGATGGCCGGCGCCGGCATGGACCCGCGCCGCGGCCTGATGCCGCCGTTCATGCGCGCCGACATGCTCGGGCTCGACGTCGTCCTCGAGAAGCTCGAGAAGCTCGCGGAGGAGCACGGCGAACGCTTCCAGCCGCCCGTCACGCTGCGCAGGCTCGTCGCGCAGGGCCGCCTCGGGACGAAGACGGGACAGGGGTTCTACGCCTACCCGCAGCCCGACGAGGGCGAACAGACCGAGACGGTCAAGCTGGAGACGCGCGGCGACGTCGGGATCGCCTGGCTGGTCAACCCGCCGATGAACGCAATCTCGCCGCAGGTCATCAAGGACCTCACCACGGTCTGGGAGCGCGTCAACGAGCGTGGCGACATCGGCGCGCTCGTGATCGCCTCCGGAGTCCCGGTGGTGTTCTCAGCGGGCGCGGACATCAAGGCGTTCACGCAGATGGACGAGGCCGCGGGCAAGGAGCTGATCGAGACCGGCCACGCGACCCTGAGGGCGCTCGGCCAGTCGCGTGTTGCGACCATCGCCGCGGTCAACTCGATCGCGTTCGGCGGTGGCTGCGAGCTCGCCATGGCCTGCGACTTCCGGATCGCGGCGGAGTCGGCGATCTTCGGCCAGCCGGAGATCAAGCTGGGCATCATCCCGGGCTTCGGCGGGACCCAGCGCCTGCCGCGGCTCGTCGGCCCGCACAAGGCCCTCGAGATGAACCTGCTCGGCGATGCGATCAGCGCGGGCGAGGCCGTCGAGTACGGGCTCGTCAATCGCGTCGTGCCCGACCACGAGCTCTTCGACACCGCGCTCTCGTGGGCGCGGCGGCTCGCAGGTCAGGCGCCGATCGCCTCCCAGGAGATCAAGCTCGTCTCGCACCGCGGCGACCTCGACGAGGGCATCGAGGCCGAGAAGGCCGCCTTCGCCAAGGCGTTCCAGACGGCGGACGCGAAGGAGGGCATCGCCGCCTTCCTCGCCAAGCGCACGCCGAGCTGGAAGGGCGAGTAGACGCGTGGGGCCGCTCGGGATCAGGCTGTCGTCCATGGGCCGGCGTCCAGCCAGCGATCCCGAGCGGCTCGCGGAGCTCGTCCGCGCCTCGCGTTCGACGGTGGTGCTGACGGGCGCGGGGATCTCCGTGCCGTCGGGGATCCCCGACTTCCGCACGCCCGGGAAGGGGATGTGGGAAAAGGTCGACCCCTTCGAGGTCGCCCACATCGACGCCTTCCGGTCGGACCCGGCCCGCTTCTGGCGCTTCTACCGCCCGCGCTTCGCCGAGCTCGGCTCGAAGGAGCCGAACGACGCCCATCGCGCCGTGGCGGAGCTGGAGCGCCGCGGCCTGGTCGAGGCGGTGGTCACCCAGAACATCGATCGCCTGCACCGGCGGGCCGGCTCGCGGCGGGTGATCGAGGTGCACGGCTCGATCGAGACCTCCTCGTGCGCGCAGTGCCAGGCCAAGTACACGCCCGAGGAGGTCGAGAACCTTTTCGACGACGCCGGGATCGCGGTTTGCACTGCCTGTGGCGGCAACGTCCGGCCCGATGTAGTCCTCTTCGGCGAGTTCCTGCCTGAGCGCGCGATCGCCGAGGCCCAGGAGCTCTGCGAGAACGCCGAGCTTCTGCTGTGCATCGGATCCTCGCTCGAGGTCCATCCGGTCGCGGGGCTGCCGGCGGCTACGCTCGAGCGCGGGGGCGAGGTGGCCCTCGTCACGAAGGGGCCGACCCCCTACGACGGCGACGCCGCCGTGAAGCTCACCGGCGACGTGGTCGATGAGCTCGGCGCCCTGCTGCGAGCGCTGGGCTAGCTCCCGGCCCCGTGGCGGCCCGCAGCTCGGCGTCGCAGGATTCGCTGCGCGGCCTCCACGGCCTCTCGGACCGCTTCTGAGGGCACGTCGCTGGGATCGGTGAGCGCGGCCTGCGCGGCGCGCTCCAGGCCCTCAGACGCCGCCTCGAGGCGGCCCAGGTCCGCCTCCTGACCGGCGCCGAGGTCGCCGCGAGCGGCGAGCAGGGCGGCAACCGCGACGCGCGTCTGCAGCGCGGCGGTCGCCCAGCGCCCGGCCCGCACGTCGGCGGCGGCGCGCAACACGAGCTCCTCGCAGGGGAGGGGCTCCTGGTGCCCGCCCATGAACGCGGCGAAGCGCTCGCCGGGCCGCAGGGCCTCCGCCCGCGAGCCCTTGCGGGCGTCGCCGGGGAGCGCGAACGCGTCGGCCCAGCGGCCGTTCACGAGTTCGTCGCCGCTCGCGTAGCCCAGACGGATCGAGGCGCGGGCCGGGAGCTCGCCGACGCTCGCGTCGCCCGCGGCCACGCGGGCCGCGCCCAGCGCGCGCCCGATCACCGCCAGCGCGCGGTCCACGTAGGCCTCGCGCGCGCCCTCGTCGCGGCGCAGGGCGGCGAGCCAGGCGGCGGGCTCCTCCGCGAGCGGCGCTGCCTCGACGACGGTGAGGGTTGTGAGCGCGACCGGCGCGGCGTGTGGCTCCGCGGCGGCGGGGCGGGGGCGGCCCAGGCGCCTGCGCGGCGCGGGCGCGCGGGCGCTCGTCGCGATGATCAGGACGGCATCGATCTCGTCCCCGCCGCCGAGGGCGCGAACCGGGTAGCGGCCGTCGTCGACCGGGAGCTCACCGGGGAGCTCGACCTGGACGAATCCGAAGGGGCGCTCGGCCAGCGTTACTCGCCGACGTGGGCGGGTGAGGCGCGGTGGTTCTTGCCGCGCTTCTTGGCGTTCGCCTTCTTGCCCTTCTTGGTCGGGATCGACCAGCGCGACGGCGACGTCGGCACGTCCGGGTTCTCGATGCCGGCGATGCGCTCGATGAGCCGCGTCCACTGCTGCGGCTTCAGCACCGCGGCGATGCCCTCGTCCTTCTCCTCGCTGGACGACCGGGCGCCGTAGCCCACGTGGACGTGGTCGGCGTGGTCTGCCATCGCGAAGCTGGTCTCACCGAAGTCCATGAGCGAGATCACCTGGTCGGGCGCCAGGGTGCCCTGCAGGCGCAGGACGTCGCGGACCAGCGACTCCGTGATCGAGCCGGGACCCTGGTTGCCCAGCACCGGCATGCCGTTGATCATCGCGATGTCGACCGCGGCGCCGAGCGAGTGGTGGGAGATGTTGCCCGACGAGGTGTAGACGGAGTGGCCGCACTTGAGCGAGGTGATCGTCAGGCGGTAGCCGCGCTCGCTCAGGTAGGAGAGCATCGCCAGCACGCGGCGGTCGATCTGGCCGGTGCGGATGTCCTCGCGGCCGCAGGAGTAGATCTCGAGGCGCGGGTCGTTGAGCACCCGCTTGACGAGCTGCTCCTTGGACATGAGCAGGATCTGCCCGACGGACGCGCTGGACTTCTCGAACGGGTCGTCGCCGGCGGCGCGGTAGATCGCGGTCGCCTCGAGGAGCTTCCACCCGTCGAGGATCGGCTTCGGGTCGATCGAGGGGGCGCCGCGGCCGACCGGCTTGATCGCGAAGTGCAGGTGGGGGGCGAGGTCGGTCGTCTTGCCGACGCGGCCGAGGACGGTGCCCGCCACGACCTTGGAGCCCTCGCGCAGCGGCCGCATCTCCATGGACTTGCGGTTGAACCGCAGGATGCCGCCGACGTAGGACTTGAAGGCCTCATAGCCCGGGAAGCGCTTGGCCAGCAGGCTGTCGAGCTGGCCGGTGAGGTCGGCGCGGCTCAGGTTGGCCTTGCGCTCGGGGAAGGCGTAGAGCCGCTCGCGGGAATCCTCGGTGTTCACCGGGCCGGCCTCGCGCTCGCGCTCACGGTCGCTGCGCACGACGCGCTTGGCCTTGGCGGTCGTCTTGCTGGCCGCGCGCGTCGGCTCCGCGTCGTCCGGGCGGACGATGCGGAAGTCCTTCGCCGTCAGCCTCTTGCGCTTCGGCGCCGCGTAGACCTCGGCGACGCGGCCCAGGTGCGCGTAGGTGAAGCGGTTGCCGTAGGAGTCCTCGAGGATCAGGAAGCGGCCGAGCTTCTTGTTCTTGCCGATGCGCTTGACGATCCCGTCGTTGACGGCGACGACCGGCGCGTTCTCACGCGTGTAGATGTTGATCCCTCGACGTGTAGGTGAGCTTTGGATCACCTGGGCGGCGTTGCCGGCCTGGCGGCGCGCCTGCTTGGACTTCTTCAGCGCCTCGCGCTCGGAGATGTCGTCGGCGTACCGGGCGTTGGCGGCGACCGGGAAGCGGGCGCCCTCGGTGAGGCCGGTCAGCGAGCCGACGAGGTCGTCGGGGATGCGGCCGTACTGGCGGGCGTAGAGGAGGACCTCGTCGACGTACCAGTCGGCGTGGTTGTAGGCGAAGATCGCGCGGGGCAGATCCTCCTGGCCGCCGGCGGCCTTCAGATAGCGCGCGGCGGCGCAGATCGCGTCAACGGGGTTGTAGGGGTCCTTGCGGCCGTCCTCGTTCGCGTCCACGCCGTAGGCCTTCCACGTCGCCGGCATGAACTGCATCCAGCCGACGGCGCCCGCGGAGGAGACGTTGAGGTTCGTGCCGAACGCGGTCTCGATCCGGTTGATCGAGGCCAGCACCTCCCACGGGATCCCGTACTCGGTGCCGCAGGCCTGGTAGATCGGGAGGAGGAACGGCGGGATCGAGAAGCTGTCGATGACGAAGTTCGGGACGCCCATCGGGGCGGGGCCGAAGTCGGCGATCGTCACCGAGGGGTTGTTCTTGGTCGGCCGGCCGTCGGGCTCGCGGGTGGGCGGGGGCTCGTTCGGGTCGGGCTCCTCGGCCTGCTGGTCCTTCTTGGACTTGCCCTTGTCCTTGCCCTTGCCCTTGTCCTTGTCGGGGACCTTGCCCTCGCCGCGGCCGCCGCCGGGGCCGCTCTGGCCGCCCTTGTTGTCCTTGTCGTCGCCACCCGGCACCTCGGGGGTGACCGGGGGCTCGCTCGGCGTGGTGCCCGGATCGGTCGGCGTCGTCGGCGTCGTCGTGCCCGGGGTGGTGGGCACCGTCGGCGTGGTGGTGCTGGGCGGCGCCTGCGTGTCGGTCTCGTCGTTGTCGAGCGGACCGGAGCAGCCCGGGTCGTTCAGGTCGGTGCGGCCGTCGCCGTCGTCGTCCTTGAGGTTGGAGCAGGCGGGGAGGTTGCCGAGGGGCTCGATCGTCTGGTTGCCCGGCAGGTTGATATTGACCTGGCTCTGGCCGAGCCCGATCTTGATCCCGCCGGCGCCGGCGCTGGCAGCGGCGAGCACGGCGCCCAGAACGCCCAGCGCGACCACAAGTTGAAGCTGCCTTCTCATCCCTCTAGTACCCAGGGCGCGCCGCAGTCCATTGCTCGCCCATCCAGCGCCTGCACCCGAGCGCGCGACACGCTACTTGTTCGACTGGCGCAATGCAACGACCAACCCTCCCTCGCGAGGGTACCGGAGCGCTGTGATGGGCGACGCAGTTTGGGCACTCGTGACACGTCCCTTTCCCCATCGGCAGCGCGGCATCCGCGCTTGAAGCGTGATCGCGGCGTGGCTGCGCCGGGCTCCCGGGTGCGCGATTAGATTCTCGGGACGCCCGCTGGGACGGGCCCCGACCGCGAGGAGGAGCGATGAGCGAGCAGGAGCAGAGCGGATTCAAGGCGCGTGGCGAGGAGGCGCTGGGCGAGCTGGCGCAGGCGCTGCTCGAGAACCCGTTGTTCAGCCGGGCGGTGGGCCAGGCGTTTGGGGCGGGCGAGCGCGCCGCGGCCGCGCAGCGCTCGGCTCTGCGGGCGGCGAATCTGGCGACTCGCGACGACGTGGAGCGCGTCGAGCAGCGCCTGCGTTCGCTGACCTCGCGAGTCGAGGATCTCGAGGACGCGATGGACGCGCTCGCCGACGAGATCGCGGCGCTGAGCGCCACGCTCAATCAGCGGGCTGCCGGCGCGGGCGGGGACTCCGCGGAGGGCTGAAGCTCAGCCAGGGTCGCGGCGGCCTCGCGCCCGAGCGCGAGCAGGGCGCGATCCAGCTCCTGCGGCGGTAGCGAGCCGCCCGCGTCCTCGGCGACGAGAAGCGCACACGCGAACGGGATCTGAAGGCGGCCCGTCAGGGCCGTCAGCGGCGCCGCGCAACCGTCGACCGCGAGCGCGCCGGCGTTCCGAAGCGCAGCGCCGTCCGCCGCGGCCTCGTGGAGGGCGTCGGTGGTCGCGATCGGGCCGGTCCGAGCCCCCGTGCGGGCGGCCAGAGCGCCCGTGAGAGCCGGGTCGGGCGCCACCGAGGGGGGCGCCCCAAGGGCCCGCGAGGCGCCGTCGCCCGTCAATGCCTCCTCGAGCACCACGATCTCACCTAACCTAAGGCTCTGGTCGAGGGTTACACACGTCCCGACGCGGATCGCGCGGCGCACGCCGAGGCCGGCGAGCTCGTGCATGACCGCCACCGCGCTCGGCCCCCCGATGCCCGTGGACTGCACGGTGAGCCCGACGCTCCCGGCGAGCTCGCCCCAGTAGCCCCACAGGCCCCGCTGGAGATTGCTCATCAGCGGCTTCTCGAACAGATCGGTCGCGAGATCCATCGCGCGCTTCGGATCGCCGGGCAAAACGGCGGCGCTCGCGATGGGTGCGGTGGGGTTCAGGTACTTCGCCACGGACAGCCGAATCTACTCGCCTCGGCCCGCGCGACCGCGCGCCGGCCGCCACGTCACTGCGCCGCGCCGCGTCACCACTCCGCCCTCCGCCACCCCGCGACTTCGCGATTTCGTGGGATCAACCCACAAGATCACGAAGTCGCGAGAGCGCCCGGCTCGAGTGCGCGATTGTGTGGGATCAACCAACAGGATCGTGAAGTCG
>CBFGWL010000103.1:0-7109 GCA_965652565.1 uncultured bacterium
GCGCGTCAGATAGTCCGCGATGGGATCGGTCAGCATCGTCTCTCTGAGTCCTCTACCAGCTCGACTTGGTCATGCCGGGGATGTAGCCCTTGTGCGCGGCCTCGCGCAGGCAGATCCGGCAGAGCCCGAACTTGCGGAAGTAGCCGCGCGAGCGCCCGCAGCGACGGCAGCGGTTGTGCTTCCGCGTCTTGTACTTGGGCTCCCGGCCCTGCTTGACCATTTTCGAAGTCTTCGCCATTTGTCGGCCCTTTGATTTAGCAGGTGCCCGGCGCTACTCGCCGGACTCCCCTTCGGTCGCTTCCTCGGCTCCGCCCTCGGCGCCCTCTTCACCCTCGCCCTCAGCCGGCTCGGGAGTCTCGTACGCCTCGGGGTTCTCCTCCTTGAGCTGCTCCAGAGCGGCCTGCTCGGCCTCGGCGCGCGCACGCGCCTCCTCCTTGCGCTGCTCCTCGGCTTCCTCGGCCGCCTTGTCGGTCTGACCCGGGCGCCCGTCCTCGCGGAAGGGCATCCCGAGGCCGAGCAGCAGCTCGAAGGCCTCCTCGTCGGTCTGCGCGGTCGTCGTGATCGTCACGTCGAGCCCGCGCACCTGGTCGATCGAGTCGTAGTCGATCTCGGGGAAGATCAGCTGCTCGCGCACGCCCATCGAGTAGTTGCCGCGACCGTCGAACGAGCGCGGGTTGAGCCCGCGGAAGTCGCGGATCCGCGGGATCGCGATCGTGATCATGCGGTCGAGGAACTCCCACATGCGGGCGCCGCGAAGCGTCACGGCGACGCCGACGGGCATGCCGTCGCGCACCTTGAAGGACGCGATCGACTTGCGCGCGCGGCGCACGCTCGGGCGCTGCCCGGCGATCAGCGCGAGCTGCTCGGTCGCCGCCTCGAGGACCGGGGTCGACTGCTTGGCGTCCCCGATGCCCATGTTGAGCGTGATCTTCTCGAGTCGCGGGACCTGCATCCGGCTCGTGTAGCCGAACTTCTTGGTCAGGCGCTCGACGAGCTCGTTCTCGTAGCGCTCGCGCAGCCGGGGCGGCGGTGCCGCCTGCTGTGTCGGTGTCGCTGTGGCTTCCATTGAAAGGCTTTCGGGTTCCTAGAGCTTGGGGGTCAGTCGATTTCCTGGCCGGTGCGCTTCGCGTAGCGCCGGCGCGTGCCGTCCTCGGCGACGCGGATGCCCACGCGGGTCGGCTTGTTGTCGCGCGGGTCGAGGAGCATCACGTTAGAGACGTGGATCGGCCCCTCCTTCTCGATGATGCCGCCGGCGTCGCCCTTCTGCGTGTCGCGGATCGAGCGCGGACGCTGGTGGCGCTTGACGATATTGAGGCCCTCGACGTACACGCGCTCGCGACGCGGCTCCGTGCGCAGCACGCGCCCGGTCTTGCCGCGGTCCTTGCCGCTGATGACCATCACGGTGTCGTCCTTGCGAATGCGCATGGCCTTGCGCTTCGTGGGGGTGTTGTTGTCGCGCTTGCGAGCCATCAGAGCACCTCCGGAGCGAGCGAGATGATCTTCATGAAATTGCGGTCACGAAGTTCACGGGCGACGGGCCCGAAGATGCGGGTGCCCCGCGGGTTGTTCTGGTTGTCGATCAGCACCGCCGCGTTCTCGTCGAAGGAGATGTAGGTCCCGTCCGGACGGCCGAGCTGCTTGCGGGTGCGCACGACGACGGCCTGGACGACCTCGCCCTTGCGCACGCCGCCGCGCGGCGTCGCCTGCTTGACGGTGGCGGTGATCACGTCGCCCACGCGCGCGTAGCGGCGATGCGAGCCGCCCTTCACGCGGATGCAGAGGATCTCGCGGGCGCCCGAGTTGTCGGCGACCTTGAGGCGTGTCTCCTGCTGGATCATCGCTAACGGGCCCTCTCCAGGATCTCGACCAGCCGCCAGCGCTTCGTGCGCGAGAGCGGCCGGGACTCGACGACTCGCACGACATCGCCCTCGTTCGCCTCGTTGCGCTCATCGTGGGCGTGCAGCGTCGTGGAGTTGCGCACGACCTTCTCGTAGCGCTTGTGACGCCGGACGATGTCCACGCGGACGGTGATGGTCTTGTCGGGCTTCGCGGAGACCACCGTGCCCTGCCGGTAGCGGCGCACGCCCTCGGTGCGCTCGCGCGGCGGCGTGCCCTCGCGGGGCTCACGCTCGCGCTTGCGCTCGGCGGCGCGGCGCTTGCGGCGCGCCGCCGCCTTGCGGGCACGCTCGGCCGCGCGCTCGGCGGCGCGCTCCTCGGCGGTGCGCTGCGGACGCGCCTCACCGCGATGCTCGGCGCGGCGGCGCCTGCGGCGCTCCTTGGGGCTCAGCTGCTCAGCGGGCTCGGCCGTCTCGGCGGCAGCCTCGGGCGCCGCGGCCTCCTCGGGCGCGGCGGCCTCCTCGGCTGGAGCCTCTGCAGTCTCGTTGTTCTCTTCTTCGGCGGCCATCACTTCCGCTTTCTGCTCAGTTCCTTCTCAACATCAATTCCGCGCTGACGAGCGACCGTCAGCAGGCGCGCGACGTCGCGCTTCGACTCGCGCAGGGCGGCCGTGTTCTCGAGCTCGCCCGTCGCGTGCCGGAAGCGCAGGTTGAACGCCTCCTGACGCGCGTCGCGCAGCGCCTCGACCAGGTCCTGGTCGGACATGGCGTGCACCTCGGAGCCCTTCACTCGTGCATCCCCTCCCGCACGACGAACTTGGTCTTCACGGGCAGCTTGCGGCCGGCGAGACGCATCGCCTCGCGCGCGAGATCCTCGGGCACGCCGGCGAGCTCGAACATCACGCGTCCGGGCTTGACCACGGCGACCCAGCCCTCGGGATTGCCCTTGCCCGAGCCCATGCGGGTCTCGGCGGGCTTCTTCGTGTAGGGCTTGTCCGGGAAGACGTTGATCCACACCTTGCCGCCACGACGGATCTTGCGCGTCATCGCGACACGAGCGGCCTCGATCTGGCGGTTGGTGATCCAGCCGCGCTCGGTGGCCTTCAGCCCGTAGTCGCCGAAGTGGACCTCCGAACCGCCCTTCGTGTAGCCGCGGCGCTTGCCGCGCATGACCTTGCGGTGCTTGACCCGCTTCGGGGAAAGCATCAGGACTCACCTCCGCTCGCCGTCGTCTCGGGCGCGGCGGGGGGCGCCGTGGCAGCCGAGTCGCGCTCGCCGCTCGGGGCGTTCTCGCTGCGCCGCTGCTGGCGCGGCCCACGGTCGCGACGACCACGGCCGCGGCCGCGATCACCGCCGCGGTCGCGACGGCTGCGCGGCTGGAGATCTTCCTCGTCCGTGCCGGCCTGGCGGTAGCCCTCGGGCATGACCTCGCCCTTGTTGATCCAACACTTCACGCCGATGCGGCCCGTGGTGGTCTTCGCCTCGACGAAGCCGTAGTCGATGTCCGCGCGCAGGGTGTGCAGCGGGACGCGGCCGTCGGAGTAGCCCTCCGTGCGCGCCATCTCGGCGCCACCGAGGCGGCCCGAGACCTGCACCTTCACGCCCTTCGCGCCGGAGCGCATCGCCGAGGTCAGCGCACGCTTCATCGCGCGCCGGAAGGCGACGCGGTTCTGCAGCTGCTCGGCGATCGACTGGGCGACGAGCTTCGCGTCGAGCTCGGGGCGCTTGATCTCGCGGATGTTGACCTTGACCGGCTTGCCGGTGAGCTTGTGCAGGTCACGCCGCAGCGCATCGACCTCGGAGCCCGACTTGCCGATCACGATGCCCGGGCGAGCCGTGTGGATGTCCACGGTGATCTCGCCGCGCTGCTTGACGATCTTGATGTCGGAGAGGCCGGCGTGCGAGAGCCGGTTCTCGATGTGGTCGCGGATCTTGAGGTCCTCGAGCAGGTAGTCGGCGAAGTTGCGCTCGTTGAACCAAGTCGACTTCCAGTCGTGGATGTAGCCGACGCGGAATCCCTCGGGATGAATCTTCTGGCCCATAGCTGCTCCTAGTCCTCCGTCGGCTTCAGCGCCACGCTCACGTGGCTGGTCCGCTTGTCGATCCGGGTCGCGCGGCCGCGGGCGCGCGGGCGCCAGCGGCGCAGCGTCGGGCCCTCATCCACGCGGATCTCGCTGATCAGCAGGTCCTCCGCGACCAGCTCGTGGTTGTGCTCGGCGTTGGCGGTGGCCGAGTCGAGCAGCTTCGCGATCGGCCGGGCGGCGCCGCGCGGCGAGAAGTCGAGCAGCTCGCGGGCCTCGGTCACGGGCAGCCCGCGAACCTGGTCGGCGACGAGCCGAGCCTTGCGCGGGGCGACGCGCAGGTACCGCGCGCTCGCGCGCACCGTGGGGGTGTTGTCGCCGGCGGCAGCCATCGCTTACCGGTCCTTCCCGCCGTGACCCTTGAAGGTGCGGGTCGGCGCGAACTCGCCCAGGCGATGGCCGACCATCGACTCCGAGATGAACACGGGGACGTGCTTGCGCCCGTCGTGCACGGCGATCGTGTGACCGACCATCTCCGGGAAGATGGTGGACGCGCGCGACCAGGTCTTGATCATCTGCTTCTGGTTCGCCTCGTTCATCGCCTCGATGCGCTTCATGAGGCGCTCCTCGACGAACGGTCCCTTCTTTGTGGATCTGCCCATCTTGTGTGTCTCGGCTGCTTCTTAGGTCTCTTCGGTGATTAACGCTTCTTCTTGCCGCGCCGGCGACCGCGGACGATCAGCGCGTCCGAGGGCTTGCCCTTCTTGCGGGTGCGGTACCCGAGGGTTGGCTTGCCCCACGGGGTGACCGGATGGCCGCCCGGCGTGTGGTGTGCCTCGCCGCCTCCGTGCGGATGGTCGACCGGGTTCATCGCGACCCCTCGGGTCTGCGGACGCCGCCCCTTGTGGCGGTTCCGGCCGGCCTTGCCGACCTTGACGTTCTGATGCTCGGCGTTGGAGAGGGTACCGACCGTCGCGCGGCACTCCGCACGCACCATCCGCATCTCCGACGAGGGCAGGCGCAGGGTGACCATGTCGCCCTCCTTCGCGACCACCTGGATGGCGGTTCCGGCGGCGCGGCCGAGGCGCCCGCCCTGCCCCGGCGTGAGCTCCACGTTGTGGACCACGGTGCCGGTCGGGATCGCGCGCAGCGGCAGCGCGTTGCCCGGGCGGATGTCGGCGCCCTCGCCGGACTGCACGGTCGCGCCGACCTGCAGCCCGTTCGGGGCGAGGATGTAGCTCTTGGCGCCGTCGGCGTAGTGCAGGAGCGCGATGTACGTCGTGCGGTTCGGGTCGTACTCGATCGTCGCGACCTTCGCCGGCACGCCGTCCTTGCGGCGCTTGAAGTCGATGTCGCGGTAGCGCCGCTTGGCGCCCCCGCCGCGGTGGCGCGCGGTGATGCGGCCGCGCGCGTTGCGCCCGCCGCTGCGCTTCTTGCCCTTGGTCAGGGGCTTGTGCGGCGCGCTCGTCGTGACCTCGTCGCGCGTCTGGTACATCGCGAAGCGACGCCCGGGAGTCGTTGGCTTTGTCTTGCGGATTGCCATGGTGGGAGTCCTCTAAGTCCTTCGTCGTGCGTCGCTACTCCGCGACCGCCGCACCCTCGAACAGCTCGATCCGGTCGCCGGGCGCGAGCTGGACGATCGCCTTCTTCCAACTGCGGGTCTTGCCGGTGTGCAGGCCGCGCCGCTTGGGCTTCGGGCGCACCTTGGCGGTGCGCACGCCGACGACCCGCACGTCGAAGATCTCCTCGACGGCGCGCGCGATCTGCGTCTTGTGCGCGCGGTCGTCCACGCGGAACGTGTACTTGCCGTCAGCCATGAGCGCGTAGCTCTTCTCGCTCACGACCGGCTCGAGGATCACGCTACGGGCGTCCATCACTCATCACCGTCCTTCTCGGCCTCGGGCTGCTCAGCTTCCTCCGCCGCGGGCTCCTCGGCCTCCTCGGCCTTCGCCTCCTCCGCGGGCTCGTCCGCCTGGGCCTCGGCCTCCTCGGCCTTCGCCTCAGCGTCTGGCTCCTCGGCCTGCGGCTCCTCGGCGGGCTTCTCCTCCGCCTTGGGCTTCTCGGCCTTCGCCTTCTTCTCGGCCTTCGGCTTGGCGTCTTCGGCCTGCTCGGCGGTCGGCGCGCCGTTCGAGGCGCCGCTGCCGCGCGCCACGTCGGCGGCGCGCTGCTCGAGCACCTCGAGCGCGGCCTTCGAGACGACCAGCGAGCGGTGACCGACGATGTCGACCACGCCCGTGGCGCTCGCCGGCATCACGGTCACGCGCGGGATGTTGCGGAAGCTCTTGAGCACCGTCTCCTCGTCGGGGTTGATGACGACGAGCGTCGGCCGGCGCGCGCCCCACTTCTCGAGCGCCTGGGCGGCCTGCTTGGTGGAGGGCTCCTTGTAGTTGGCGGCGTCGAGGACGGCCAGCGAATCGCGGGCGGCGTGCACCGACAGCGCGGCTCGCAGCGCCCGGCGGCGGGCCTTGCGGTTGACCTTGAACGTGTAGCCGCGCGGCTTCGGGCCGAAGGCGACGCCACCGCCGCGGCGGTGCGGCGTGGACTCGGCGCCCACACGGGCACGGCCGGTGCCCTTCTGGCGCCAGGCCTTCGCGCCGGTCATGGAGACCTCGCCGCGACCGAGCGTCGAGGAGGTCCCCCGGCGGCGCGCGGCAGCCTCGGCGCGCGCGGTGTCGTGGACGAGGGTCTCGTGGAACTCCTCGCCGAAGACGCTCGCCGGCACCTCGGTCTTCGCCTGCTTGTCGAGCGAGGCGACCTTCAAGTTCTTGGCCTTAGCCATCGGTGCGCACCTCCACCGTGCCGTTCTTGGGGCCGGGCACGGAGCCGCGGACGAGCAGCAGGTTGCGCTCGGCGTCCACCTCAACGACCTCCAGGCCGCGCTGGGTGATGCGCTTGCCACCCATGCGGCCGGGGCCGCGAAGGCCCTTGAAGACGCGCGCCGGGAACGCGGCCGCGCCGATCGAGCCCGGGGCGCGCACGTTGTGCGAGCCGTGGGTCACGGGCCCGCGGCCGAAGCCGTGGCGGCGGACGGTGCCCTGGAAGCCCTTGCCGATCGCGACGCCCGAGACCTTGACCTTCTGGCCGGGCTCGAACTGCTCGACGGTCGCGACCTCGCCCACCTTCGGGCCGTCCTCGGCGCCGAGGGTCTCGTCGCGGAACTCCACGAGCGTGCGCATCGGGCCGACGTCGGCCTTCTTGAGGTGGCCGAGCTCGGGCTTGGTGAGCTTGCGCTCGTCGACCGGGTCGAAAGCGA
>CBFGWL010000104.1:0-6675 GCA_965652565.1 uncultured bacterium
GCGCCGAGGTCAGCTTCGTCGGCACGCGCGAGCGCTCCGAGGCGGAGCTCGTGCCCGCCGCGGGCTACGAGATCGACTTCGTGGAGGTGCGCGGACTCGACCGCTCGAACCCGGTGCGGGCCGCCGGGGCGCTGGCGCTCGCCGCCCGCGCGGTGCCGCGGGCGCGGCGCATCCTGCGCGAGCGCGGCGCCGACGCGGTGATGGGTGGAGGGGGCTACGTAGCGGCCCCGGTTGGGATCGCGGCCGTGCGGCTGCGGCTGCCGTTGGTGCTGACCGAAGCCGACCGCCACCTCGGACTCGCCAACCGCCTGCTAGCCCGGCGAGCCCGGCGCGTGTGCCTCGCCTTCGAGATCCCCGAGCTGCGCGGCGAGCGCTTCCTGGTGACCGGCCGCCCGGTGCCCGCGGAGATCATGACCGCCGACCGGGGGGCGGCGCGGGAGCGCTTCGGGATCGCGCCCGGCGATCGCTGCGTGCTGATCTTCGGGGGCAGCCAGGGCGCGCGCTCACTGAACACGGCCGCGCTGGAGGGCCTGTTGGACCCCGCCGGGCGCAACTTCCACGTCCTGCACATCACCGGTACGCGCGATCACGCGATGGCGCTGGGCGCGTACGAGGACGCGGGCCGCCCGGCCCGCTACACGCTGCTCGACTACGAGCGCAGCCTCGCCGACTCGCTGGCGGCCTGCGATCTGGTCCTCGCGCGCTCGGGCGCTTCGGTGTTCGAGCTCGCCGCGGCCGGCAAGCCCGCGATCCTCGTCCCGTATCCATACGCGACGGGCCGCCACCAGCACGCCAACGCGGAGTGGATGGCCGCTGCGGGAGCGGCGATCACGATCGAGGACGCGGATCTGACCGGCGAGCTCGTGCGCGCGCGGGTCGGCGAGCTGCTCGGCGATCCGCAGCGCCTCGCCGCGATGGGCGCCGCCGCCCGCACGCTCGCGCGGCCCGATGCCGCCGAGCGCGTCGCCGCCGAGCTCCTCGCTGCGCTTGACTAGTGCCCCCGTGAGCGACTGGCCCTCCCGAAAGCTCCACTTCATCGCGATCGGCGGCGCCGGCATGAGCGGCCTCGCCCTCGTCTGCCACGAGCTCGGGGCGCGCGTCACCGGCAGCGACCGGGCCGCGAGCTCCTACCTGGAGCGCCTGCGTGCCGCCGGCCTGGAGCCGCGCGTCGGCCACGACGCCGATGCGGTGCCCGCGGACGCGGACGTGGTGATCTCGACGGCCATCCCGGAGGACAACCCCGAGCTCGCGATCGCCCGCGAGCGCGGCCAGCGGGTCCTGCACCGCGGCGAGCTGCTCGCCGAGCTCTGCGCGGGCGGGCGGCTGATCGCGGTCGCGGGCACCCACGGCAAGACGACCACGACCGGGATGATCGTTCACGCCCTGCGCGCTCTCGGCGAGGAGCCCACGTTCTTCATCGGCGGCGAGCTGCCGGGCGCGGGGCGCGACGGCGGCCCGGCGAACGCCGGGCACGGCACGGGGGAGTGGGTCGTCGCCGAAGCCGACGAGTCCGACGCCAGCTTCCTCGAGCTGCGGCCGGAGATCGCGGTCGTGACCAACCTCGAGCTCGACCACCACGCGCGCTGGTCCTCCCGGGCTGAGCTCTTCGAGGCGTTCGAGCGCTTCGTCGCGCCCGCCCGCGCCCTGGTCGCTGCGGACGGGCTGGCGGGGCTCGCGCCGCAGGGCGCCGCGGTGGTGCGCTTCGACGAGGCTGCGCCCGGGCCGGGGGAGCTGGCCCTGCGCGTCCCCGGCCGCCACAACAAGCTGAACGCCCGCGCCGCGCTCGGCGCGCTCGAGCTCGCCGGGTTCGACGTGGAGGCGGCCGCGCGGGCGCTGGAGAGCTTTCCAGGGATGCTGCGCCGTCAGGAGCTGCGCGGCGAGCGCTCCGGGGCGCTCATCTACGACGACTACGCGCACCACCCCACGGAGGTGCGCGCCACGCTTGCCGCGCTGCGCGAGCTCGAGCCGAAGCGCCTCATCGCGATCTTCCAGCCGCACCTCTACTCGCGGACCAAGGCCTTCGCGCAGGAATTCGGCGCCGCGCTCGCCGAGGCCGACGCGATCGGCGTGCTCGACGTCTATCCCGCCCGCGAGGAACCGGTGGGGGAGCTCGCTGGCGTGAGCGGGCTCGACGTCGCCCGCGCCGCGGCGGACCGCGCCGGCGGCAAGCCCGTGTGGTGGCTGCGCGATCGCGAACGCGCGGCCCTCTTTCTGGCCCCGCGGCTGGGCCCGGGTGATCTGCTCGTCACGATCGGCGCCGGGGACATCCACATGCTCGCAGGCGAGCTCGCCGAGACGCGCTGACGGGCCCGCGGGGCAGGATCGGCGCCCTCGCCCGCGAACAGGTGGGCGGATGAGCCCAACCCGAGCTTCCACGGCGGCGGGGAGGCGCCGGGCGGCAACCCGAAGCGCCTCGCAGAGCAAGCGCTCCCAAGGCACCCGGCGTGCGCAGGGCGGCGCTCGTGCGCCCGCGAAGCCGAAGCGCACCTCCGGCCAGGGCAGCCGCCGCCCGCCGGCGCCGCGCACCCGCGGTCGCGCCCGGCGCGCCGCGCCGACGCCCCGGCGCCGCACCCGCGCGGCGACCGCCCGTCCGCGCGGCTGGCGCGGCTGGCTGCGCGCCGCTGTCCGCCCGCGCGGCCTCCTCGTGGTCGCGGCGCTGATCGCAGTCCTCGCCGCCGGGTACATGCTGTGGCTGCGCGATCTGCCGATCTTCGCCGTCAAGGACGTCACCGTCGAGGGGGCGAGCGGGCCGGAGGCGGCGGCGATCGCCGAGGCCCTCGACGAGGCCGCGCGCGAGATGACGACCCTGCATGTGGACGAGGACGCTTTGCGCGCAGCGGCTGAGCGCTTCCCGACCTTCGTAGGCCTGCGTACCGACGCGAGCTTCCCGACGGGGCTGCGCATCACCGTCAAGGAGCGCCCGCCGGTCCTGCTCGTGCGTGGCAAGGACGGCGTCGCGCCCGTCGCGGGCGACGGCACCGTCTTGGCGGGCGTGAAGACGGACGCGAAGCTCCCCGCGATCAGCCTCGAGGAGCGACTGCCCGCGGGCGGCGACAAGCTGCGCGACGAAGGGCTCGCACTGGCGCTCGTCCTGGGCGCGGCGCCCGAGCCGCTCGCCGAGCTGGTCCGCGACGTGAGCTACGGCGAGGAGTACGGGGTCGAGATCGAGCTCAAGGGTGGTATCCCGCTGCGCTTCGGCGGCCCGGAGCGGGCCGGCGACAAGTGGGCCGCCGCCGCGGCCGTGCTCGCCGAGCCCGAGGTTACGTCGCTCACGTATCTCGACCTGCGCGTTCCCGAGCGCCCGGCGATCGGCGGCGCCAGCGCAGGGGATTCCGCGGCCACGGAGGAGGCCCCATCGCAGTAGCTATGCGGAAACCCGCCGCGTACGGAGACTCTCGACCGGTGCTTGAGGGTTGCCGTCGCGGCTCGAGTCTCAACCACTGATTGAGGGTTTGCGCCATGCATGATTCCATGCCAGATCGGGAACCCTGCGTTGACACCCCTAGGGTGATGCCGTACCGTCGGCTTCAAGTCGAGGCATTTGCACCTGCAAAACCTTCTAGTATGGGTTAAGCCTCGGACGGATTCTCCCCCGAGCAAGCAAGCTTTTTAAGGACATGGTCGAGAGCTCTTACCTCGCAGTAATCAAGGTCGTCGGTGCCGGCGGCGGCGGCACCAACGCCGTGTCGCGCATGGTCGACGCCGGACTCAAGGGCGTCGAGTTCATCGCGATCAACACCGACGTCCAGGCGCTGCAGTCGTGCGACGCCGACATCAAGCTCTCGATCGGGCACAACCTGACCAAGGGCCTCGGCGCGGGCGCCAACCCAGAGGTGGGCGCGGGCGCGGCCGCTGAGTCGCGGGACGACATCAAGGAGGCGCTCAAGGGCGCCGACATGGTCTTCGTCACCGCCGGCGAGGGCGGCGGCACGGGCACCGGCTCGGCGCCGGTGATCGCCGAGATCGCCAAGGAGGAGATCGGCGCGCTCACCGTGGGCGTCGTCACCAAGCCGTTCGAGTTCGAGGGTGCCCGCCGCATGCAGCAGGCGCTCGAGGGCATCGACAAGCTCCGCGCGAACGTCGACACACTGATCGTCGTCCCGAACGAGAAACTCCTGCAGGTCGTCGAGCGCCGCACCACGGTGCAGGACGCCTTCCGGATGGCCGACGACATCCTGCGCCAGGGCGTGCAGGGCATCACCGACCTGATCACGACGCCGGGGCAGATCAACCTGGACTTCGCCGACGTGCGTACGGTGATGTCCGAGGCCGGCTCCGCGATGATGGGCGTCGGGGTGGCCGCGGGCGAGAACCGCGCGGTGGAGGCCGCCAAGATGGCGATCTCCTCGCCGCTCATGGAGCAGCCCATCGACGGCGCGACGGGCATGCTGCTCAACATCACCGGCTCGGAGGACCTCAACCTGCACGAGGTCAACGACGCCGCCACGGTGGCCGTGGAGCACGCCGACAAGAGCGCGAACGTGATCTTCGGCACCGTCATCGACCCGAGCATGGGCGACGAGGTGCGCGTCACCGTGATCGCCACGGGCTTCGAGGGCTTCGAGACGCTGGCGCGCAAGCCGATCCAGGTGCGCGATCGCGCCCGGCGCCGCTCCGTATCGCCGCTCGGCGACCGCGAGCGGCGCGAGCTCTCGGTGACCGAGGGCGACATCGACGTCCCTGACTTCCTGAAGGGCCGCTGAGCCGCCCACAGCGCGAGTAGGCTGCGGGCGCATGAGCGATCTGCGCCGCACGCCACTGCATGCCGAACACGCCGCGGCCGGCGCCAGGCTGGTCCCGTTCGCGGGCTGGGAGATGCCCGTTCAGTACGAGGGCGTCGTCGCCGAGCACCTTGCGGTCCGCAACGCGTGCGGCGTCTTCGACGTCTCCCACATGGGTCAGATCGAGACCGAGGGCCCGGAGGCGCTCGACTTCCTCCAGCGCGTGCTGTCCAACGACGTCGCCAAGATCGCGCCCGGCGGCGCCCAGTACTCCGTGCTCTGCCGCGACGACGGCGGGATCCTCGACGACCTCTTCACCTACCGCCTCGGCGACGAGCGCTATCTGACCGTCACGAACGCCGCCAACCACGAGCGCGACCTCGCCTGGTTCCGCGAGCACGCGGCGGGCTTCGACTGCGAGGTGCGCGACGCGCTCGCGGACTGGGCGATGCTCGCCGTGCAGGGGCCGGACGCGCGCGGCATCGTCGCGGGGCTGGCCGCCGGCGAGCTGCCCAAGCGGTTCCGGGCGAGCGAGCTCGCGGTCGCGGGCGCCGGCTGCCTGGTGTGCGGGACCGGTTACACGGGCGAGGACGGCGTCGAGATCATGTGCGCGCCCGCGGACGCGGCCGCCCTGTGGCGGGCGCTGCTCGAGGCCGGCGCGCAGCCGGCCGGCCTCGGCGCGCGCGACACGCTGCGCCTCGAGGCGTGCTTTCACCTCTACGGCAACGACATGGACGAGAGCCGCAACCCGATCGAGGCCGGGCTCGGCTGGTGCTGCAAGGAGGAGACCGGTTTCATCGGCGCCGACGCGGTGGCCGCGGCGCGCGCTGCCGGCACCCCGCAGACCCTGGTTCCGTTCGCGCTCACCGAGCGCGGCATCCCGCGCCAGGGCAACGCCGTCCTCGGCCCGGACGATGAGCCGGTTGGCGTCGTCACCTCGGGGACGCACTCGCCCTGCCTGGAGCGCGGCGTCGGCATGGCCTACGTGGAGCGCGCCTACGCCGAGCCGGGCACCGAGCTCGCGATCGACGTACGCGGCAAGCGTCGCGCTGCGCGCGTAGAGTCCAGGCCGCTCTACGCCAAGGACGAAAGCTGACGACCGGAGGAAGAGGAGAGCGTGGCCGCCGAAGAGAGTTATCCCGAGGACCTGAAGTACCACCGCGAGCACGACTGGGCGCGCATCGACGGAGACGTCGCCACTTTCGGGATCACCTGGTACGCGCAGAACCAGCTCGGCGAGGTGGTCTTCTTCGAGCCGCCCGAGGTGGGCGCGACCGTGACCAAGGACGAGACGTACGCGGAGGTCGAGTCGGTGAAGGCGGTATCCGACGTCTACGCGCCGCTCTCCGGCGAGGTCATCGAGGTCAACGAGGCGGCGGGGGAGAGCCCGGAGAAGATCAACGAGGACCCCTACGGCGAGGGCTGGCTCGTCAAGGTCAGGCTGAGCGATCCGGCCGAGGTCGACGAGCTGCTCGACGCCGCCGCCTATCGTCAGCTGCTCGCCGAGAGCTAGCGGGCTTGCGGGCGCGCAGACGGGGGTCTGGAGGGGATGAGCGGGGCTCGCCGCGGCGAGCTCTAGGATCAATCCGGTGAGCCGTTACACCTCAGCGACGGACGCGGACCGGCAGGCCATGCTGGACGCGATCGGCGTTCGCTCGACCGAGGAGCTCTTCGAGCAGATCCCCGCCGACGTCAGGTTCGACCGCGAGCTCGAGCTGCCGGAGGGGATGTCCGAGCCCGAGGTCTACCACCACCTGGCGCAACTCGCGGCGCGCAACGTCGACGCCGACGCCGAGCTCTGCTTCATCGGGGCCGGCATGTACGACCACTACTCGCCCGCGATCGTCGACGCGATCACGCAGCGCTCGGAGTTCCTCACGCCGTACACGCCCTACCAGCCCGAGGTCTCCCAGGGCGGGCTGCAGGTGATGTTCGAGTTCCAGACGATGATGTC
>CBFGWL010000105.1:0-6619 GCA_965652565.1 uncultured bacterium
ACCTTGCCGTTCTTCGCGCCCTTGATCTTGAGCGTGATCTTCGCCGGCTTCGGGTCGTCCGTGCCGCGCCGCTGCTCGGCGCCCTTGCGCTCCTCGGCCGCCGCGGCGGTTTCCTCGGCCGGGGGTTCATCCTGCGCGAGGGCGTGCGCGGGTACGGCGAGCGCGAGCGCCCCTGCCCCTACCGCGATTGCTGCCCGCAGCTTCACCGCCGCCATTCTGACAGCACCTCGGGCGCGTGTATAGGGCGGGTTACGTCGTCGTCAGGATCCAGAAGGCGAGGCCGTTGTTGATCGCGTGCACGGCGATCGCGGGCCGGATCGATCCGGTGCGCTCATAGAGCCAGGCCAGGATCACGCCGAAGACCGTCAGCTGCAGCACGACGGGCCAGCTCTCTGGGCCCGTGAAATGCACGAGCCCCCAGATGCCGCCCGAGACCACGGCGGCCACCCAGAACCCGGCGCGGGCCCGCACGCCGGCGAACATGAAGCCGCGGAAGAAGAGCTCCTCGCTCACCGGGGCGGCGACGATGATCAGGAAGGCCGCGGCCACGTTCGCGAACGCGCCCTCGCCCCAGCCGAGCTCGCGCGTCACGTCCTCCTGCTCGGGCGAGAGCAGCAGGGAGAGCACGAGCGCGCAGCCCAGATACGTGAAGTACGCCGCCGCGGCTGCGCGGAGCGGTGCGTTCAGCGAGGGCCCCAGGCCGAGCCGGCGCGGGCTCACCGGGCGGAAGTCCGCGCCCGCCGCGATGAACGCGATCGCCGCCATGCCGAGGGCGAGCGCCGCCTGCAGCGAGAGCCGGCCCGCGAGCGAGTCCGCGTCGCCCTCGATCCCGTAGACGACCGAGGCGGCGATCGTGATCACGATGATCAGCAGGCCCGCCCCGACCAGGACGCGACCCGGCCCCCACGGAGCGCTCGTCGCCGGCGAGGGCTCCGGGCCCTTCACCCACGAGGGTTCGCGCGGCTCGGTGACTGGGCCGGTGGAGGGAAGCTCGCTCACGCCAGGATCTTCTCCGGTAGCTCGGCGAGCGAGCTTAGATCGCCGCTGCCCTCGCGGTCGATGAGCAGCGCCCGGATCCCCGCCGCGCGCGCTCCCTCGATGTCCTCCTCCGGGGTATCGCCCACGTGGAGCGCCTCGTCCGGCCCGCAACCGGCGAGCTCGAGGCCGCGCGTGAAGATCGCGGGATCGGGCTTGCGCGCGCCCGCCTCGGCCGAGCTCACGACGGCGTCGAGCAGTTCGGCCAGGCCGACTCGGGCGAGCACGTCGGTGAGCGAGACGTCCCAGTTCGAAACGCACACGGTCCGCACACCCGCCGCGCGGAGCGCCCGCAGCGCCGGCGCGGCGTCGTCGTAGGCGCGGAAGCGGATCGCGCTCATCATCGTCTCGACCGGCACCTCGCGCCCGAGCTCGGCGGAGATGATGTCCGCGCAGCGTCGGCGCAGCTCGGCGAGTGACTCCTCGTCGCGCCCCTCATGGGCGTGCTCCTTGTAGTACGCCATCTCCGCGCGCACGGCTCGCACGAGCTTCTCGTCCGGCTCGATACCGAGGGAATCGGCGAGGTGGACCCAGGGCGGCTCGAGCTCGACCATGGTCCCGAGCGCGTCGATCAGCAGGGCGCGGGTCGTCATCAGGTGCGCAAGCTTGGCAGGATCGCGTCCATGGAAGAGACCTTCTGGGACGAGTACGGCGACGTGATCGGCGCCCTGATCACGCTGACGGTCACCTTCCTGATCGCCTATCTGGTCGATCGCTTCGTCCTCGGCCGCGCCACGCGGGCGGCGACGAGGCGGGTGAGCGACGTCAACGCCGCGCGCGCCACCCAGACCCGCCTGCAGGTGGTGAGGCGCCTCGTCTTCGTGGTCATCGTGCTGATCGGCGTCTCGCTCGCGCTCAGCCAGTTCACGAATCTCAACCGGATCGCGACCGGGCTGCTCGCCTCGAGCGCCGTGCTCGGCATCGTGATCGGCCTCGCGGCGCGCCAGGTCCTGGCCAACCCGCTCGCGGGCATCCTGCTGGCCATCACGCAGCCGTTTCGCATCGGTGATGCGATCGAGATCCTCGACGCGTCGGGTCGGGTCGAGGACATCACGCTCTCGTACACGTACATCGACACCGGCGACGGACGACTCATGGTGATCCCCAACGAGGAGGTGATCTCCAGCGTCGTCTACAACCGCTCCACCGGCAACCGGGCGGCCCCGGCGACCGTCAACGTGTGGCTGCCTCCGGACGCCGACGTCGCGGTCGCCCGGCGCGTCATCGAGGGCGCCGGCGCCGAGCAGGTGGAGCTCGCCGAGATCACCGCCGACGGCGTCCGTCTGGTGATCCAGGGCCCCAGCGATCCGACGCGCACAGTGGTCGAAGGCGAGGAGGCGGCGCTGCGCGAGCGCGCGCACAACGCCTTGCGTGAGGCAGGGTTGCTGACTTCAGCCGAGAACTGAGAGGTTCGGCCCTCGAGGCGCCCGGAGTACCCTTTCTAGACCCCGCTTCATGTCAGCGCGCGCACGACATCGCCACCGGCGCTCGCGGAGTTCGTTCGGCAAGAAGGTCGCTGCCGCCTTCGCCGTGCTGCTCGGCGTGATCGTCGCCGCCGCGGGAGGGGCCGCCTTCTGGGTCTACGACGTCGCCAGCTCAGCCCCGTCGATCTCCACGCTCAAGCCCATCAACAGCGGTGAGAGCTCCGAGGTCTTCGCGGCCGACGGCTCGCGCCTGGGCTACATCCAGGCCGACATCCTGCGCGAGCGGGTCCCGCTCAAGGAGATCCCCAGAAAGCTGCGGCAGGCGACGATCGCGATCGAGGACGAGCGCTTCTACCAGCACTCGGGCGTCGACTACGGGGCCATCATCCGCGCGGCGGTCGAGAACGTCGAGGCGGGTGAGATCAGGGAGGGCGCCTCGACGATCACCCAGCAGCTTGTGCGCAACCTCTACATCGAGGACCCCGAGGACACGCTCGAGCGCAAGATCATCGAGGCCGAGATGGCCCGCGAGTACGAGAACGAGTACTCGAAGAACGAGATCCTCGAGCAGTACCTCAACACCGCCTCCTACGGCACGAACAACGGGCGGACCGCGGTCGGCGTCGAGGCCGCCTCCCAGGTCTTCTTCAACAAGCACGTGAGCGACCTGAACCTCGGCGAGGCGGCGCTGCTCGCCGGCCTGCCCCAGGCGCCCTCGCAGTACAACCCCTTTGAGAACCCCGAGCGGGCCATCCAGCGCCGCAACCTGGTGCTCAAGGCGATGCGCGACCAGGGCAAGATCAGCGACGCCAAGTACGAGAAGTGGCGCGAGCGCGGCCTCGGCCTGGAGCGCGGCTACCGCTACGAGACGATCCGCTACCAGTACTTCTTCGACTACGTCCAACAGGAGCTGATCGACCGCTACGGCGTCAACACCGTGCGCCTCGGCGGGCTCAAGGTCCACACGACGCTCGAGCCCAAGCTCCAGGACGCGGCGCAAGCGGCGATCGACAACTACCACACGACCCCCGGGGCGGCCGCGGCGTTGGTGTCCATCGACGCCGACACCGGGGAGATCAAGGCGATGGCGTCGTCGGCGCAATACGACGACAGCCAGTTCAACCTCGCGGCTCAGGGCCTGCGACAGCCGGGCTCCGCCTTCAAGCCCTTCGCGCTCACCGCCGCGGTGGACATGGGCATCGACCCGGACTCGACCTCGTACGCCGCGCCCAGCACGATCACGCTCGACACCGGCGGCACCGAGCCGTGGACCGTGAGCGGCGGCGGCAGTGGCTCGGCGACCCTGCGCACCGCGACGGCGGCGTCGATCAACACGGTGTACGCCCAGCTCGTCCTGGACATCGGCCCCGAGGCGATGAACGAGATGGCGAAGAAGCTCGGGATCACCGCTGAGCTCAACAACTACCCCGCCGAGGTCCTGGGCGCGCTCACCTACGGGGTCTCGGTGCTCGACATGGCGAGCGCCTACTCGACGATCGCCAACGGCGGCATCCGCCACAAGCCGACCGCGATCAACAGGGTCGAGTTCCCCGACGGGGAGGTCGATGAGCCCAAGGACGAGGGCACCCGCGTGATCTCCGACGGCGTCGCGTACACGGTGGCCGACGTGATGAAGGGCGCCCTGCAGGGCGGCGGCACGGCGCCGAGCGCGAACTTCGGCTGCCCGGCGTCGGGCAAGACCGGCACCACCGAGCAGCAGTCCGACGCGTGGTTCGTCGGCTACACGCCGCACGTCTCGACCGCGGTCTGGGTCGGTAACCCGGACGCCCGCGTGCCGATGCCCGGGTACGGCGCCGATCTGGCGGCGCCGATCTGGCGCGCCTACATGGAGGTGGCCGCCTCGGAGCCTTGCGACGACTTCCCCGAGCCGAAGAACCCCGCCGACCTCGCGCCGCACCGCAGCGATTACACGAACAGGGCCTCCGACTACGACGACGACTCGGGCGAGAGCTACGACGAGGACGGGACCACCGAGACGCCCGAGGATGCCGACGGCGACGGCGAGCCCGACGACGCGTACGCGCCGGGCATCCAAGACGAGCCCGACACCGGCAACGGCGGCAACGGCAACAACGGCGGGAACAACGGGAACGGCAATCGCGGAACCGGCGGGACCGGGACCTGATCGCACGCGTCGCCGGGGCGATCCTGGCGGTCGCCCTCATAGGACTGGCGGCTGCCGGGCCGCTCTTCGTCCCAGGGACTGAGCCCGGCTCACCGCGCTGGGTGCTCGGCCTCTTCGGTGGGGGGCTGGGGCTCGACGGCGCGCAATTCCTCGCGCTGTTGATCGTGGCTTTCGCCGCCTACCTCGGGGTCATCTGGGGCGCGCCGTCCCTGCCGAGCCGGGCGCTGTGGTGGGGGGTCGCCCTCGCGATCGCGCTCTTCGCGCTCGCCCCGCCGCTGCTCTCGCTCGACGTCTTCAGCTACATCTCATACGGGCGCCTAGAGCTCGAGGGCCTGAACCCCTACGCCGCGGCGCCTGTCGACCTTCCCGCGGACGATGCGGCGCAGCGCGTGCAGGACTACCGCGACGCCGAGAGCGTCTACGGGCCGCTGTTCACCTGGCTGAGCGTGCCGCTGGCCGCCCTGGGCGTTCCCGCCGCCCTGTGGGCGCTCAAGGCGCTGACCGCGCTCGCCGCGCTCGCGCTCGTCGCTCTCGTGGGTAGGGTCGCCGCCTGGCGCGGCGCCGACCCGCGGCGCGCGGTCGCCGCCGTCGCGCTCAACCCGATCTTCCTCGTCCACGGCGTCGGCGGCGCCCACAACGACGTGCTCATGGCGCTCGGCGTGGTGGCGGGCATCGCGCTCGTCTGGTCAGCGCGCGAGTCGCTCGCGGGAGCCGCGCTCACGGCCGCGGTGGCCGTCAAGTCGGCGGGCGGGATCGCGGCGCCCTTCGCGCTCCTCGGCGCGGGTGCCGCTGAGAGCCGGGGGCGGCGCGCGGCGATCGCCCGCCTCCTCGCCGGCGCGCTCGCGGCCGCCGCGCTCGTGGGCGCCGCCGGGCTCGCGCTCTACGGCGCCGATCTCGCCCGCGCCTTCGACGTACTGGGCTCGAGCCAGGGCCGCATCAGCCACTGGAGCGTGCCCGCGACGATCTCCCGCGCTGGGCTCGACGTGGATGTGGTGCGCGCCGTGCTCGCCGCCGGGTTCGCGATCGCGCTCATCCTGCTGTTGCGCTGGACCTGGCGGGGCGGGGATTGGGTGCGGGCGGCAGGGTGGGCGACCTTCGCGCTGCTCATCGCGAGCGCGTACATGACCCCTTGGTACGTGATCTGGCTGCTGCCGTTCGCGGCGCTGGCGCGCGATCGGACCCTGCTCGCCTTGACGCTGGCGCTGACGGCATTCCAGTTGCGGCCCACGATCCCGCTCTGATCCCCGCCCGCGCCTGCCGTATCGTCGCCGTGTGGCCGGTGAGTTCGAGCTGATCGAGATGTTCCGCGAGCGCCTGGCGCGCGCCGGCGCCGCGGACGGCGAGGGCGTGGCGGTCGGCAGCGGCGACGATGCCGCGGTGCTGGCCGGCGCGGGGGCGAGCGCGGTGTCGGTGGACGCCGTCGTCGACGGCGTGCACTTCCGCCGCGACACGTTCCCGCCCGCGGCGATCGGTGCGAAGGCGCTCGCCGCCGCGCTCTCGGATCTGGCCGCGATGGGCGCGCGCCCCGGGCCGGCGTTCGTGCAGCTGGGCCTGCCCGCCGAGGTCTCCGACGAGGAGCTGGCCGCCCTCGCCGACGGCGTGGGCGCGGCCGTGGCGGCGGCGGGCGCCGGGGTGGCGGGCGGCGATCTCGTCGCCTCGCCGGTGCTGTTCCTGGCGGTCACGGTGATCGGCTGGGCCGACGAGCCGGACGCGCTCGTCACGCGCGCCGGGGCGCGCCCCGGCGACGTGCTGGCGGTCACGGGCGAGCTCGGGGGCGCGGCCGCCGGGCTCGCGCTCCTCGAGCGACCCGACATCGCCGCCGAGCTCGACGCGGAGCGAGCCGATGCCCTGCGCGCCCGTCAGCTCGAGCCGACGCCCCGCCTCGCCGTCGGCCGCGGGGGGGCCCCCCGCGGGGGGGGCGCGCGGGTGGACGGCTCCGCCGGGGGCGGGGGGGCGGCGGGGGCGCCCCCCCCCCCCCCCGGCGGGGGGGGGGCGCGCGGGGGGGGGGGGGGGG
>CBFGWL010000106.1:0-6423 GCA_965652565.1 uncultured bacterium
TTAAGTCGCTCGCCGACAGGGTGCGCGAGGCCACCGGCGAGACGAGCGCGGTGCCCGCGCCCAAGCCCGCCGAGCCGGAGGCCCCGTCCCGCGAGCCTGCCCCGAGGCCGGTCGCGCCCGTGGATCTCGATGTGGATTTCGACTTCGACACGGCGACGCACGAGCGCGCCCCGACCGCGGCGCCGCCCGCCCCGCCGGTCGAGCCACCCGCCGCGGACCCACCACGGACCACCGGCGGCCGGCGTCCCCCGCGCCCGCCGCGCAGCCGCGCGCAGATCCGCCGGCGCCGCCTTGCCGCGCTCGCCGGCATCGCGGCGCTCATCGTCCTCGTCGCCGGCGCCGGCGCGATCATCTCCCGCGGGGGCGACGACCCCCCGCCCGCACCGGCGGCCAAGGAGCGCCCGACGGTCTCGGTCACGATCCCGGAGGGGCTGAGCCGCAAGCAGATCGCCCGAGTCGTCAAGGACGCCGGCCTGCGCGGCAACTACGTCAAGGCGACGAACTCCACGAAGGGCTTCAACCTCAAGGCGTTCGGCGCGCAGAACGCCGAGTCGCTGGAGGGCTTCCTCTTCCCGGCGACGTACGAGGTCTACAGGGGCGGGAACGTCAAGCAGCTCGTGCGCAAGCAGGTGCAGGCCTTCCGGGACAACTTCGCCGGCGTGAACATGCGCAAGGCCAAGCGCGCGAACCTCTCCCCGTACGACGTCGTGATCATCGCCTCGATGATCGAGCGGGAGATCTCGGTCGCCGACGAACGCAGGCTGGCCGCGTCGGTCATCTACAACCGGCTCTCGGCCGGGACGCCGCTGGGGATCGACGCGACGGTGCGCTACATCACCGACAACTGGGACGAGCCGCTCAAGGAGTCCGAGCTCGCCACGGACTCGCCGTACAACACCCGCGTCCACGCGGGCCTGCCGCCTGGGCCGATCGGCAACCCCGGTCTCGCCTCGCTCGAGGCCGCGGCGAACCCGGCGGACACCGACTACTTCTTCTACGTCGTCAAGCCCGGCACGTGCGGCGAGCACGAGTTCGTGGAGACCCAGGCGGAGTTCGACGCCGCCGTCGCGAACTACAACAACGCGCGCGACGCCGCCGGCGGCAAGTCCCCGACCGAGTGCGAGTGATGCCCAGGCTCGCCGTCCTGGGCCATCCGGTCTCCCACAGCCGATCGCCCGCCATGCACAACGCGGCTCTGGCGGAGCTCGGCATGGACGACGAGTGGCGCTACGAGGCGATCGACGTCGCGCCGGAGGAGTTCGACGAGCTGGTGCGCTCGCTCCCGGCCCAGGGGTTCGTGGGCACGAGCGTCACGGTCCCGCACAAGCTCGCCGCGCTTGCGATCGCGGACGTGCGCTCGCCCGCGGCCGAGGCGATCGGCGCGGCGAACACGCTGCACTTCCGCGAGGGGCGGATCGAATGCCACAACACAGACCCCAACGGCGTGCTCGACGCGCTCCCGCGCCCGGCCGCAGGGCTCCGTGCGCTCGTGCTCGGCGCGGGCGGCTCGGCGCGCGCCGCCGTCTGGGGGCTGCGCGAGGCCGGGGCGCAGGTGGCGATCTGGAACCGCACCGCGGCGAAGGCCGAGGATCTCGCCGCTGAGTTCGGCGTCGAGGCGATCGACGCGGAGGCCGCGCGCGCGGGCGCGTGGGGGCTCGTCGTCAACACGACCACGGTCGGCATGCGTGCTGCCGCGGGCGCCCCGGAAGCCGATGATCCGCTGACGGCGCTCCCGTTGGACCTCGGTGCCCTCGGCCCGGAGCGGATCGTGGTCGACCTGGTCTACGGACAGCGCGAGACGCCCCTGGCGGCCGCAGCCCGCGCCGCCGGCGCGAGCGTGATCGACGGGCTCGAGGTGCTCGTCCGCCAGGGCGTTCCGCAGTTCGAGCTGTGGACCGGCCGCGACGCTCCGGTTGACCGGATGCGTGCAGCTGCTCTGGCGGCGGCTTGATGGCAGGCGCCGACCGGGTAAGAGTGGTGTAGCGGGCGCCTCGGGCTTTCGGTTCGCCTGGGGGCCGGGCCCCATATCGCATAGGGGTACCAAGGCTCAAGCGCCCTGGACGAAATGCCGAACCGAACAGAGGATGCCCGAACCTAGACCCGGCTATTTGCGACCCGTCCCGAGCGAGGGCGACGAGGCTCCAGGCGAAGCCGAAACGGCCCGCCAGGACGCCGAAGCGGCGCTGCCCGAGGGCGAAGCGGCCGCGCCGCAGCCCCCTGCTCAGCCGCAGCAGACGCCGGGGCTGACGCCCCCGCTCGGCCACGGACACTCGGCGATGTTCCTCACGGACGTGATCGTCGATCTCGGCTTCGCCTCGCGCGAGCGCGTGGAGGAGGCGATCGCCGAGGCGCGCGTCGCCGGCCGCGCTCCCGAGCAGATCCTGCTCGAGCGCAAGGCGATCACCTCCGAGCAGCTCGCGCGCGCCCTCGCCGAGCGCTACGGGCTGCACCACGTCGACCTCGCCAGCTACCACATCGACATGGGCGCAGCGAACCTGATCTCGCCGAACGCCGCCCGCCGCTACCGCGCGGTGCCGATCGGCTACGTCGACGACAACACGCTGCTGCTCGCGATGGCCGACCCGGCGAACGTCATCGCCCTCGACGACATCCAGATGATGACCGGGCTCGCCTGCGAGGTCGCGGTCGCCAGCGAGGAGGACATCGAGGCGTTCATCCTGCGCCTGAGCACGCTCGAGAACGCGGTCTCCGAGGCGCTCTTCGAGGAGGAGAGCGAGGAGGAGGACGAGGAGGCGGCCGACGCGCTACAGGAGTCCGCCGACGACGCGCCGGTCATCAAGCTCGTCTACTCCGTCCTCGGCCAGGCGGTGAACGAGGGCGCCTCCGACGTTCACTTCGAGCCGGGCGAGAAGGACATGCGGGTCCGTTTCCGCGTGGACGGCGTGCTCTACGAGGCGGCGAAGGTGCCCAAGCGGATGATCCCCGGCGTGATCTCGCGCCTGAAGATCATGTGCGACCTCGACATCGCCGAGAAGCGCGTGCCACAGGACGGCCGCGTGGGGGTGACGGTCGAGGACCGCAAGGTGGATCTGCGAATCACGACGCTTCCGACGCAGCGCGGGGAGGGGGCGACGATCCGCATCCTCGACAAGTCGGCGGCGATGCGGACCCTGGACGAGCTCGGCATGCACGGCGAGGCGCGCGACCACTTCGAGAACGCGGTGCGCAAGCCCTACGGCGCGATCCTCGTGACCGGGCCGACCGGCTCCGGTAAGTCGACGACGCTCTACGCCGCGCTCGACGACATCAACGTCGTCGAGAAGAAGATCATCACGATCGAGGATCCCGTCGAGTACCGGCTCGAGGGGATCAACCAGATCAACGTGAACCGCCGCGCCGGCCTCACCTTCGCGACCGGCTTGCGCTCGGTGCTCCGCGCGGACCCGGACGTGATCATGGTGGGCGAGGTCCGCGACGCCGAGACGGCGCGGATCGCGATCGAGGCGGCGCTCACCGGCCACCTCGTGCTCACCACGCTGCACACCAACGACGCTCCGGGCGCGGTGGCGCGCCTGCAGAAGATGGGGATCGAGAGCTTCTTGGTCGCGTCGGCGGTCGACACGATCGTCGCGCAGCGCCTCGCGCGCAAGCTGTGTTCGCACTGCAAGCGCCGCACGGTCCTCAGCCGGGAGGCGCTCGTTACCGAGGGCTTCCGCGTGGGCGGCGACATCGAGGCCTATGAGCCCGTCGGGTGCCCGCGCTGCAGCTCGACCGGCTACCGCGGCCGCGTCGGCCTGTTCTCCGTGATGCCGATGAGCGAGCGCATCAAGGAGCTCACCGTGAACCACGCCTCCGAGGCGGAGCTCACGCGCGTCGCGCGCGAGGAGGGCATGCTCACCCTCCAGGAGGACGGCCTGAACAAGGTGCGCGACGGCATCACGAGCATCCAGGAAGTCGCGCGCGTCTCACGGTAGGCGCGGCGGCGCTGCATCGGGGCAAGGGGGTCGCGGGTTGGGGGCCCTGGCCCTTCGAGATCGCCCATGGTGGCGCGAGCGGGACCCTGCGCCGCGCTAAAGCTCCCGCGCCCGCGAGCCGATCAAAGCTGCGATGAGCATTGACTTCGCATCGGTCCTCTCTCGCATGGTCGAGCTGCGGGCCTCGGACGTTCACCTGAGCCCCGGCTTCAAGCCCGCGATGCGCGTACGCGGCGCGATCAAGCCGATGGAGGACTTCCCGACGCTCACCCCGACGGACACGCGCGAGATCGTCTACTCGATCCTCAACGACGCGCAGCGCAAGGAGTTCGAGAATAACCTCCAGCTCGACTTCGCCTACGCGATCCCCAACGTCGCGCGCTTCCGCGTCAACACGTTCTTTCAGCGCGGCTCCATCTCGGCCGCGTTCCGCCTGATCCCCTTCGAGATCCTCTCCCTCGAACAGCTCGGCCTCCCGCAGGTGCTCGCCGACTTCTGCCGCAAACCGCGCGGCTTCGTGCTCGTGACGGGCCCGACCGGCTCCGGCAAGTCGACGACGCTCGCCTCGATGATCGACCTGATCAACAGCGAGCGCGACGAGCACATCCTCACGATCGAGGACCCGATCGAGTTCCTCCACAAGCACAAGCGCTGCATCGTCAACCAGCGCGAGGTCGGCGCCGACGCCACGGACTTCTCCTCGGCGCTCAAGGCGGCGTTGCGCGAGGACCCCGACGTGATCCTCGTCGGCGAGATGCGCGACCTCGAGACGATCTCGACCGCGCTCACCGCGGCGGAGACCGGCCACCTCGTCTTCGCGACGCTGCACACCCAGTCGACGTCGCAGACCGTCGACCGGATCATCGACGTCTTCCCGCCGCACCAGCAGCAGCAGGTGCGCATGCAGCTCTCGATCGCGCTGCAGGGGATCGTCACCCAGCAGCTGCTGCCCACCGCGGACGGCTCGGGCCGCGTGGCGGCGACCGAGGTCCTCGTGCCGACCCCCGCGATCCGCAACCTGATCCGCGAGGGCAAGACGCACCAGATCTACTCGTCGATCCAGACCTCGGGCGCGATCGGCATGCAGACGATGGACGCGCACCTCGCGCAGCTCGTGCGCATGGGCAAGATCACCCGCTCGCTCGCGGAGCAGCGCTCGGCCGTGCCGGAGGAGCTCAAGCGCCTGATCGGCGGCGGGCCCGGGATGCCCGCGCCGGCGATGGCGTCCGCGTGAGGTAGGTCCCCGTGGCGACGTTCGCGTTCAAGGCCGTCGACCTCACCGGTGCCGCCTCCCAGGGCGAGCTCGAGGCGACCAGCAAGGCGCAGGTCACGGAGCAGCTGCGCCAGCGCGGGCTGATCGTCCTCGACGTCTCCGAGAAACACGAGGCCTTCAAGCTCGAATCGATCTTCCAGCGCTTCAAGAGCGTCAAGGTCCGCAGCCTGGCGATCTTCTCGCGGCAGTTCGCGACGCTGATCGGTTCCGGCATGCCGATGCTGCGCTCGCTCCACACGCTCGAGGAGCAGAGCGAGGACGAGATGCTCAAGAAGGCGATCGCCGCGCTGCGCCAGGACGTGGAGGCGGGCAGCTCGGTCGCCGCCGCGATGGAGCGCCAGCCCGGCGTGTTCGATCAGCTCTTCCGCTCGATGGTGCACGCCGGCGAGAGCTCCGGCCGCCTGGAGGACTCCCTCGACCGCACCGCCTCGCAGATCGAGCGCCTGGACGCGCTGCGCCGCCAGGTCAAGTCGGCGCTCACCTATCCGGCGATCGTCTTCACCTTCGCGATCCTGGCGATGATGGCCGTGGTCGCCTTCATCGTCCCGGTCTTCGTCGACATCTTCGAGGAGATGGCCGCCGAGACCCCGGGCGTCTCGGCGGACCTGCCGATTCCCACGCAGATCACGGTGAGCATCTCCGACTTCATCACCGGCAAGTGGTACGCGCTCTTTTTGATCATCGGCCTGGGCGCTTACGCGTTCGTGCGCTGGAAGAAGACCGAGGTCGGCCGGATGCAGTGGGATCGGATCAAGCTGCGCATGCCCGCCCACATCGGCGACGTGGTCCACAAGGTCGCGCTCGCCCGCTGGTCGCGCACCTTCGCCGGCACGATCGCCTCCGGCGTGCCGATGCTGCAGGCGATCAAGGTCGCCGGCGCGACGTCGGGCAACGCGGTCGTCGAGGCGGCGATGGACGACGTGTACGCGTCCGTGCGCAGCGGCGGCTCGATCGCCAAGCCGCTCATGGAGAACCCCGCCTTCCCCGCGATGGTCTCGCACATGGTCTCGGTGGGCGAGGACTCCGGCCAGCTCGAGGACATGCTCGAGAAGATCGCCGACTTCTACGAGACCGAGGTCGACGCCAAGGTGAAGGCGCTCACCTCGCTGATCGAGCCGCTCCTGATCGCGTTCGTGGGCGCGGGCGTCGGGTTCATCGTGATCGCGATGTACCTGCCGATCTTCTCGCTGTACGACAACATTCGGTAGCTGGGGG
>CBFGWL010000107.1:0-6238 GCA_965652565.1 uncultured bacterium
CGCAGGTTCTCGTCGATCGCGTCGAGGAACTCCTGCGTGGTCAGCCACTCCTGATCGCCGCCGACGAGCAGCGCCAGGTCCTTGGTCATCTTGCCGCTCTCGACCGTCTGCACGCACACACGCTCGAGCGTCTCCGCGAACTCCGTGACCTCGGGGGTGCCGTCCATGCGCCCGCGCGCGGCGAGCCCGCGCGTCCAGGCGAAGATCGAGGCGATCGGGTTCGTGGAGGTCGGCTTGCCCTGCTGGTGCTGGCGGTAGTGGCGGGTGACCGTGCCATGCGCGGCCTCGGCCTCGACCGTCTTGCCGTCGGGCGTCATCAGCACGCTCGTCATCAGGCCGAGCGAGCCGAACCCCTGGGCGACGGTGTCGGACTGCACGTCGCCGTCGTAGTTCTTGCAGGCCCACACGTAGCCGCCCTCCCACTTGAGCGCCGCGGCGACCATGTCGTCGATCAGCCGGTGCTCGTAGGTGAGCCCACGCGCCTCGAACTCATCCTTGAACTCGGTGTCGAACACCTCCTGGAAGATGTCCTTGAAGCGCCCGTCGTACGTCTTGAGGATCGTGTTCTTCGTGGACATGTACACGGGGAAGTTGCGCTCGAGGCCGTAGCGGAACGAGGCGCGCGCGAAGTCGCGAATCGAGTCGTCGAGGTTGTACATGCCCATCGCGATGCCGCTCGAGGGGAAGTCGAACACGTCGATCTCGATCGGCTCACCCTCGTCCTTGGGCGTCCAGGTGAGCGTCAGCTTGCCCGGCCCCGGGATCAGGGTGTCCTCGGCGCGGTACTGGTCGCCGAAGGCGTGACGGCCGATGATGATCGGCTTCGTCCAGCCGGGCACGAGCCGCGGGACGTTCGAGATCACGATCGGCTCGCGGAAGATGACGCCGCCCAGGATGTTGCGGATCGTCCCGTTCGGGGAGCGGTACATCCGCTTGAGGCCGAACTCCTCGACGCGAGCCTCGTCCGGGGTGATGGTCGCGCACTTCACCCCCACCCCGTACTCCTTGATCGCGTTCGCCGCGTCGACGGTGATCTGGTCGTCCGTCGCGTCGCGGCTCTCGATGCCGAGGTCGTAGTACTTCAGGTCGACGTCGAGGTAGGGCAGGATCAGCTGCTCCTTGATGAACGCCCAGATGATCCGGGTCATCTCGTCGCCGTCGAGCTCGACGATCGGGTTCTTGACTTGAATCTTCGCCACTTTCTGCGGGCTCCTAGCGGTAGCTCGGGGGTCTTAAGAATCGGCGGCGATGCTATCGGCGCCGCGCCGCAGCAACCCGCTCCCACGGGTCAGTCACTCGGGTTCGCCGGCATTGGCGGATGCCGGGGCAGGGCGCGCACGGGCGAGCTGAACCACCTCGGCCCCCGGACTGCGACAATGACCCAATGGCCACCGTGGAGGATCTGAGGGCCGGGCACGCCACGCACGAGGTGGCGAACCAGGCCTCGCCGCTGGAGCCGTACAACGCCTTCGAGACCGACCGGGTGCTCAGCGAGGCGCTCGTCCGCGAGGGCGCCGAGTGGGCGCTCGAGCGCGCCCGCGAGGTCGGCGAGTTCGCCGGCTCGGAGCGTGCCCAGCGCTGGGGACGCGAGGCGAACGAGTTCCCGCCCCGGCTGCGCACGCACGACCGCTTCGGCCACCGCATCGACGAGGTCGAGTTCCACCCCGCCTGGCACGAGCTGATCTCCAAGGCAGTCGAGTTCGGCCTGCACGCCATGCCTTGGCGCGAGCCGAAGCCCGGCGCGCACGTCGCGCGCGCCGCGATGTTCATGACGTTCTCGCAGGCGGAGGCCGGCGTCGGCTGCCCGATCTCGATGACTTACTCCGTCGTGCCGGCGCTGCGCGCCCAGCCAGAGCTCGCGGCCGAGTGGGAGCCGCGCTTCACCTCGCTCGTCTACGACGGCGAGCGCCTGCGCCCCGCTACCGAGAAGGCCGGGGCGCTGGCCGGGATGGCGATGACCGAGAAGCAGGGCGGCTCGGACGTGCGCGCCAACACCACGGTCGCCCGCCCGCTGAACGGCGGCGGTCCCGGAGGCGAGTACGAGCTCACCGGTCACAAGTGGTTCTGTTCGGCGCCGATGTGCGATGCGTTCCTCGTCTTGGCGCAGGCCGACGGCGGGCTCTCCTGCTTCCTGCTGCCCCGCTTCACCCCCGACGGCGAGCGCAACCGCATGCACCTGCAGCGCCTCAAGGACAAGCTCGGTAACCGCTCGAACGCGTCCTCGGAGGTGGAGTTCCGCGGGGCCTGGGCGCGGATGGTCGGCGAGGAGGGCCGCGGCGTGCCGACGATCATCGAGATGGTCAACCACACCCGCCTCGACTGCGTGATCGGCGCCGCCGCCGGGATGCGCGTCGGTACCGCGCAGGCGATCCACCACTGCTCCGAGCGCGCCGCCTTCGGCAAGCTGCTCGTCGATCAGCCGCTCATGCGCAACGTGCTCGCCGATCTCGCGATCGAGTCCGAGGCGGCGACGATCGGCGCGATGCGCCTCGCGCGCGCCTACGACGAGGCCGCCGCGGGCGATGAGGACGCCGCGAACCTGCGCCGGCTCGCCACCGCGGTCCTGAAGTACTGGACGTGCAAGCGCGCGCCGGTCCACGCGGCCGAGGCGCTCGAGTGCCTCGGCGGCAACGGCTACGTCGAGGAGTCGGGGATGCCGCGGCTCTTCCGCGAGTCACCGCTCAACGGGATCTGGGAGGGGTCGGGCAACGTGCAGTGCCTCGACGTCCTGCGCGGCATGGCCCGCAACCCCGCCTCCGTCGAGGCCTTCCTCGCCGAGGTGGGCGAGGCGCAGGGCACCGACGGGCGCCTCGACGCCGCGATCGGCGAGCTGCGCGACGAGCTGGGCGACTTCGATGAGATCGAGGCGCGGGCCCGCCGCGTGGTCGAGCGCATGGCGCTCGTCCTGCAGGGCGCGCTGCTCGTGCGCTTCGGCGACGAGGCCGTTGCGGACGCCTTCTGCGCATCGCGCCTGGGCGGCGACGCGGGGCGGGCCTTCGGCACCCTCCCCCCCGGGATCGACTTCTCGCGGATCATCGCGCGGCACGCGCCGACGGCGGCGTAGGGCGCGGTGAACCCCGAGCGCGTTCAGATCGACTTCGACGAACACGTCGCGCACGTGCGCCTGACGCGCGCGGACAAGCACAACGCGCTCGACTGGGAGATGTTCCAGGCGCTCGACGCAGCGATCGACGCGCTGGCCGAGCGCAAGGACGTGCGGGCCGTCGTGCTCTCGGGAGAGGGCAAGAGCTTCTGCTCCGGGCTTGACTTCCCGAGCTTTCTGGCCGGCGACGTGAGCTTCGAGACGCTGTTCGAGCGCCGCGATGGCGACCCGGCCAACGTCGTCCAGCGGATCACCTACGGCTGGCAGCGGCTGCCGATGCCGGTCGTCGCCGCGGTGCACGGCAACTGCCTCGGCGGCGGCGCGCAGCTGGCGCTGGGCGCCGACATGCGCATCGGGCAGCCGGGGCTGCGCTTCTCCGTAATGGAGATCAAGTACGGGCTGATCCCCGATATGGGCATCACCCAGACGCTGCCGACGCTCGTGGGACTCGACGTCGCCAAGGAGCTGACGTTCACCGGCCGGTTCGTCGACGCCGAGGAGGCTGACCGCCTGGGCATCGTGACGAGGCTCGCCGACGACGCCCGTGCGGCGGCGCTCGAGCTGGCCGGCGAGATCGCTGCGCGCTCACCCGACGCGGTGCGCCGCGGCAAGCGGCTATGGAACGCTGCCGCGCGCGCTCGCTCCGAGGACGCGCTCGCGCTCGAGGCGGAGCTGCAGCGCGAGCTCTTGGGCACGCCGAACCAGGCCGCGGCGGTCCAGGCCGCGTTCTCCGGCGAGCCTCCTCGCTTCAGCGATCCGGACTGACGGACGAGCCCCCCGTTCGGCAATCAAGCGATGCTCCGCGGGCGCCGATAGGGGCCTGTGAAGGGCATGGACGCCGACCAGCAGGAGCGACGGCTAGCGGCCCGCGCGGCGGGCTACATGATGCTCGCGGGAGGGGTGCTCGCCGGCGTCACCGTGCTGCTCCCGCCCCATGCGACCGGATCGGACGCGCTGATCGCTGCGCTTGGAGCGGGGCTGGCGGCCGTCGGCATCGCGCTGATCGTGTTGCAACGCGCCTCGCAGCCCGTCCTGGGCGTCGCGGTCGGGCTGGGCACGGCGACGATCGCCTTCGCGACCGCGGAGGGCGGCGCGGTGGGCACGGGCACGACCGACAACGAGATGCTCTTCGTCTGGATCTGCCTGTTCGCGTTCAACTTCCTCTCCCTCCCGCACGCCATCGGCCAGCTCGCCCTCGTCGGGACGTCGTACGCGTGGCTGCTGCGGGATCTCCCGCTGGGCGAGGGGCTCACGCGCTGGCTGGTCACGATGAGCACGCTGCTCGTCGCCGGCCTTTTGGTCGCGCACCTGCGTCGCAGCCGAAACCGGTTGCTCGGTGAGCTCGCCGAGCGGGCGCGCGTGGACGCACTGACGGGCGCGCTCAACCGGCGCTCGTTCGAGGAGCGCGCCACGATCGAGCTCGCCCGTGCGCTGCGCGAGGGAACGCCCGTCAGCCTGCTGATGATCGACGTCGACGGTTTCAAGCGGCTCAACGACGCGCACGGACATCTAGCCGGAGACGCGATCCTCCGGAGCATCGCGCGCCGGCTCGCCCTGGAGACGCGCCAGGCGGACGCGATCGCCCGCCCGGGTGGGGACGAGTTCGCCGTGCTGCTCCCCGGCGCCTCGGCGCGCGACGCGAGCGCGGTGGCGCGGCGCCTGCTGGTCGCCGGGCTCGGCGAGGAGCACCCCGCCGTGACGCTCTCGATCGGGGTCGCGACCGGCCCCCCGCCCGACGGCACCTTCACCTCCCTCTGGCGGGAAGCCGACGCGGCCATGTATGAGGCGAAGCGCGCCGGCGGCAACTCGGCGCGCGGGCGCGACACGGGTGCGGTCGCGCCGCTCGTAGCGGTCTCCTGATCCTCTGGCCCGCTGCGCGGGGACGCCGGTCCGTACGATCCCGGTATGGGTCGCGGCGCGCTCACGCTCTTCCACGTCCGGGGCATCCGCGTGGGCGTCGATTACTCGTGGTTCTTCGTCCTGTTCCTCGTGATCTTCTGGCTCTCGAACCTGTTCGAGACCGCGCTCGGGGTCAACGACTCCTCGTACATGCCGTACGTGCTCGCGGTCGCGAGCGCGCTCGCGTTCTTCGCCTCGATCCTGCTGCACGAGCTCGGGCACGCGCTCGTCGCGCTGCGGCACGGGATCGGGATCAGCGAGATCACGCTCTGGCTCTTCGGTGGCGTGGCGCGCATGACGCGCGATACCGACTCGGCGGCCACCGAGTTCAAGGTCGCGGTGGCCGGCCCGCTCGTGACGCTGGCGATCGCGATCGCCGGCGCGGCGGTCGGCATCGGGCTCGCTGGCTCGCGCGAGGGCTTCGTCGAGGCCCTGACGCTGCAGGAGAACGCCGAGGTGACGGGCGTCGAGTACGCGATCGCGTGGCTCGTGAGCGTCAACGTGCTCGTCCTCGTGTTCAACCTGATCCCGGCGTTCCCCCTCGACGGCGGCCGGATCGCACGCGCCATCGCCTGGGCCGTCACCGGCAACCGCACGAGCGCGACGCGCTTCGCGGGCAGGCTCGGCCAGATCTTCTCCTATGTGTTCATGGGCGCCGGGCTGCTGCTGGTGCTCAACGACGCTGTGTTCAGCGGCATCTGGCTCGCGGTGATCGGCTTCATCCTGGGCTCCTCGGCGCGCGGCGCGACCGCGCAGACGGCGATCACGGAGCGCCTGGAGGGACTGCGCGTCGCCGACGTGATGGATGCCGACCCCGTGTCGATCCCGGACGACGCGACGATCGAGCGCGCCCTCGACGAGTTCTTCCTGCGCTACCGCTGGCCTTGGTTCCCCGTGACCGACGGCTCCGCGCGCTTCCGTGGGCTGATCGTCCGCGAGAGCGCCGACGCCGTGCCCGAGACCGAGCGGCGCACTCAGCGCGTGCGCGACGTCTTCCAGCCGGACGCGAGCGGCACGCTCCAGGTGAGCGCCGAGACCCCGCTCGAGGCGCTGCTCGGCAACGACGCGCTGCGCCGCATGGGCGGGCTCGCCGCGGTGGACAACGACGGCCGCCTGCTCGGCATCGTGACGGTCGAGCAGCTCGGCCGCGCGCTGCGCGAGGCACAGGGGTCCGCGGCGTCGTAGGGCGTGCGGGGCGGGTTGTGCGTAGTCCCGGCCGTTGTGGCGGCGTGGCCG
>CBFGWL010000108.1:0-5989 GCA_965652565.1 uncultured bacterium
TCTTGGCGATCCGGTGGACCGTCTTCCAGGTCCGCATCGTGATCTCCTTGCCGAACGTCTTCTCAAGCCACCGCATCGCCTCGGGCGTGTTGTGGCCCGTCGTGTCGATTGCGGTGCAGATCGCGCGGTCCGTGATCGCGACTACCTCGTAGCCGCCCTTCGGGTCGCGGTGGGGGAGCTCGAGGTCGACCTCGGGCTCGCGCTTGAGGAAGGTCACGTTCAGCCGGCTCGTCGCGGCATCCTCCAGATCGCCGAACGGGTTGTCCTGGATGAGGCGCTCGAGCTCCGTGCGCGAGCGGACGATCGTCGTGCTCTCGAAACCGAGCCGCTTGGGCCAGGCTTTCTGGATGCGGTCCTCCAGCTCCGCCGGGTCGGCGCCATCATCGGCGTCGAAGAGCAGGTTCCCGCTCGAGATCACGCTCGCGACCCCATCGAACCCGAGCTTCTCCAGCACGCCGCGGAGCTTCTCGTTGCGCATGTTCGGGTTGGCGGGCCCGATGCCTCGCAGCAGCGCGACGTACTTCACGCCGGCGAGCGTACACCGCCGCGGGTACGGTCCGAAGGTCGTACCGCCGCCGGGGGTTTGCCTCGTGGGCGTCGGCCGGGATCGGTGACTATCACGCTCGGGGGTCGGCGTTCGCACGGGGGAGCTCGACCAGGGCGCGGAGGCCGCCGCCTTCCCGGGGTGTGAGGCTCACGGTCCCACCGTGTGCCCGGGCGATGCTCTTGACGATCGCCAGGCCCAGGCCGACGCCTGCGTGGCCGCTGCGGATGCGCTGGGTGCCGCGCTGAAACGGCTCATCCAGCGTGGCGACGAGTTGAGGCGAGAGTCGCTCACCGGAGTTCTCGATGGCGATCGTCGCGGCGCTGGGTGTCGTGTGCGTCGTCACCCACACCGTCCCCTCGTCGGGGAGGTTGTGGACGATCGCGTTGTGCATGAGGTTCGTGATCATCTGCAGGAGAAGCGCGGGAGAGCCGTTCGCAAGCGCGACCTCCCCCTCGGCTTCGAGCGTGACCCCCCGCTCCTCAGCGAGGGGGAGGAGCGTCTCGCTCGCCTCGTCCGCGATCAGCGACAGGTCCACGGGCTCCCGCGAGAACGAGCGCTGGTCGGCCCGGCTCAACAGCAGCAGTGCCTCGGTGAGGTCGATGGCGCGGGCGTTCACGGCACGCAGGCGCTCGATGAGCTCGCCGTCGTCGCGGTTCGGATCGTTTTGCGCCACGTCGAGAAGCGTCTGCGTGACCGCGAGCGGCGTGCGGAGCTCGTGGGAAGCGTTCGCCGCGAATCGCTGCTGCTCGGCGACCTGGGCCTCGAGGCGAGCGAGCATCGCGTCGAAAGCGTCCGCGAGCTCGCGGAATTCGTCGTTGGGGCCCTCGAGATGGATGCGGTGGGACAGCGAGCCGTTGCCCGCCAAGCGCGTGGCGTGCGAGATGCGCGTGAGCGGGGCGAGCATGCGGCCGGCCAGCAGCCACCCGCCCGCGAGCCCGAACGCCAAGAGGAACGCCATCACGGCCGCCGCCGCGGGCAGGAACTCGCGTGCCTGTCGATACCAGCCGAGATCCTGCCCGTTCGGGCCGATGTACACCTCGGGCAGGTCGCGCAGCAAGAAGAGCCAGACTGCGGCGAGCAGCAGGCCGCCCGCGAGCAGCAAGAATCCCGCGTAGCTCAGGGTGAGCTTGAGGCGAGCGCTCAAGCCGGGAGGCCTATTGCCGGTCTGATCCATCGCGGGGGGTGCCCGGTTCGGCCTGGATTCGGTAGCCCACGCCGGGCACGGTGGCGATGACCCAAGGCTCTCCCAGGCGTTTGCGCAGTGCCGAGACCGTGATCCGCACGGCGTTGGTGAACGGATCCGCATTCGCATCCCACGCCCGTTCGAGCAGCTCCTCGGAGCTCACGACCCCGCCCTCGGCATCGACGAGTACCTCCAGCACGGCGAACTGCTTGCGCGTGAGCGGGACGTAGCGGCCGTCGCGGTAGACCTCGCGGCGGAACGGGTCTACCCGCAGGCCGGCGATCTCCCGCACCGGCGGCCGGTTGCGTGTGCGCCTGCGATCGAGCGCCCTCAGCCGAAGCACCAGCTCGCGGAGCTCAAAGGGCTTGGTCAAGTAATCGTCCGCGCCGATCTCAAAGCCGCTGACCTTGTCGTCCAAGCGATCGGCGGCCGTCAGCATCAGGATTGGGACGCCGCTGTTGGAGTCGACGATGCGCCTGGCGACCTCGTCCCCGGATGGGCCTGGAATGTCGCGATCGAGGACGGCGATGTCGTAGTCGTTCAGGTCGAGCATCCGCAGCGCAGCGTCGCCGTCGCCGGCGATGTCGGCTGCGATCGCCTCGAGGCGCAGGCCGTCGCGGATGGCCTCGGCCATGTAGGGCTCGTCCTCGACGATCAGGACGCGCATGCCCTGAGGCTACGGGCTGGCGCATATCGCCGGCATATCGAAATTCGTTTACACGCTCGCAACGGCCCGCCGCCTTCACTGCCGGCATGGAAACCGGCACACAAGCGAGACGGATCTACCGCCAGCCCTCCCGGATCCCGCGAATCATCCTGCGCGGCTTGCTCATCGCATTCGCGGTGTTGGTCGCGATCCGCGGATACGACTCGCTCGCTTCGTCGCCATTGCCTGGCGTGAAGACAGGTGAGCAGGCTCATCGCGAGCGGCCTCGCGACGCGCTGGGGGTGGCGGGCGGCGCCATCCCCGGCAGGACGACCATCTTCAGCGAGGAGGTTCCGGGGATCGTGAACCTCGATCCGGAGCTGCTCGGCGCCCTGCGGCGCGCGGCCGGGGATGCGGCGAGCGCAGGCGTCGAGGTACGAATCGAAAGCGGTTGGCGCTCGCCCGAATACCAGGACCGGCTTCTGCGAGATGCGGTCGCGGAATACGGATCGGAGGCGGAAGCCGCCCGGTGGGTTGCCACCGCCGAGACGTCCCCGCATGTGTCCGGGGACGCGGTAGACATCGCTCCGCCCGCCGCGGCGGAGTGGCTGGCCGTACACGGCGCCCGATACGGCCTGTGCCAGATCTACGCGAACGAACCCTGGCACTACGAGCTGCGACCGGACGCCACCGTCGTCGGCTGTCCGCGTCCGTACCCAGATCCAACGCACGATCCGCGGATGCAGGGGTGAGCCGTCGGGCTCGTTCGTCAGTGCGCGCTCCGTATCGCGACGCTCGCGAGGATGCTCCCGTCCTCCCGCAGGACGCGGACCTCGTGCAGCTCCTTGTACTCGAACCCAAGCGCGCGGCCTAGGCTGCCGCTCCCGTTCCGGACGGTGAGCCGGCCCATCGCTGCGCGGCCGCCGTCCGTGCGCTCCAGCTCGACCTCGTAGACCCCGGAGCGCACCGGCCGGGCGCCCTCGTAGGGCCGGATGAGGACCATGCACCACGACGGGTCGCCGGCGTAGCCGAAGACGGTGCCGATCCGGCTCCCCGTGTCCCGCTCGAGTGGAACCGCAGTGAAGTACCTGCCGTCCGCGACTGCGAGCGTGTCCCGGTAGCGGTCAGCCACCTCGCGGTCGGGTCCGGTCGCCACCCACACGCCGATCGCAGCCGCTGTCGCGGCGGCGAGCGCGCCCACCGCAAGCCTCCAGTTCGGCAGCCAGCGGCGACGCGGGCGCTCCTGCGCCGGATGGATTCGCTCGAGTACACGTGACTCGAATCCGAGCGGCGGCTCGGCGCTCGGCGCCAAGAGGACGAGCTCATCTGCGGTTGTCGCGAGCTCGTCGACGTAGTGGCGGCACTCCGGGCAGTGCGAGAGGTGCTCGAGGAGGTCGCCGCGCTCCGCGCCGTCGAGGATCCCCAGCGCCAGCTCGGGGGCCAGCTCACGGACCCGATCGCAAGCCGGGTTCACGGCTCCGCCTCCCCGAGCGCGCAGCGCACCTTCGTCAGGGCGGTGCGAATCCGCGTCTTCGCGGTCCCGAGTGGCGCGCCCTCGATCGCGCCGATCTCGCGAGCGGTGTAGCCGAACATCGCGGCGAGCAAGAGCGCCCGGCGCTGCTCAGCGGGAAGCGCGGCGACCGCCTCGCGAAGGTCCACCACGTCGTCTCCGACGGCGCCGGCGTCACGCGTGCTCCACACGGGGTCGGCGCGATCGCCGATCTCGGTCGGGTCGACGGGGTCCGTGCGCCTCATCCGCAGGCGGTCGATCGCGAGGTTGCGGGTGATCGAGAGCAGCCACGTGGCGACGCCGCTTCGCCGTGGGTCATAGGCGCCGGCGTGGCGCCAGGCGCGTAGGAAGGTCTCCTGGGCGACCTCCTCGGCGACCTCGCGCTCGCGCAGCATCGTCAGCGCCAGGCCGAAAACGCGCGCCTGGTAGCGGCGCACGAACGCCGTCGCGGCATCGGCATCGCCCGAGGCGAGTCCGGCCAGCAGCGCCTCGTCGGATGCAGACCACATGAGGTACTACGGACGCCGAGCGCGGATGGATTGCCAGGTTCGCTCGCGATGCCGGGTCAATCCATTGGCGGTTCCCGTCCGTATATCCGAGAGAGCGTCGTCTACGACCCGGGAGGACGAGGGATGAGAGCCAAAGAGGGAACGCGCGGCCTGGTTGGAGCGACGGTCCTGGCGATTGCGCTGGCGCTGCCGTCGACGGCGGTGGGACAGGTGGCAGGACCGACCGATCTCGAAGTGACGGATGTGACCGCGACCAGCTTCACGTTGAAATGGTCGGAGCCCGCCGATACCCGTGGCCTGTACGGCTACAGCGTGCGCGACGCCAACAACCCGGCGGTAAACAACCAGATTGGTTGGGGGTTCACGACCACGACCACGGTTGATGCCAAGCCGCAGACCACCTACAGGGTCGCGGTGCGCACCAGCTACATCAACCATCCCGACGGGATCGCCGAGTCGGAGCCGAGCAACGTCGTCACGCTGACCACGCCCCCGGACACCGAGCCGCCCGAGGCCCCCGCGCTGCGACTGCAGCGTAAGACCGCGACTTCCGTGATCTTCAACCGCGACCTCGCCTCCGACAACGTCGGCTTGTTCGCGCCGGATTACGTCATCGAGATCAACGGCGGCGAGCGATTCGCCGAGTTCACGAGCGCCGTATGGAGCTGGGGTGTCCAAGACCTCGTCTCGAACGCGACGCACTCGTTCCGGGTCAAGGCCATCGACGCCGCCGGCAATGAGTCCGCCTGGAGCGACCCGGTCTCCGTGGCGATCGAGGATGAGCCGCCGACCGTCCCAGCGAACATCCGCGTCGAGGGCGATCGCGCGGTCTGGGATCCATCGACCGACAACTCGGGGCAGCTGCGCTACGAGGTGTTCATGGACGGCGACTTCCACATCTCGACCACCACGAAGCCGCAGGACGACTTCCGGTTCTGGACCGATGTCGCGGAGGCGTCCGGTCCCGGCGAGCATCTGTTCACCGTCGAGGCCGTTGATTCGAGTCAGAACCGGTCCGGTCACAGCGACCCGTTCGTGATCGCAGTCGACTGACCCCCGGACGGCGCAGGTTCCCCGGCCTGCGACTCCGGCGTGGGTGAGGGAACGCCTCGGACACCGGCCGAAGAGCCGGTGCCGAGGCGTTGCTCATAACGGGAGGCCGGCGCTTCGCGGGCCGGTCAGCGCGCGCGCAAGCGCGCCACCGCCTTCACCTGCGCGAGGCCCTTGGCCTTGGCGGTGAAGACGATCCGCGTGGTCTTGCCCCGCGCCTTCGGCTTCACCTTGAACGCGAAGCGCTTCGCGGCTGCGGACTTGGCATCGAGCGCCTTCACCTTCACGCAGCGCTTACCCACGATGCCCAGGCGCTTACGCTGCACCTTGGCGCACAGCTTCACCGGACCCGCTGTCGCGGCGTCGCCCACGTTGCGCACCCTGAGGCGGAACGCCGCCCGCTTGGCGCCCTTGCCGATCGCCCGGCTCTTCGGCTTGACGGCCGCCTTGAGCGCGGGCTTGCCCGCGGCGGGGACGTGGACCGTCACCGTCACCGAGTCGCTCACCTCGGCTTCACCGTCCGAGACGGTCAGCTCCGCTTCGT
>CBFGWL010000109.1:0-5889 GCA_965652565.1 uncultured bacterium
AGCGGGCTAGCCGGGCGCCAGCGCCCGCGCCTTGATCGCCTCGAACTCCGCGCTGGTGATCGCGCCCTGGTCGAGTAGGTCCTTAGCCTGGGCGATCTCCGCGGCCGAGCCGCCGGCGGCGTCCCGCACGTACTGATCGAAGGCGGCCTTCTGCGACTTCGCCTGCTCGAGGCTGCGCTCGCGCATCGCGTCGTGCTGCGCGATCAGGTAGGCGAGCACGCCGATGAAGGGCAGCACGATCACGAGCACGACCCACCCGGCCTTGTGCCAGCCGCCGATGTCGTGCCGGCGGAACAGGTCGGCGAACACGGTGATCGCGATCCAGATCCAGACCACCCACGAGAAGAAGACGAGCATCGTTCCCAGGATCTCCAGGAACGGGTAATCAGCCGCGACAAGCACTCCGCACCTCCAGGTTCGTAACCCGAGCGACTCTAGGTACGGGTGCCCGAGACGGCATCACCCGGTCTAGGTGAAAGTGGCGTAGCGGCCGCCGCGTCCGGCTCCGCGGGTTTCGCCGCGAGTTCGTCGAACCGGCGTGTCGGCAGGCGGCGGGTCGCGACGCCCGCGAGCAGGACCAGGCCCGCTGCGAACAGGAACGCGGTTTTGAGCGCCTTGAGCTGCGCGTCCTCGTACGAGCTCACGACTCGGTCGACGGACTGGGAGCTCAGCCCGGCCCGGTTGGCGCTGCGACGCACCTGATCCGCCGAGACGAAGCTCGTGCCGGCGCTGATCCGGGTCTGGACCTCCGCCCGGACGTCCCGTGGGAGGTTCTCGTCCCCCGCGATGTTGTTGGAGAACGCCGCGATCAGCCCGGTGATCACGATTGCGCCGAGGAACGCCGTGCCGAACGATGAGCCGATTTGCTGCGAGGTGTTCTGCAGGCCGCCGGCCTCGCTGCGCTCGTTCTCGCCGACCGCCGACTGGACGACGTTGCCCAGCTGCGAGGTGACCAGCCCCATCCCGATGCCGAGCAGCCCCATCGCCACCAGGAACGCCGTGGTGTCGAGCCTCGGCTCGACCGTGCCGAGCAGAAGCAGCGTCGCCGCGAACGTGATCGCGAGGCCGATGCGCACGATCGGGCGCGCCGCCATACGCGCTGAGAGCTTCGAGCCGGCGAGCGCGGCGATGAAGAGGCCGAGCGAGGCGGGCAGCATCCGGACGCCCGTGTCGAGGGCGTTGAACCCGTTCACGATCTGCAGGTAGAGGGGGACCGTGAAGAAGACTCCCATCAGGATCAGGTTCTGGGCGAACAGCATCGCGAGCCCGCCGCGCAGGGCATTCAGGCGGAACAAGCTCAGGTGCACGAGCGGATCGCGGCCGGTCTCCTCGCGGTGGCGCTGCCAGGCGCGGAAGCCGAAAAGCACGAGCGCCCCGGCCGCGATCACGAAGGGCGTGAGCGAGAACCCGAACGGCTCCACCGGCGAGGAGCGCGGCTGCAGCCAGCCCCAGTTGCTCGCTTGCAGGACGCCGACGACGAGCAGGCCGAGGCCCATCGCCACGAGCACGGAGCCGACCCAGTCCAGCCGGGGCGGCGCTTGCGTGCGATGCGGCTCGCGCACGAGCCGTGTCCCGATCAGGATGAAGGCGGCGATCACGACCTCGCCCGCGAACACGACCCGCCAGCTCAGCTCGGTCGTCGCCCAGCCGCCGATGATCGGCCCGACCGCGATCCCGGCGCCCGCGACGCCGCCCAGCACGCCGTAGACCACCGCGCGATCGGCGCCGCGATAGTTGCCCGCGGCGAGCGCCACCAGCGCGGGCAGGACCATCGCCGCGCCGATGCCCTCCAGCACCGACCAGCCGAGCATGAGCGTGGGCACGCTCCACGAAGCCGCTGTGAGCGCCGAGCCGGTGGCGTACACGATCAGGCCGATCGTGAACGTCCGTCGCCGGCCCCACAGATCGCCGAGCTTGCCGCCGGTGATCATCAGGGCGGCCATGACCAGCGCGTAGAAGGCGATCACCACCTGGATCGTCGTCACCGTCGTGTCGAAGTCGTCGACCAGCTGGGAGATCGACACGTTCATCACGGCCTGGTCGAGGACCATCAAGAACTGCGCGGCGGCGAGCACCGCGAGGACGCCCCACTTGCCGGTCATTCAGGCACCTCCACTCTCCGCGGGCCATCCTGCGAGGACCCGAGCCTTCTCGGCCGCGAACTCGTTCTCCGTCAGCACCCCGGCGTCGCGCAGCTCGCCGAGGCGCGCCAGCGTCTCGAGGCGGGCGACGGCGACGGCTTGGCCGCCTCCGCTCGGGGCCGCCCCGGCGCGCCGTTCCCTGGCGCTGCGGATTTGATCGGCCATCGCGTGGGCGAGGCCCGCCGCCGAGTAGGTCGTGACGCGGTCCGGGAACTCGGCGATCACCCGGCGGCGCAGCAGCTCCGCGCCGAGCAGAACGAGCGCGATCAGAAGCAGCGACGGCCCCAGGCGCTCCATGCCGGGAGTGGGCGACCACCAGAACAGAAGCGCGAGCACGACCACGGACGCGCCGAACGCGATCGCTGGCCGCCGCATGTACGGGGCGCCGGTGCGTCGCATCCAGGTGGCGAGCGCAGTTGGCCCGGCGAGCCAGGCGGCGAGGATGAAGCCGGCCCCGTAAACGATCGCGGCGCCCGCGATCTCCGCCAACAGCGAGGTGGCGACGTCCCAGGTCGCCGCCACCGCGGGCTCGCCGGCAGCCGTCTCCGAAAGCGCGGCCACGACCGCATCGCCCGCCCAACCGCGCGTAAGGCTGAGGACAATGCCGACGATGAGGAAGCTGATCCCGATCGCGCGGAGGGTCTCGCGGCGCCGCTGCCCGGCGATCCACAGTGCGATCGCGTAGAGACCGAGCGTGATCGCGACGAGCGCCCACGCCACCTTCTCGAATAGATCCACCCCCGTTTGCGCCGCCTCGAGCTCCTCCGAGTCGAGCACCTCCAGCTGGGCGATGTCGGGCGGGAGCCGGTCGACGACCCCCGCCGGGATCCCGGTGCGCTCGGCGACCTGCGCGACGATCGCTGCGAGGTCGAGCGTGACGACGCCGCCCTCCGTCGAGAGCGTCTCGCCGTCGCCCTGGATCACCTGGAGGAAGACCCCGTGCGCGGCGCGGTTGGCGTCCTCCCAGAGCGCCTGTACGCGGGGATCCTCGAGGGCCCGGCGCGCGACTTCGTCGGCGCCCTGCCGCAGGGCGCCCGCGGCTGGCCCGGCGAGCACCTCGGCCTCGGGCGGGAGCGCCTGCGCGATCTCGCCCTCGACGTCGACGTTCGCATAGAGCTGACCGACCACGTACTCGGCGACGGCGTCGCGGATCGCCTCGCGCTCGAGCAGCTCGCTACTCGTCTCCGTCCAGCTCTCGGTCTCGAGGAGCTGACGGTTGGCCCAGATGCCGAGAGACATCAGCAGTCCGGTGACGGTCGCAAGCGCCACCAGACCAAGCGCGATGCCGCGATGCCCCCGGTCCACAGCAGCCGCATCGGGCTCGGCGGTGGACCGGGAGTCACTCACGTGCGCCGCCTTGGCTCCCGGCGCTCCCGCGGCTACGGAGCCGGTCTCGTGGCTGGGATTTCGTCCGCGTGCGTCCGGTCGCCGCGAGCCTCATCCCGGTGCCGGGCGCTCGCCGTGGCCTCCTCCTCGCCGTACACGAGGATCCCATGGCAGATCCACAGACACAGGGCGAAGATCCCCAGGTTCCACCAGGGATAGGCGCCGCCTATCGAGAGCAGCGCTCCGATCGCTCCGATGGCTCCGGCGAAGAGCCCGATCACGCGCCCGTAGGCGTTGCCGTTGAGCAGGGAGAAGCCCCCCGAGAGCTGGATGATCCCGAGCACGATCAACACCCATCCGAGCGTGTTCAGATCGGTCAGCACGAACCGGGTGTCGTTCGTGAAGATGTTCGCTCCGTCGAGCGCGCCGATCCCGTAGATCACGTTGAGCGTGCCGACGATCAGGAGCATGATCGCGGCGAAGGCGACTCGGCCTGCACCCCTCATGCGCAACTCCTTTCGCGTTCGCCGGCGCTTCGGCGCCGGCTGGGAAAGCCTTCTGTCCTGCGACGGTAGAGCGGGTGCGCCGCCGCTTCGTCACCCCGTTCGGGTGATATCCGCGGGGGCTTGTCAGCCGTTGGGTTCGGAGCTCCCGCGCCGGCTGCGCAGAAGCTCGCCGGGCTTCCAGACCGCGACGAGGCGGGCGATCAGGGTGACGAGGAAGATCTGGCCGGTGAGCATCTCCAGGCCGGTGAACATCTCGCCCGGCTGGGTGGCGGGGACGAGGTTGCCGTAGCCGGTGGTCGTCAGCGTCGTGTAGCTGAAGAAGATGAACGCCGAGCCCGCGGCATCGGGGTGTCCCGCGAAGAAGGGCTCAGGGCCCAGGTGGTGGATCGCGCCGTAGATGTGCGCGAAGAGGATTCCCAGCAGCGCGTACACGCTGATCGCGCCGAGGATGGCCTCCGCGTCCACTTGGGGCGCCAGCACGATGCGGTGCACCACGGTCACGACGCTCACGGCCACGAGCGCCACGGCGATCAGCGAACCGAGGCTGAGCCACGGGCTCGGGTCGACGAGGCTGCCGACGAGGGCGAGCGCGCAGGCGATGAGCGCGGCGCCGATGGCCCACGCGTGCGGGGGCTTGCCTGCGTCCGCCGCCGAGATGCCCTGCAGCGCCGTTCCGCAGGTCACGGCGACGATCAGAAAGCCCGCCCAGCCGTCGTAGTCGAGCAGCGACCAGGCGACGTACGTCGCGATCACCAGGACGAGGAAAACGCCGAAGTGGGCGTGGGGCTGAACGAGCGCCCACCCGCGGCGCGGCTGCGGCCCGGGCTCCATCAGGGCACATCTTGGCCCCTGCGGGAGATGGAATTGCGGCGGCGCTACCCGCGCACGCTCTCGAGCGCCAGGGTCGCCGCGCCCACCATCCCGGCCTCGGGGCCGAGCTCGGCGAGGACGACGGGGATCTCGTCGTGCGGGGAGAGCGCGCGCCGGGCGAGCTCGGTGCGCGCGGGGTCGAGCAGCAGATCGCCGGCCGCCGCGGCGCCCCCGCCGATCACGAACACGTCCGGGGCGAACATGTTCGCGAGGCTCGCGAGCGCTGCGCCGAGGCGCGTGCCGACGAGCTCGAACACGTTTCGTGCGATCTCGTCGCCCGCGAGCGCCGCCTCCATGACGTTTTTCCCGTCGATCCGCTCGCCCGCCGCGAGGGCTTGGCCGAGCGCCGAGTCGGGGTGCGCCGCCGCGGCCGCGCGGCCCTCGCGGCCCAGCGCGGTGCCCGAGGCGAGCGCCTCGATGCAGCCGCGGTTGGGGCAGCTGCCCTGGCAGGGCGGCCCGTCGGCGTCGACCACGATGTGACCGATCTCCGGGGCGGCGCCCCGGCCGCGGAAGATCTCCCCGCCCAGCACCACGCCGCCGCCGACACCGGTGCCGATGGTGAGCATGACGGCGTTCTCCGTGCCGCGCGCCGCGCCGAAGCGATGCTCGGCGAGCGCCGCCACGTTCGCGTCGTTGTCGAGGAAGACGGGCAGGCCGAGGCGCTGGCTCACCAGCTCGCGGATCGGCACGTCGGCCAGCGGCAGGTTGACCGCGCTGCGCGCGACCCCGCGCTCATGGTCGATCGCGCAGGGCAGGCCGAGGCCCACGGCGCCCGCCTCGGGATGCGCCTCCAGGGCGCGGGCGAGCACCGCCTCGATCCGCGCGAGCAGCGCCGTGGGATCGAGGCCGGCGCTCGGCTCCTGCCAGCGCCCGAGCACGCGCTGCTCGGAGTCGACGACCCCGACGGCCACCTTGGTGCCGCCGAGGTCGGCTCCGATCGCAAGCCGCGTGGCGATCGCTGTCGCGGCGGGTGGGTTCACGGCAGGCGATGCACCGAGTTGACCAGCGTCTCCTTGATCTGGGCGATGATCTCGAGCGCCTGCGAC
>CBFGWL010000110.1:0-5706 GCA_965652565.1 uncultured bacterium
GCGGCTGCGCAGCTCCGGCGAGCCCGCCGGCAAGCCGAACACTAAGACCGAGCCGCCCTGCACGATCTGCACGCCCACGATCGAGCGAATCAGCGTCGTCTTCCCGGAGCCGCTGGGCCCGACGAGGCCCGTCACGACGCCCGGCCTGATCGTCAGCGAGATGCCCGGCAGGACCCGCTTGTGCCCGCGCGTGACATCCAGGTTCTCGATCGTGATCGCCGGCCCGGGGATCCGCGCGTCACGGCCTGCGGGCGAGGTCATGACGCGTACAAATACCACCCAAAACGCGGGCTCTTGACTTCAAGACGACTTGAACCTTTACGGTGCGCAACGAGCGAAAAAGACACCCTGGAGGCCCATCCCCCATGACTGACGTAACCACCGACGTGGCGGCGGCCGCGGCCGCCGCCCTGCGCGCGCGGGCGCAAGGCCCCGTCGTCGCACCCGGAGATGACAGCTACGAGGAGTTCCGCCTCGTCTTCAACGCCGCGATCGACCGCCACCCCGGCGCCATCCTGCGGGCGGCCGACGCGCGCGACGTCGCGCTCGGCGTCGAGATCGCGAACGAACACGGGCTCGAGGTCGCGGTCCGCGGCGGGCGACACAGCTTCGCCGGACTCGGCGTCAGCGACGGCGGCCTTGTGATCGACACGCGCGATCTGACCTCGCTGGAGATCGACCCCGCCGAGCGCACCGCGTGGGCGGGGGCGGGCCTGACGGCCGCCGCGTACGCGGCGGCCGCCGGCGAACACGGGCTCGCCACTGGGTTCGGCGACTATCCGGACGTCGGCGTCGCCGGGCTCACCCTGGGCGGCGGGCTCGGCTTTTTGGCCCGCAAGCACGGCCTCACGGTCGACGACCTGCTCGGCGTCGAGCTGGTCACGGCCGACGGCGAGCTGATCACGGCCGACGCGGAGAACCATCCCGACCTGTTCTGGGCGTTGCGCGGGGGCGGCGGCAACTTCGGCGTCGTGACGAGGCTGCGCTACCGCCTGCACGAACTCGGCACCGTCCTCGCCGGCATGCTGCTCTTGCCCGGCTCCCCGGAGATCCTGCGCGGCTTCATCGAAGCGACCGACGCCGCGCCGGAGGAACTCACCGCGATCTCGATGGCAGCCCTCGCGCCGCCCATGCCGTTCATCCCGGCCGACCAGCACGGCAAGCCGGTGATCATGGCGATGGTGCTCTACGCCGGCGACCCCGACGAGGGCCAGGCAGCCCTCGAGCCGATCCGCCGGCTCGCCACACCGCTCGCCGACCAGGTCAAGCCCATGCGGTACCCCGAGATCTACGAGTTCGGCGAGGACGAGGGCATGCCGCGCGGGGCCATGGCCGTCCGCGCCGAGATGGTCGACGAGCTCACCGACGCGCAGCTCGAGGCGGTCTTCGCCTACCCGCGGGAGAACCCGCCGCCGGCAATGGGCGGCTTTCAATTCCGGGTGCTCGGCGGCGCGGTCTCACGCGTGCCCGCCGACGCCACCGCCTACGCGCACCGCGAGCGGCGCATGATGGTCAACGTCGCCTCGCTCCTCCCCGGCTCCACCGATGACGGGCCAGTCGAGGAGTGGGCCGACGGCTTCGCGCGGGCGTTGGACATCGGCGCGGGGCCTGTCTACGTGAACTACCTCGGCAGCGACGCGGCGGCGCGGGTGGCCGATGCCTACCCCGGCGCCACCGGGGCCCGGCTCGCGGAGGTCAAGCGGCGCTATGACCCGCGCAACCTGTTCCGCTGGAACGTCAACGTCGCGCCCTGAACCCGGGAGCACAACGGAAAGCGGGCGCCGCGCCCGAAGGCGCGGCGCCCGCTGGCCCATCCCCTCAGCTGCGTCCTCAGGCCTGCTTGACGGCCTCGAGGTCGAGCTGAAGCTTCACCTTGTCGGCGACGACGGCGTTGCCGGTGCCGAGCACGGCATTGAACTTCATCTGGAAGTCCTTGCGCGAGACCTGACCCGTGGCCTCGAGGCCAAGGAGCTGCTCGCCGTTCTGACCCTCACCGACGCCGAGCACCTCGGCCGTGAGCTCCACCTCGCGGGTGACACCGTTCATCGTGAGATCGCCCACCACCTTGAGGGTGTCCTCATCGACGGCCTCGAAACGCTTGGACTCAAAGCGCACCTCGGGGTTGCTCTCGGCGTCGAAGAAGTCCGGCGAGCGCAGGTGCGCGTCGCGGTCGGCGACACCCGTGTCGATCGACTCGACCTTGGCGGCGCCGTAGGCGCGGGTGTCCTCGAGGGAATCCCCGACCTCGATCGTGCCCTCGAACTCGCGGAACTCGCCGCGGACGGTGGATACGCCCATGTGCTTGACCGCGAAGCCTGCCTTCGAGTGGGCCGGATCGATCTTCCAGGTGCCGGTCGGGATAAGGGTCTGCGTGGTGGTGCTCGTCGTCATGTCGATTGCTCCTTGGTGTTAGCGAAACTTGCTTGCTTGCGCAACTATAGCATGTATTTGCGCAAGCAACTACTTTTGCCTCGCCCGCTCCGGCGACCGGGTAGGTTCCCCGCATGGACAGTGGCTTTTCGGCATCCGTTGCCGGGGTTAGGGTGTCCGCGTGAGCAGCCCCACCGACCAACAAGGCGAACTCAGCGACGTTGCAGCGAAGGCCTGGCGTCGTCTGCTCGTAGTCCACTCCCGCATGATTCGCGCGCTCGACGCCGAGCTGCGCGAGACGCACAACCTCACGCTCGGCGATTTCGACGTCCTGGTCCAACTCGCCGAGGCGGAGCGCGGTTGTTTGCGGATGAACGAGATCGCCGAGGCCGTCGTGCTGAGCCCCAGCGGCCTCTCGCGCCGCGTCGACCGGCTGGAGCGTGCCGGGCTCGTGACGCGCAGGCGTGCCGAGCAGGACGCGCGCAACGTCGAGGCGAGTCTCACGCGCGAGGGCAGGCGGGTGTTCAACAAGCTGCGCAAGACACACCGTGCCGGAGTCAAGAAGCGCTTCGCCGACGAGTTCTCCGAGGCGGAGCTGCAGACCTTGAACGAGCTCCTCGGCCGCCTGTCGGAGGGCCATCCCCTGCTCCGCTAGCGCGTCAGGTCGAGACCGAGCCAGACGATCGCCAGCGTCAGCAGCAGCACCAGCGCGTTGAGCGCGTGCGCGCGCGGGAACCGCATGTGCACGAACGTCAACGCGATCACCGTGACGACGAGGCCCAGCTTGATCTGCAGCGTGCCCGAGTCCCACAGCCCGAACTTCGCCGCCATCGCCGCGCCCGTGGCGAACAGCACCGTGAGCGCGATGAGCGACCCGATCCCGAAGCGGCGGGCGATCGCGCGCATGCGCTCTGGGTCGCCGCCCCGGCGCTGCGCCGGGACGACGACGGCGGCGAGCATGATCTGCCCGCCTACGAAGAACGCCATCGCGAGGACGTGCAGGAAGAGGACGGCGAGCCAGCCCGTGCTCATCGCGCCCCCTCCCCCACCTCGCGCGATCCCCAGCCGGTCCCGGCGAGCAGCGCCACACAGCCCGCGCGGTCGGGATCATGGGGCTCCCAGGCGGTGAGCTTCGCATTGGGCTCGACCGCCTCGAGCAGTCCCGAGGTGATGCCGCGGTGAAGCGTGCAAACGACCTCCGGCCGCTCGCGCACCGAGGCGGCGTACGGGCAGTTGCACAGGCGGCAGCGCACCGTTCCCGCCGGCCCGGCCTCCAGGCGCGGCTCGAACCCGAGCGCGGCGAGCGCCTCGCGGAACCCCGCCGCCGAGCCCTCGCTCCGCGGCGCCAGCTCACGCCCGATCTCGCGACCCGTGGCCTCTACGGCGCCGAGCGAGCCGGGTCCTTCCGGGAAGGCACGGGCGAGCCAGCGCGAGAGGTCGCGGTACGTGCGGCCCGGACCGCCGGCGACGCGGCGCGCCAGCGTCCACTCGTCGCGCGGGCGGCCGCGCTCGCGATGAGCCACCCGGCGCTCCACGACGCCGGCGCGGCGCAAGCGCGCCAAGTGGCGGCGCACACCGTTCACGTGCAGCCCCAGCGCGCGGGCGAGCTCGCCGGTGGACGCGGGCCTGCCGAGCGCCTCGAGCTCCTCGACGAGGCGCGCCCGCGTCGGCTGCGCGAGCGGATCGTCGGTGGCGGACCGAGTCATCTTGGCAAGGGAGTTTTGCACACCATGATGTGTAAAGGGGAAGCCGCTTGATAGCTTGCGGCTTCCGAAAACCAGCGAAACCGGCCGTTAAGGAGGCGCCATGGCGTACGTGATCACAGAGCCGTGCATCGGCACCAAGGACAACTCGTGCACCGAGGTGTGTCCGGTCGACTGCATCCACCCGACGCCCGACGAGCCGGACTACGACGCCGTCGAGCAGCTTTACATCGACCCCGACGAGTGCATCGACTGCGACGCCTGCGTGGAGGCCTGCCCGGTGGACGCGATCTTCCCCGAGGATCAGGTGCCGCCCGAGTGGCAGGACTACATCGCCAAGAACGCCCAGTACTTCCAGTGACCATGGTGGGGCCGGCGCATGATGCCGGCCCCACTGTATGCTTAGCGGCATAATGCCGCGCGGTATCAATCCAGCGGAGAACCCGTTTCGCTACGGCGCGCTCGCACTCGACGACGCTTTCGCCGATCGCGAGGCGGAGCTGCGCGAGCTCGTCGCGGACGTCCGCAACGGCCAGGACGTGGTCATCTTCGCCCCGCGGCGCTACGGCAAGTCGTCCCTGATCTGGCGGGCGGCCGCGCGTCTACACCGCGCCAAGGTCCTGGTCGCAGCCGTCGATCTGATGACGACGCCCAGCAAGCAGAAGCTGGCCGAAAAGCTCGCGGGCGCGATCTACGAGGAAATCGCCTCCCCCCTCGAGCGCGCCCGCGAGCGCGCGCTCGCCCCCTTTCGCGGGCTGCGGATCCAGCCCGTCGTGAACGTCGACCCCATCGACGGCTCGCTGACCTTCAGCTTCGGGCTCGGCCGGCGCCCGGCCGACATCGACGCGACGCTCGAACGATTGCTGGAACTTCCGGGCGAGCTCGGCGCAGCGCGCGGGCGACGCGTGGCGCTCGTCCTCGACGAGTTCCAGGAGGTCGTGGAGATCGACCCGGGTCTCCCGAAGCTCATGCGAGCGGTCTTTCAGGCGCAGCCCGAGGTCGCGCACGTGTACCTCGGCAGCAAGCGCCACGTGATGGAGCGCATCTTCAACGACGAGAACGAGCCCTTCTGGCGCTCGGCGAAGCCCATCGAGCTCGGCCGCATCGACGCCCGGCCGTTCGCCCGGTTCATCGCCAAGCGCTTCGCCGACACCGGCAGGACGGTGGAGGACGCAACCGTGGCCGAGCTGCTCGAGCGCACGGACGGCCACCCGTACGCGACGCAGGAGCTCGCCTACTTCCTGTGGGAGGAGACGCCGGTGGACGGCACCGCCGGCCAGGCGGAGCTCGAGCGCGCCCTCGCCGCGGTCCTGCGCTCCGAGCACGCACACTTCACCCTGCTCTGGGAGCGGGCCGCCAAGGCGCAGCGCCTGCTGCTGACCGCGCTCGCCCGCGACCAGCCCGGCCGTCCGTTCAGCGCCGAGTACCGCAACGAACACGGACTGCCGTCGGCCGCGACCATGCAGAAAGCCGCGCGCGCGCTCGTGCAACGCGAGATCCTCGAAGCGGACCGCGGCGCCTACACGATCGCCGAGCCCTTCCTGGCGGAGTGGATCGCGGCCCACATCGACCGCGTCGCCTAGCGGGCGCGGCCGTCAGCCCTCCGCTCGCAGGAACGCCAAGACGGCGAGCA
>CBFGWL010000111.1:0-5538 GCA_965652565.1 uncultured bacterium
GCGTAGTCGCGGCACGGCTGGCCGCGCAGACCGGGGCACGGGGGCAAACCGCCCGGCACGTGCACGCCACCCACCACCGGCAGCGTGAGCTGCGAGGGGCGGCGCTTCGACGAGGAGATCGCCACCGAGGTCTTGCCCTTGCGGGGCTTGGCGCGCGCGAACGCCCAGATCGGCTGATCGCCGTTCACGCCCGAGATCGTCACGCGGATCCGCGAGCCCTTCCGGTAGGCGTGCCCCTGGTAATAGAGCGGGATCGTCACCTTGGCGAAGCGGCCGCGCGGCATCGGCGCGATGTCGCGCTTACGCAGACTGAGCACCGGCTCGACCTTCGTGCTGCGCTTGCGGTCGAGCTTGCGCATGCTCGCCCGCACCCAGCCGCCTTGCACGAAGACCTCCTTGCCGTCCGGGCGCACCTCGCTGATCGTCGCCTGCAGGTCCACGTCCGGCTTCGCGGAGCGGACCCAGGCGCGCACCGCGCCGGCGCCGATCACGACCGTGTCGCGCTCGAGCGGCTTGGAGATCCAGGACGCGGAGGTGCCCCGCTTGTGCTCCTTCCAGTTGTAGGTCGGCGCGTCGGTCCAGAGGTTGCCGGCGCCCGTATCGCCGGTGAAGTTGGTCGCTTTGCCCGCGTGGGGAGCCGCCTTGAACGAGCTCCGTGCGGCCTTCCCCGGCCGGCGCTGCGCGAGCTTGCCGGACGGGGCGAAGTACCAGGTGCGCGCCTGCGTGCGCGGCGGCGGGAAGCGATCGAACGTCGCCTCCCAGCGCGGGTACGGCTGGCCGGGCGAGCGGCCGGCGCCGTTCTCGAAGAGCACTCGGACCTGCGGCTGCTTCTCGAACTCGGAGCGCGCCAGCGCGACGCTGGGCAGCAGCTGGATCGGGTCGAGCGGCAGCGTGAGCCCCGAGATCCCCATCGCCTCGTCGTAGATGATCGGGGCCGCGGCCTGGATCACCGCGGCGCTGGTTAACGGCGCCTGCTTCGCGACGTAGATCTTCAGGAAGTCGTACAGGCGGTTGAAGACCCAGGGGCTCAGCGCGTCGACGTGGGTGCCGTTGGTGAAGGTGAACCACTTCTTCTTGGTGCCCGTGAAGCGGTCGGCGAGGTTCGGGCAGTGCCCGCCGGTCTGCTCGTCGGTCCACTGACAGGCCAGGAAGGTCGGCACCTTGATCTTGTCCACGAAGGTGAGCGGCGAGAGCGGGTCCGCGACCTTCGGCTTGTAGGTGCGGTTGTTGCGGATCTTGCGCAGCAGGTTCACGGCCTCGCCGTGCAGCGCCTGGTTGCGCTTGCAGATCTGATCGCCCTCCACGATCCGCTTGAAGGCCCACGGCTGGCCGCGGTTCTGCCCGGACGGCCGCGCGTCCTCGATGCGGTCCTTCGCCCACTCCAGGGCGAACCCGGTGTTGAGGATCCCGCCGGGATAGAGCGTCGTCTGCACCCCGTCGAGGACCGAGAGCGGCGTGATCGCGGCCAAGCTCGGTGGGCGCTTGGCGGCGGTGAAGAGCTGGCTGATCCCGCCATAGGAGATGCCCAGCATGCCGACCTTGCCGTTGGCGACCCAGGGCTGGCGGGCAATCGTCTCGATGATGTCGTAGCCGTCGAGCGCCTGCAGTGGCTCGAAGAAGTCGAACGCGCCGCCCGAGCAGCCCGTGCCGCGCATGTTCACGTCGACGACGGTGAAGCCCATGAGGTTGGCGAGCAGCGAGATGCCGCTCTCGGGCCCAGCCGGGTCGGCGTAGCCGTAGCCCGAGTACTCGATGAGCGTCGGCCGGGGGCCGCCCAGGTTCGGCAGCTCGATCCCGAAGGCCTTGGTCACGTCTTCGGCCGGGTGCACGTACGCGGCGAGCTTGGTGCCGTCGCGCATCTCGATGTACGTGTAGCCGCTGTCGGGGATCCGCTGGTCATAGATGCTCGTGTCCGGCGGCTTCGCGCGCTCGGTGAGCACGCGCAGCGGCCCCGAGCGTCCCTCACCCTGAACGCGCACTCGGTATCCGCGGCCCGGCTTCACCCTGCGAAAGAGCACGCCGCCCTGCTTCGTCGCGCGCTTGCGCTTGATCACGGCGCCGCTGCGATCGAGCAGCGCCACCTTGGCACGGGACGGCAGGTCCACCGCGTAGACCTGCTCGACGCTGCCGCGCGCCTCGAACGAAGGCGCGGCGGACGCTGGCGCAGCCGTGATGAACGCGGCCACGAGCGCGATCGCGCCGGCCGCGAAGAGTCGAAACGGACGGTGTACGCCCCTGCTCACCCCTAACACCCGGGCTCACTTCTACCACCGGTCCGCGCCCCCGGCGCCGGTTCTCGACCTCGGCCACGTACCTAGGCGGTGCGCAACAGCAGGTAATTCCCCAGCATCCCGCCACGACGCGACCGTATGGTCGCGAGGTGTCAGGCGAGCAGCCTCGGCCGATGCTCGTGTCCCTGGCCGTGGCGCTCGCAGCGCTCGCGGCGTCCGCGCCCACCCCCGCGGACGCCGCGCCCAAAGCGGACCTCGCCCTCATCAAGCTGAGCCGCGTCCCAGCCGCGGCACCAACCGGCCCTGGGCTCATGCTGCGCGCGCAGATCAAGAACGTCGGCCGCAAGCGCGCCAAACGGGCAAAGCTCATCATCGACCTCGTCGCCCCCGGCGGCGGGGCGCTCGCCGAGCGCGTGAAGGCCGGCGCCGTGCCGCGCCTGCGGCCCCGGGCGCGGCGCGCCGTGGTGGTCAAGCCGCGGATCCCGTTTGAGGCGGTGGGCACCTGGATCGTCCGCGTTTGCGTCGCTCCCGCCAGGCAGGCGAACGACTGCCGGGACACGAAGCCGATCCGGTTCCGGGATGGCTCGGCGCTCGGTCGCATCGACGCGGCCCGGGCGGCGGGCACGCTGAGCGCGGGCAAGGCCCTGCTGTTCAAGCTCTACGCAGCGAGCGAGGACGAGCGCCTGCCCAAACCGTACGACCGCGGCGGGCCGGTGCCCACGGGCGTCGTGGTGAGCGAACTCGCGCAGGCGTATCCGACGCTGCCCGAGGCCGATCAGGCGCTCGTCGCCCCGTACATGCTCCAGCCCCGCTACGCGGAGAGCGCCTGGTCACCCTCGCAAGCGCAGCTGACGGCGCGAGCGCCCGCGGCCCGGCGGCGGGCCGACCCGTGTGCCGATCTCACGCAGGTCTCGGGCGCGTGGTCGGGCGTCGAGACAGAGCACGCGTGGTTCTGGCACCGCCCGAACAGCGCTGCTGGCCGAAGCAAGGCGCAAGCGCTCGCGGCGGCGTTCGAGGCCGACGTCTGGCCCAAGCTCACCGGCCCCTTCCGAGAGGTCAGCGACGCCGGTGCGGCACCATGCGACCCGGCCGGGGACGCGAAGGTCGACGTCTACATCGCATCCGGCAACGGCCTGCTCGCGGGAGGACGCGAAGGGGTCACGCCGGGGCTCTCGCTCGACAGCAGCTGCGGCCCGAAGCCATCGTTCATCGTCCTGCCGGTCACGGCGAAGCGATCGACGCTCGCCCATGAGTTCACGCACGCGATTCAGTGGGTGTACGCGGCGTGCCAGCGCTACCCGGCGTGGGTGGAGGGAACGGCGACGTGGGGCGCCGACTTCGTCTACCCGGGTGCGCAGGACGAGCACAACTACAAGACGGCGCTGCAATCGCCGTTCCTCGCGCTGCGGGACCCCGCGCTGAGCTACGCCTCCTGGCCGTTTTGGTACTCGCTCTCACGGAGCGACGGCGCCAACGGCATCGTGCGGGTCTTCGAGGCGCTCGAGAGCGGCAACCTGTCAGCCGCGCTCGAGGAGGGTCCGGCGGACGGCCTCTACGAGACCTGGAAGCGCTTCGCGGTGCAGCGCTGGAACGGTCCGCCCATCGGGGCAGCCGGATTCTCCGTCGGCGAGTCGTTCGCCGAGTGGGACGGCTTCACCGCAAAGCCCTTGGGAGTGTCGCCCGTCAAGGTTCGGCTGCAGGGCCGGCCCACGACCGCGGTTCCCCTCCCCACCTTCGAACAGCGCCCGCTCTCCACCTCGTTTCACCAGGTGCAGATCACCGACAAGGCCGTCCGCCACCTCGAGTTCGAGAACGACGACGACGGGCTTCCCGACGCGAACGTGCAGGCCTTCCTCAAGCTCGCCGACGGCACGTGGCGCCTCGAGGACTGGTCCGATCAGGGCGAGGTCGAGTTCTGTCGCGACAAGCCGGACGAGAACGTCGTCGAGATGGTGGTGGCGACATCGAACGCGGCGCCCGACGGTAACCCGCTCGGCGTGGCCAACCACGTCCTCCGCGCGAAGGACGTCTGCGATCAGCCGACCTACCAGGGCACCTTCAGCGGGACCACGCGGCAGTTCGATCCCTCGCCGCTCGCGACATACGAGTTCGTGACCGAGTTCCGGGGCACGATGACGCTCGTGCCCTACGAAGGGCCGGGCGCCACGGGGCGAGAGTGGCGCTTGGCCGATGGGACCCTGCACATCGACCGGTTCTCGGGAGGGATCGCCCCCTGCGAGCTCACCGCGACGCCGAAGACGTTCACGCTGCCGGGCACCGGCCAGGGGATCCAGCCGGTGATGGCGCTCGTTCAAGGCGGCTACACGCTCAGCCTTCCCTGGGTCACCTACTTCCCGTCCCAGTCGGTGACGGTGGCCTGGAGCGGCGACGCTGAGCAGTGCGACAGAGAACCCACGGAGTGGCCCCTCGACGGCGTGGGCCAGCGCATGACCTACACGCCGGCGCCGATACAGCCCGACGAGAACGGACACCTCCGCGTCACCAACGTGGCTTTCGGGTCGCCGGGCTTCGAGCACAGCAACTTCGAGTACACGCTGATCCCGGTGGTCGCTCCATGACGGACGACTAACCCGTCGCCGTATCACGGGCCGAATCTCCCCGTTGACGGCAAGTACCCGGTGGTACAACCGCGCCAGAGCCGCCGGCTCGACATGGGCCTGCGGTGCCCGCCCATGAAGCGAAAGGAGCAACGCATGGCGGAGCAACACATGACGTCGCCCGGTCCCGCCCGGGCGATCGGGGGGCCGACCGGATGGGCTGTGTTCACCGGGATGCTGCTCGTGATCCTCGGCTTCCTGAACTTCTTCTGGGGGCTCGCGGCGATCCTCGAAGGCGAGAACCTGATCGTCGGCGGCGAGGGGGTTCTGATCGTCGACCTCACCGCCTGGGGCTGGGCGGCGCTGATCGTCGGCGCGGTCCAGGTGATCGCCGGCGGCGGGCTCTTCGTCGCCCGCGAATGGGCCCGCTGGCTCGGGGTGTTCTTCGCGGCCCTCGCGGCGATCGGTCAGATCGGCATCGTCACCGCGTTCCCGATCTGGTCGGTGATCGTCGTCCTGCTGGCGGTCCTCGTCATCTACCACCTGACCGCGCGCTGGGAGCCCGCCTCCTAGCTTCGGCCTGGCATCTCAGCGAGCGCGGCGAAACGCCCGCCGCGCTCGTCGGGATGCCCGTCTCGATCTGAGGGAGTCGTCTAGCCTGCAGCGGCTTCGACCGCGTCACCCGACCGCCCGGCCCAGTGCGCCTCGGGCGAGGGCGGCGTGTCGCGCAAATACCACTCGGCGTCCAG
>CBFGWL010000112.1:0-4404 GCA_965652565.1 uncultured bacterium
CGCTCGGGTGGGCGGACGGCAGCGCTGCGCGCGGGCGGCTTCGCGGCGCTGCTCGCGGCCCTGTGCGCGCCCGGGCTCGCGACGGGTCTGACGCCGCCGACCTCCTCGCCGCTCACCGACGGCGACGCGATGGGCAACCTCGCCGAGCCGCTCGGCGCCGAGCGGCTCGCTGGCGTCTGGCCCGCCGCGGACTTCCGCTTCGCCGCCGAGCTGCCGGGCTTGACCGCGGCGCTGATCGCGCTCGTCGTGTGCGCGGCCGGCCTCGGCCTGTGGTTCGCCTGGCGGCGCGGTGCCCTCGCGCTGCCGGCTTATGTGGGCGGCGCCGTCGCGGTCGCGATGAGCGTGCTCGCGGCGGGGTCGCCGTGGGTTGGGGCCAAGGCGCTGGCGATCGCCTCGCCGGCGCTGCCGCTCGCCGCGATGGTGGCGGGCGCGATGTGGCGCGAGGCCAGGCGGGCGGCCTTGGCGCTCGCGGTGGTTGCGGCGGTGGTGGCCGGCGTCGCCTGGTCGAACGCGCTGGCCTACCGCGGCGTCAGCCTGGCCCCGCGCGACCAGCTCAACGAGCTCGCCGAGATCGGCGAGCGGCTTGCGGGGCGCGGGCCGGTGCTCATGACCGAGTACCAGCCCTACGGGGCGCGCCACTTCCTGCGCGACGCCGAGCCCGAGGCCGCCGCCGAGCTGCGGCGCCGCCCGGTGGCGCTGCGCGGCGGCGGGACCCTGGCGCGTGGGAGCTACGCGGACGTCGATCGTTTCGCCACGGAGGGGCTCTTCGCCTACCGGGCGCTCGTGTTGCGCGCGCATCCGGGGCTGAGCCGCCCGCCGGGCGGGTTCGAGCGTGTCTGGGTGGGCCGCTTCTACGAAGCGTGGGAGCGCGAGGAGGGGGTGCGTCCGCCGCGCGCGCGGCTGCCCCTCGGTTCGCCGCTCGATCCCGCGGGAGCGCCGGCGTGCGCGGCGGTGCGGCGTCTCGCCGCCCGCGCGGAGCCCGGCGAGTGGCTGCGCGCCGCGCCCGCCGGTGACGTTGCCGTGGCCCGGCTCGCCGACGGTGGTCGCCGTGTGCCCGAGCCCGCGGAGGCGCTGGTCGTGCGCGGAACGGTCGAGGTCAAGGGTTCCGGTGCGTATCAGGCGTGGCTGGGGGGCTCGCTGCGGGGCGCGGTTGAGCTGCGGGTCGCCGGGAGGACCGCAGGGGAGGCCCGCCACCGGATCAACCACGCCGGGAACTTCACGCCGCTGGGATCGGTGGAGCTCGAGCCGGGACGCTACGAGGTCGAGCTGCGCTTCTCCGGCCCGGATGCGCATCCCGGTAGCGGCGGCCGCCGCGAGCTGCTCGGCCCCGTCGTTCTCACCCGCTCACCCCGCGAAGCGGAGCCCGTCCGCGTGGAGCCGCGCGACGCGGCGCGCCGCCTCTGCGGAGCGCGCTGGGACTGGATCGAGCTGGCGGACGGCTGACGCCGCGGGCCCCGCCACTTCGCGATCTTGTTGGTTGATCCCACGAAATCGTGAACTCGCGGCCGCCGGCCTCGCGACTGCACGATCTTGTTGGTTGATCCAACGAAATCTTGAAGTCGCGGCGGCTGGCCTGGTGCGATCACCGCGGGGCGGTCATCCGCGCCGCCTCCTCGCGGGAGGGTGCGAGCGCGACGAAGACGTCGTCGTCCCGCGCGCGGAGCGCGGCCCAGCCCTGCGGGAGGCGCCAGGTGTTTTCGCCCGCCCGCGTGCCGTCGAGGCCCTCGTCCAGCCACTTGCGGGCCGCATCCGCGAACTCCCGCGCGTCGCGCTTCGTGTCCCAGCGCCAGGCGAGCGAGAGGGCGTGGTCGGCGTGCGGGCCGGCGCCGGGGCCCGCGCCCGCACGGCGCCAAAGCACGTAGCGGTCGCCGCCCCAGCCGGCCGCGGCGGAGCGCGCCGTCGGCGTGCTCACCCCCTCGCGCAGGACCTCGGCGGTGGCGAACTCTCCCATCGTCTCCCGGTCGACGGCTCGCCAGCCCGGGCCGGGCGAGGCGGCGCGCGGCGCCGGTCGGGGCTCCTCGTTGCGCAGGTATTTCTCGGGGTGGAGAACCTGCTCGCTGCTCGCGGGCGGCCGCGAGCGGTAGGCGTGGTCGACGAGCTTCCAGTCGTCGCTGAGCTCGAGCAGGCTCTCGATGAAGCGCGCGCCCGAGAGGTAGGCGAAGAGCAACTCCGCCAGCGCGAATCGCGGCAGCTCGTCGGTGCCCGGGTCGATCGCGCCCGCGTCGCCGGCGAGCTCGGCCGGGTCGAGGTGGGCCGCCGCGTAGCGGTTCATGAGCGCGGTCGCCGAGCCCTCGATCAGCGCGGCGCGGGCGAGCTCGCGGTCGTCGGAGAGCGGCCCGAAGTCCCGCAGGTCGAATCGCTGGTCCTCGAGCGCGTGGGTCAGCTCGTGGGCGAGGACGAACTCGGCGACCCCCTCACCCGCGGGCACGGCGTCGCCGAGCAGGAAGAGCTCGCCCTCCCGCGGGTCGTAGTACGCGGCCGTGGCGCCGCTGGTGTCCGCCGCGACGTCGCCGATGCTCTCGCCCGGTTCGAGCAGGCCGAGCAGCTGCAGCTCGATGTCGGCGAGGGCGATGCGGCGCTGGACGGCGGGGCGCGCGAGCCGCTTTTCGGTGTAGGCGCGGAGCCCCTCCGTGTCGGTCATGCGCGGCACCGGCACGCTGTCGAAGCGCAGGTTGCGCAGCCGCTCCACCCGGCGCGCCACCTCAGGCGTCCGCTCCCTGCCCAGGCGGGCCAGCTCCTCGGGGTCGAGCGCGGCCGCCGCGGGCTCGCCCGTTGCTTCGGCCGGCGGCGCGACCGAGGGCCGCTCGTCGATCACGCCCACGAGCAGCATGCCGACGAGGGCCGCGAGCAGCGCGAAGGTCCCGGCGAGCGAGGTCAGGGGCGATGACATGACGCACCATGAAACCAGGCTCGAGCGGCGCCGCCCGCACGCCCCAGTATCGTCAACTTGAGTGCCTGAGTTCCGCCTGAATCCCGCTTATACGCCCACGGCGGATCAGCCACGGGCGATCGACCAGCTCGCCGAAGGCCTCGACCTCGGCGAGCGCTTCCTCACGCTGCTCGGCGCCACCGGCACCGGCAAGACCTTCACGATGGCCGCCACGATCGAGCGCATCCAGCGGCCGGCGCTGGTGATCGCGCACAACAAGACGCTGGCGGCTCAGCTCTGCAACGAGTTCCGCGAGTTCTTCCCCGACAACGCGGTCGAGTACTTCGTCAGCTACTACGACTACTACCAGCCCGAGGCTTACGTCCCGGCGCAGGACCTCTACATCGAGAAGGACTCGTCGATCAACGACGAGATCGACCGCCTGCGCCACGCCGCCACCGCCGCGCTCTTCGCCCGCCGCGACGTCGTGATCGTCGCGTCCGTCTCGTGCATCTACGGCATCGGCTCGCCCGAGCTCTACCGCAAGCAGATGCAGCTCTTCAAGGTGGGGGAGTGGATCGATCGCGACGAGCTGCTGCGCAAGCTGATCACGATGCAGTACCAGCGCAACGACACCACGCTGGTGCGCGGCTCGTTCCGGGTGAAGGGCGAGATGCTCGAGATCTTCCCGGCGTACGCGGAGTCGGCGTACCGCGTGCAGTTCTTCGGCGAGGAGGTCGAGTCGATCCAGCACTTCGACCCGCTCACCGGCGAGGTCTTCGATGACGATCTCGACCACTTCTCCGTGTGGCCGGCCTCCCACTACGTCACCGAGGAGGAGACGCTGGAGCGCGCCGTGCGGGAGATCCGCGAGGAGATGAACGAGCGGGTCCGCTGGTTCGAGGAGCAGGGCAAGCTGCTCGAGGCGCACCGGCTGCGCCAGCGCACCGAGTACGACATCGAGATGCTCAAGGAGCTCGGCTTCACCTCGGGTATCGAGAACTACTCGCGCATCCTCGACGGGCGCCCGCCAGGCTCGCCCCCGCATACCCTGATCGACTACTTCCCCGACGACTTCGTCTGCTTCGTCGACGAGTCGCACCAGACGATCCCCCAGATCGGCGGCATGTACGAGGGGGACCGCTCGCGCAAGCTGACCCTGATCGACCACGGTTTCCGCCTGCCTTCGGCCGCCGACAACCGCCCGCTCAAGTTCGACGAGTTCATGGGCAGGATCGGCCAGCTCGTCATGGTCTCGGCGACGCCCGGCGAGTTCGAGCGCTCGCAGTCCTCGCGCATCGTCGAGCAGATCGTGCGGCCCACGGGCATCGTCGATCCCGAGGTCGAGGTGCGCGAGACGCGCAACCAGATCGACGATCTGATGAACGAGGTGCGCCGCACGGTCGACCGGGGCGAGCGCACCTTGGTCACCACGCTCACGAAGAAGATGGCCGAGGACCTCACCGGGTATCTGCTCGAACACGGCTTCCGCGTGCGCTACCTGCACTCCGAGGTCGACACGCTCGAGCGCATCC
>CBFGWL010000113.1:0-4383 GCA_965652565.1 uncultured bacterium
CAGGCCGCCGGGATTCAGCCCACGTGTGCGGGAATCGACGACCAGGGCTGAACGTGGTGGAGCCGGGGCGTTGGCAGGCCGGCGTTCAGTCCACGTGTGCGAAAAGCGGCGACCAGGGCTGAACGTCGGGGCTGCGGGGCGCCGGCGGGCCGGCATTCAGCCCTCGTGTTCGAAAAACGACGACGTGGGCTGAATGTCGCGCCGCCCGGGCGCCGGCGGGTCGGGGTTCAGCCCTCGTGTGCGGAATTCGACAACGTGGGCTGAACGTGAGCGCGGTGAGCGCTCGAGGGGGTCGTCCTGGCGCCGGTTTGTAGCGCCCGCGGCGGCCCGCAGATCGGCTACTTCAAGAAGCCTTCGTAGTTGCGCATCATGAGCTGCGCTTCGAGCTGCTTCACGGTGTCGAGCGCAACGCCCACGACGATCAGGATCGACGTGCCGCCGAAGTAGAAGTTCGCCGAGGTCTGCGAGATCAGGATCGTCGGCAGGGCCGCGACCGCGCCGAGGTACAGCGCGCCCGGGAACGTCAGCCGCGAGAGGATCCGGTCGAGGTACTCGGCCGTCGGCCTGCCCGGGCGCACGCCCGGGATGAAGCCGCCGTACTTCTTCAGGTTGTCCGCCTGGTCAACCGGGTTGAAGGTGACCGCGGTGTAGAAGTACGTGAAGATGATGATGAAGAAGACCTCGCCGGCTACGTAGGGCCACCCGTTCGGGTTGAAGAAGTTGGCGAAGTCCGTCCAGAAGTTCTCGCTCGTGCCGCCCAGCAGCTGGCCAATCGTGGGCGGGAACGCCATGATCGACGCGGCGAAGATGACCGGGATCACGCCGGCCATGTTCACGCGCAGCGGCAGGTAGGTCGAGCCGCCGGTCGTCATCCGCCGGCCCACCACGCGCTTCGCGTACTGCACCGGGATCCGGCGCTGCCCCTCCTGCACGAAGACGATGCCGACGATCACGGCGAGCGCGATGAAGGGCATCATCACGACGAACACCTGATCCTGGTTGTTCCACCACGCCGCGATGCCGCCCGGGATCGAGGCCGCGATCGAGGCGAAGATCATCAACGAGATGCCGTTGCCGATCCCGCGCTGGGTGATCAGCTCGCCCATCCACATGAGCAGCGTCGCGCCCGCGGTGAGCGAGATCACGATCAAGAAGACCTTGCCGAAGGTGAGCGTCCCCACCACGCTCTGGCCCGCCTGGTCCTGGAAGGACTGGAAGAGGAAGACGTAGCCCAGCGCCTGCGCGAACGAGAGCCCCACGGTGAGGTAGCGCGTGTACTGGGTGATCTTCTGCTGGCCGACCTCGCCCTCCTTCTGGAGGCGCTCGAGGGCCGGCACCACGACCGTCAGGAGCTGCAGGATGATCGAGGCCGTGATGTAGGGCATGATCCCCAGCGCGAACAGCGAGAGGCGCTGGAGGCTGCCGCCGGAGAACAGGTTGAGGAAGCCGAGGATGTTCGAGCCGGTGAAGTTCTCCTCGATCGACTCGACGGCGTCGATGTTCACGCCCGGCGCCGGGATGTACGCGCCGAGCCGGTAGAGCAGCAGGATCGCCGCCGTGAAGGCAAGCTTGCGCCGGATCTCCGGAACGCTGAAAGCGTTGGCGATCGTCTGCAGCAAGGTGAGCTAGTCCTCGATCAACTCACACGTGCCGCCGGCGGCCTCGATCTTCTCGCGCGCGGAGGCGCTGAAGCCGTGGGCGCGGACCGTCAGCTTCTTCGAGATCTCGCCGCGCCCCAGCACCTTCACCGGGTGGTTGCGCTTGGCGAGCCCGGCTGCCTTGAGCGTCTCCGGGGTGACCTCAGCGCCGGCGTCGAAGCGCTCCTCGAGGTCCGCGAGGTTCACCGGCTGCGTGTGCGTCCGGAAGGGCTCGAACGGCATCGACTTCTTCATGTGCGGGCCGCGCAGCTTGCGCATCCGCATCTGAATCGGGTTCTGGCCGCCCTCGTAGTTCGCCTTGCGCTTCGAGCCCGAGCGCTGGCCGGCGCCCTTGTGGCCGCGGCCGGAAGTCTTGCCGGTGCCGGAGCTCTCGCCGCGTCCGACGCGCTTGCGCGCCTTGCGCGAACCGGGCTTCGGCCGGATCGTGTCGAGGCCGATCTCCTCGGGAGTCAGGCGAGCCATCAGGAAGCCTCCCCGTCCTCGACCACCACGAGGTGATCGACGACCTTGAGCATGCCGCGCAGCTGCGGCGTGTCCTCCATCGCGCTCTCGCGGCCGATCTTGCCGAGCCGCAGCGAGCGCAGGGTGTCGCGCTGCTTCGCGCTGGCGCCGTTAGCGGAGCGCACCTGCTTGAGCTTGAGCTGAGCCATTCAGCGCTACCCCCTCTACTCCCCGGACTCCTCCGAGCCGGGCTCCTGCGCGCCTTCGGCGTCGGACTCGCCACCGGCCGCGCCGGCGCTCTCCGCCGCGACAGCGACGGGCTCGCCCTCGGCCTGCTCGGCGACGACGTCCTCGGCCGTGACGGGGGCCTCCCCGTCCCCGGCGGAAAGCTTCTTGGCCTCGGCGAGCTTGTCGAGGCCCAGTACCTGGTTCACGGACAGGCCGCGCAGCTTGGCGACCTCCTCCGGGCGACGGAGCTGGATCAGCCCGTCCATCGTCGCCTTGACCAGGTTGATCGGGTTCTGGGTGCCGATCGACTTGGCGAGCACGTCGCGGATGCCCGCGAGCTCGAGCACGGCGCGCACGCCGCCGCCGGCGATCACTCCCGTACCGGGCGCGGCCGGGCGCAGCACCACGTGCCCCGAGCCGTAGCGGCCGATCACGAAGTGCGGGATCGTCTGCCCGTACATCGGCACGCGGATCAAGTCCTTGCGGGCGTTCTCGACGGCCTTCTGGATCGCGAGCGGAACCTCGCGCGCCTTGCCGTAGCCGATGCCGACCACGGACTGCTCGTCGCCGACCGCCACGAGCGCGGTGAACGAGAACCGCCGGCCGCCCTTCACCACCTTGGCGACGCGGTTGATCTCGATGACCCGCTCCTGCAGGTCGAGCCCTTGGGGGCTCACTGTGTCGTATTCGCGCTCACGTGACATAGCCGACGTTCCAGGGTAGTGATTTGGCTCAGAAGTTCAGGCCGCCCTCGCGAGCGCCCTCGGCGAGCGCGCGCACGCGCCCGTGGTAGCGGTATCCGCCGCGGTCGAAGACGCAAGCCTCCACCCCGGCCTCCTTCGCGCGCTGCGCGATCAGCTCGCCCACGCGCTTGGCCTGCTCGGTCGGCGCCAGCTCCCGGAGCTCGGGCTCCGTCCAGTTGACGGCCGCGATCGTGACGCCGCGGTCGTCGTCGATGAGCTGCGCGCTCGTGCCGCGGTTCGAGCGGAAGACCGACAGCCGCGGGCGCTCCGCGGTGCCGCGGACCTTCGCCCGGACGCGCCGGCGGCGCTTGATACGACGCTCGCGCTTGGTTGCAACACCCATCGGTTACGCCCTCTTTCCGACCTTGCGACGAACCTGCTCGCCGGCATAGCGAATGCCCTTGCCCTTGTAGGGCTCCGGCGGGCGCACGCGCCGGATGCGCGCGGCCATCTCGCCGACCAGCTGCTTGTCGATGCCGCGCACGATGATCTCCGTCTGCTGCGGCACCTCAAACTCGATCCCCTCGGGCGCCTCGACCTGCACGGTGTGCGAGTAGCCGACGCTCAGCTCGAGCGTCTTGCCCTGCAGGCGGGCGCGATAACCGACGCCCTGGATCTCCAGGCGCTTCTCGTAGCCGTTGGTGACGCCCTCGACCATGTTCGCGATCAGGCTGCGCGTCAGGCCGTGCAGCGCGCGGTGCTCGCCGCGGTCCGTGGGGCGGGCGACCTTGAGCACGCCGTCCTCCTGCTCGACCGTCATGTCGCGGCTGATGCGCTGCGAAAGCTCGCCCTTCGGGCCCTTCACCGACACGGCGCCAGGGTCGACCGTGACGGTCACGCCGTCCGGCACGGGGATTGGCTTTCTTCCGATACGACTCATCTCAGATCCTCGAGCGACCTACCAGACGTAGGCCACGACCTCCCCGCCGACGCCCTTCGCGCGCGCCTCGTGACCGGTCATCACGCCGCGCGACGTCGACACGATCGCAGTACCCATGCCGCCCATCACGCGCGGCACCTCGTCGCCCTTCACGTAGCGGCGACGGCCCGGGCGCGAGATGCGCTCGATCCCGGTGATCACGGGACGGCGGCCGTCCGCGTAGCGCAGGCGGATGCGGATGACCTCGCCGACGCGCGTCGGCTCGACCTCGTAGTCGGCGATGTACCCCTGCTCCTTGAGGATGCGGGTCATCTCCTTCTTGAGGCGCGAGGCCGGCACCTCGACCTCCTGGTGCTCGGCCTGGAGCGCGTTGCGCACGCGCGTCAGATAGTCCGCGATGGGATCGGTCAGCATCGTCTCTCTGAGTCCTCTA
>CBFGWL010000114.1:0-4362 GCA_965652565.1 uncultured bacterium
GCAGCCGGCCGGACGACCGCGCGGTTCAGCCCTGGTCGCCGTTTTTCGACGACGAGGGCTGAACGACGGCGTGGACCGAGGGGAATGAGTGCGTGGTTCAGCCGTGGCCTTCGGTTTTCGAACACGTGGGCTGAACCGAGCGGGTTATACCCCTGCGGGGTATTGGTATGGTGCCGCGCATGGACGGCTACGAGAGCTCGGATGTCGATGGCTGAGGCGGCCCTCGTCCTCTACGCGATCTACATGGGGCTCGCGTTCGGCCTGCGCTCGGTGCTGATGTGGCGCGCGACGGGCTCGACGGGGTTCAAGGGGATCAGCGGCAGCCTGGGCTCGCCCGAGTGGCTTGCCGGCGTGCTCTTCGTGGTCGCGCTCGTCGTCGGCATCGCAGCGCCCGTGCTGGCCCTGACCGGCACCGCCGAGCCGATCGAGGCGCTCGACGCCGCCGCGCTCAACTGGATCGGCGTGGCGCTCGCGGTCGGTGGGATCGCGCTCACGCTGTACGCACAGCTCGCGATGGGCGAGTCGTGGCGGATCGGCGTGGACCCGAGCGAGCGCACCGAGCTCGTCACCTCCGGCCCGTTCGCGTGGGTGCGCAACCCGATCTTCTCGGCGATGATCCCGACGGGGCTCGGCCTCGCGCTCATGGTCCCCAACCTCCCGGCGATCGCGGGCTTCGTCGCGCTCGTGCTCGCACTGGAGCTGCAGGTCCGTCTCGTCGAGGAGCCCTACTTGCTCGCCCAGCACGGCGAGACCTACCGCGAGTACGCGCGGCGCACCGGCCGGTTCGTGCCCGGTGTCGGCAGGTTGCGGAACCTCTAGGCCCGCGCCGTCAGGCGGCTCGCGACGCCGCGCGCGCGTAGCCGAGGTCTTCGGCGATCCGGTCGAGCCTGGGCGTCGCGTCGATGTGCTGGAGCGCCGCCTCCAGGTCGTACGCACGCGACTCGGGAAGGCCGAGGCCGGCGTTCGCCCGGAACTTGGCGCGGATCTCCTCCGGCCCGGCGGGCATCGACGGGCTCCCCGGCGGGGCGGCGAGGAAGCGGTCGAACTCCCGCCCGTCGTTGGTCACGAGACGAGCGCCGCCGCAGAACCGCGAGGCGCCGCGGCCCTCGTCGCCCAGGGGTTCGGCGTCGACACGCGCCGCGAGCTCGAGCACCTCGGGATCGGCGATCGCGGCCTCGGTGAACGCCGCGAGGCCGAGCGACCCGCGGACGATCCGATGGGCCGCGGTGTACGGGAGGCTGAACTTGGCGTCGTAGGGCGTCTTCGGACGGAGCTTCTCGGCCAACGGCTCGAGCACGAGCCGCGCGCCCTCGGGCGGGACCCGCACGGTGATGCGCCCGATGTCCGCGGCCCCGAGTCCGTGCTCGTCAGCGAGCTCGCCGGCCGCCCAGGTGCTCGCGTGGGCGAAGTGGCAGGCGGGATAGAGCTTGATCGCGAGACCCTCGAACTCCCAGCGCTCGCCGAGCCCCGCGACGATCGCCTGCGCCTCCTCGCCCGCCCGCTGGGCGTGTGAGGCGAGGAGCCCAAAGCGGCCCTCGATCACGCTCGCCGGCCCGGTCGCGCCGGCGGCGGCCAGTCGCGCCGCCTGGATCCCGGCCTGGGCGGCCCAGCCGGCGTGCAACGGCTTGGTCGCCGACCCATCGCTCAGATACTCGAAGAGCCCCGCGGCGAAGCTGCCGACGATGCCGAGGGCGTTGGCCGTCGTGACGCGGTCGGCTGCGAACAGCCGGGCCGCCGCCGCGGCGGCGCCGAACGCCCCGCAGACCGAGGTCGGGTGAAAGCCCCGCTCGTAGAGCTCGTCGGCTGCGGCAACCGCGATCCGCAGGGCGATCTCGCTGCCGAGGACGTACGCGGCGAGCATCTCCCGCCCCGAGGCGTCGGTGACCTCCGCGGCCGCGAGCGCGGCGGGCGCCACGACGACGCTCGAGTGGCAGATGCCGGCCTCGTGCGTGTCGTCGAAGTCGAGCGCGTGACAGCGCGTGCCGTTGGCGAGCGCCGCCTGCGCCGCGGGAACCTTCGGCCCCGCCCCGATCAGCGAGGCCTCCCCCCTACCGCCCTGTCTCCATGCGAGCTCGCTTGCCTGCGGCGCCGCATCCAGGCCGACGGCGGCGATGCCGCACCCGAGGACATCGGTGAAGTGGAGGGCCGCGCGCTCGCGCACTTGGGCGGGGATCGCCGCCGATTCGAACTCAGCGGCGAACCCGGCCAGCGTCTCGGCGATCGCGCCCACAGACGAAGCTAACTCCCCTCATCCGGTGACGTCAACGGCAGCCATGGCGACCGGCCGCTTATGCGCGGTTCACGAGCCCGTCTATTCGCTACGCACTTGCCGGAGCAAATCCTAAGTCGAGGCGCAGCGGGCGAGGAGCACACTCGCCAGGGCCTGACGGTCGCCAGGCCGGGCAGCCGCAGCCACTTCAGAGCACGAGAAGCTGCGCGATCCCGAAGTAGATCAGCAGGCCCGTCGCGTCCACGAACGTGGAGACGAGCGGCGCGCTCACGACAGCCGGGTCGATCTTCAGGCGCGTGGAGAGCAGCGGCAGGAAGGCGCCGATCGCGGTCGCCCAGGTGCAGACCACGAGCAGGCTGATCGACACCGTCGCGGCGATCTCCACCGACCAGATCAACGCCACCGGCGCAAACCCCAAAAGCGCGAAGAGCACGCCGATCAAGAGACCCACCCGGGCCTCCTTGACCACGGACGGGCCGAGATCCGAAAAGCGCACGTCACCCACCGCGATCGCGCGCGTCATGGTGGTCGCGGCCTGCGCGCCGCAGTTGCCGCCGGTACCGATCAGAAGCGGCACGAAGAGCGCGAGCGTGACGACCCGGTCGAGCGTGTCCTCGAACGCGCCCAACACAGCAACGGTGAGCACGGCCGCCGCCACTAAAAGCAGCAACCAGCCGATGCGCGAGCGCACGATCCGCCGCACGGAGACCGCGTGGTACGGGAGCCCCAGCGGCTCCGCCCCGCCCGCGCGCGCCAAATCCTCGGTTTCCTCGTGCTCGAGGACCTCCATCGCGTCGTCCACCGTCACGATGCCGAGCAGGCGTCCCTCGTCGTCGACCACCGGGACCGCCACCAGATCGCGCTCCTGGATGAGCCGCGCCACGTCCTCCTGGTCGTCGCGAGCGCCGACGGCGGGATAGTCGGCGTCGACCACCTCCGCCACGGGAGCGTCGGGCGAGGCGAGGACCAAATCGGTAAGGCGCACGACGCCCTCGAGGCGGCGATCGGGGCCGCGCACAGGCAGGATGAGGAGCGTGTCCAGGCCGGCGCCGCGCTCACGGATGCTCGCCAGGGCCTCCGCCGCCGTCACGTCCCGGCGAAGCTCGAGGTACTCGGGCGACATGATCCGCCCGGCGGACTCGGGCGGATAATCGAGCAAGAGGTTGGTGAGCTCCCGCTCGCGGCCGCTGAGCCCGCTGATCAGTCGGCGCGCGACGACCGCGGGCATCTCGTCGAAGAGCCGTACCCGGTCGTCCGGCTCCATCTCCTCGAGGAGGTCCTGGACCTCGGGACTGCGCAACGTCTCGACCAGCTCGCTCTGCTGCCACGGATCCATCGCGTCGAAGACGGCGGCCGCGGTGTCCTTGTCGAGCAAGCGGAACCTCGCGGCGCGCTCGACTCGGTCGAGGCGCTCAAGCTCCTCGGCCTGCTGGGCGGGCGAGACGCTCTCGGTCGGGGGCGAGCTCACGCCCGCATCATCGGGGCTCTCGCGGATGGACGGCGCAGCGACCAGGTTTAGGGGGCAGTGGCCGCGATGGCGGCCGCCCGAGATTAGGATCGCCGCACACCCGAGCGCCCTCGCCCGGCAACGCCCGTCCGTGCGGCCGCAGCCGCGCTCATCAGCGCGGCGCTGGCGGTCCTCGCGGCACAGCTCGCCTGGGACGTCGGCGACCTGGACCGTACAATCCTCTGAGCCACTAGTGATGAAAGCCAAGCGAGATCCGTCCGGAGCCGCGGCCCGCCCCACTGTCTTGTTCGCCTGTGTCCACAACGCGGGCCGGAGCCAGATGGCCGCCGGTCTCATGACTCACCTCGCTGGCGACCGGGTTGTGGTGCGTTCAGCGGGCTCTGATCCGGCTGACCAGATCAACCCGGCGGCGATTGAAGCGATGAGGGAAGTTGGCGTCGACATCTCGACCGAGACGCCAAAGCCGCTTGAGGCCGACGCCGTGCGCGAATCAGACGTCGTTGTGACGATGGGCTGCGGTGACGAGTGCCCCTTCTACCCAGGCAAACGCTACGTGGACTGGGAGCTTGAGGATCCGGCCGGCAAGGATCTCGAGACCGTGCGCCGGATCCGCGATGAGATCGAGGACCGGGTGCGCGCGTTGCTGAGTGAGCTCGGCGTCGAT
>CBFGWL010000115.1:0-3596 GCA_965652565.1 uncultured bacterium
GCCGGCGGCCCCGACGTTCAGCCCACGTGTTCGATATCCGACGACCAGGGCTGAACGTCGCGCGGGCGCGGCCGGCGGCACGGACGTTCAGCCCACGTGGTCGATATCCGGCGATGAGGGCTGAAGCTCGCGCGAAAGGCCGGGGGCGGCCCCCAGGTTCAGCCCACGTGGTCGAGAACCGGCGACCAGGGCTGAACGTCGCGTGGGGCGCGGTCGGCGGCACGGACGTTCAGCCCACGTAGTCGAAATCCGGCGACCAGGGCTGAACGTCGTGGGGGCGGGCGTGCGGGTGACGGGATCGCGGGTTCGTCTCTCGGTTTGCGATCGAACCTGTGATCTCGCTCCCTTATGTGACGAGATCGCCGGTTCGCGGGAGGGGTCCGCGCCGAACCTGTGATCTCGTTGCGCCACGCGACGAAATCGCGGGTTCGTGTGGGCGCCCCTCGCGAAGTCGCGATTACGACGACCCCATCGTCTCAATCGCGATCTCGTGGACGGGCCGTCCGCGAGTTCGCGATTACGACGATCCCGTCGTCTTAACTGCGATTTCGCGCCCCGGGGTGCTCGCGAGTTCGCGATCCCTCCAATGCGATCCCCTCCTTCGCTGCCCATCCCCGACGCGCCGCGCCACCACGCCGCCGGGGCGCCCGCCACCAAAGCAGCGCGCCGCCACTAGGCGCCGGCGTCGCCGCACACGCCGCGGCCGCGCCGCCGCACACGCAGCGCGCCGCCACCAGGCGGCAGCGCCCCTACGACCCCGCGCCCGCCGCCTCGGCCGCCCGCGCGGCCGGGGCCACCGCGGCGACCGCGTGTGCGCCCCCGTCCACGTGGATGATCTCGCCGCTGATCGCGCGGGCGAGGTCGGAGAGCAGGAAGAGCGCCGTGTCGGCGACCGGGGTCGCGTCGTGGCGGTCCCAGCCGAGCGGTGCCGCCTCGTTCCAGTGCTCGACGAGGCCGTCGAAGCCAGGGATGCCGCTCGCCGCCGGCGTCGAGATCGGGCCCGCGGAGATCAGGTTCACCCGCACGCCGTGCGGGCCCAGATCCCGCGCGAGGTAGCGAGAGACCGACTCCAGCCCGGCCTTGGCGACGCCCATCCAGTCGTAGGACGGCCAAGCGACCGAGGCGTCGAAGTCGAGCCCCACAATGCTCCCGCCGGACGGGCCGGAGCCGTTGCGCGCGGCGAACAACGGCTGGAGCGCCTCGGCGAGCGCCTTGAGCGAGTAGGCGCTCGTCTCGAACGCCTTCGCCGCGCTTTCCCGGGGCGCGTCAAGAAAATTCCCGCCGAGCGCGTCGGCGGGCGCGAACGCGATCGCGTGCACGGCGCCGTCCAGATGACCCCAGCGCTCACTGAGCGCCTCGCGCAGCGCCTTCAGATCCGCGTCGCTGTCCACGTCAAGCTCGAGCACGTCGACCGGCTCGGGCAGGTGCTTCACGGCGCGCTCGGTGAGCCGGCGCACACGCCCGAAGCTCGTCAGCACGATCTCGGCGCCCTGGCGCTGCGCGCCCTCGGCGATCGCATACGCGATCGAGTGCCGGTTGACGACGCCCGTGATCAGCAGGCGCTTGCCCTCGAGCAGCCCGCTCACAGCAGCACCTGGCTCCCGTAGAGCTCCGCGCTCGCGTCGACCGGCCCGCTCGCGGGGGTCGCCTGCGCCGCGCCGTTCGGCCGCGCCGTCGTCCCCGCGCCGTTGCCGGCGCTCGGCGCATCCCCGGCGCCGGCCACCCGGCGCACCGCCTGGATCTTCGCGCGCACGGCGAGCTTCTCCGACGCGAGCACCCGCCAGCGCAGCGTCACCAGCTCGTGCTCGTCGTCGAGCTGCTTGCGCTCGTCGACCTGCGCCTCGACGCGGATCGTCTCGCCGATTCGCACCGGCCGCTTGAAGGTGAGCCCGTCGATCCCGCGCAGCGCGACCACCTCCTCGGGGTCGAAGCCGACGAGGCCGATCGAGTACGAGAGCACGAGCATGCCGTGCGCGATCCGCTCGCCGAAGCGGCTCGTGCTCGCCCACTCCGCGTCCGCGTGCTGCGGATGCCAATCGCCCGTCAGCGCCGAGAACGACACGAGGTCGGCCTCGGTGATCGTGCGGCCACGGCTGCGCAGCACGCCGTCGTCGGTGAGGGTGAATCCGTTCGCGCTCATCCGAGCACCTCCTCGTTCAGCTCGATTCCGTAGCGCTCGCGCAACAGCCCCGCGAACCCGCGCGCCGCTTTCGCGTGCCCGAGCGGCGAGGGATGCAGGCCGTCGGGCGAGAAGTTCTCCGGATCGCTCAGGCCCTCGTCGTCGGCGACCTCGAGCAGGGCGACATCGTGCGCCGCGGCCAGGCTGCGGGTTGCCTGGTTGATGCGCTTGATGTTCTGCTCGAGCTTCGCCCGGGTCCGCGGGCCGATCGGCAGGAAGTCCCAGCGCTCGGGAGCGGTCGCCGTGAGGATGCGCACGCCCGGCAGCACGCGCTGGAGGTTGCGGACGATGCCGCCGAAGTTCCGCGAGTAGGTCAGCACGTCGACGTGGCTCGCGAAGAGCACGTCGTTCGTGCCGCAGACCACGGTGACCAGGTCCGGCTCGAGCTGCAGCGCCGGGCGCATCTGCTCGCGCACCTGCGTGCTCGTCGCCCCGTGCACCGCCAGGTTGCGGTACGTGATCCGGCCCGGGAGCGCCCGCGCCAAGCGGTCGGCCCAGGCAAGGCCCGGGTCGCAGCCGGTGCCGGCCGTGAAGCTGTCCCCCAGGGCCACGTACGAGCTGATCACCGGCTCGGTATCCGTCCCGTCGAAGCCCAGCCCATGGTCGCCAAGCGCACTCGGATCCATCAACGCCCCTCCAGCGCCCGCAGCGCCCACGCCAAGCGCCCGCGCGTCTCGGCCGGCTCGATCACCTCATCCACGAAGCCGTTCGCCGCGGCTGCCGGCGCGGTGAGGTGCTTGTCGGCGTAGTCGCCCGCGAGCTGCGCCCGCAGCGCCTCCGGATCGTCGGCGGCGGCCAGCTGCCGGCGCTCCACGATGCCCACGGCCTGGCGCGCGGCCATGATGCCGATCTCGGCGCCCGGCCAGGCGAAGACCATGTCGGCGCCGAGCCCGCGCGAGTTCATCGTGATCACCGCGCCGCCGTACGCCTTGCGCAGCACGACGGTGACCTTCGGCACCTTCGCGGCCGCGAACGCCCGCAGCAGCGAGGCGCCGTGGCGGATCACGCCGGCGCTCTCCTGGCGGGTGCCCGGCATGAACCCGGGCGTGTCCACCAGCACGACGAGCGGGACGCGGAAGCGGCTGCAGCGATCGACGAAGAGCGCCGCCTTCTCCGAGGCCTCAGCGTCGATCACCCCGCCCAGCCAGGCCGGCTGGTTGGCGACGATGCCGACCGAGCGCCCGTCGATGCGCGCGAAGCCGGTGACCATGTTGCGCGCCCAGCGCTCGTCGAGCTCGAGCAGCCTGCCTTCGTCGACGATCGCCCGCACGACGTCGCGCACGTCATAGACGCGCCGCGCCTCGTCGGGCACCACCGCGTCCGGGACGCTGCCGCCGGGCGGCATCGCCGGGGCGACTGGGGGCCGCTCGCCGATGCGGGACGGCAGAAACGACAAAAGCTCGCGCGTGAGCCGGGT
>CBFGWL010000116.1:0-3496 GCA_965652565.1 uncultured bacterium
CTGCCCGTCGCGCTCGTACAGAGCGTCGAGCAGTTCACGTCGGGTCGGGTCGGCGAGGGCCTTGAACACGCCGTCCATGCGGCCAACTATAGGTGACCAAATAGTCACATGTCAAGTCGAGCGCCGCCCGAGCCGGCCGGCGCTCAGCAGCGCGGGAAAATCCGCCCTTGACTTCAACCGCAGTTGAACTTGCACAATCCCCGGCCTGGTGGAACCGACCGCGCAGACAGCCACCCGAATCGGCGTAGTCGTCGGCAGCACGCGCCCCGGCCGCCGTGCACCCGAAGTCGCTCGCTGGTTCGTTGAGATCGGCTCCTCCCACCTGCGCGAGGCATGGCCGGAGCTGTCGTTGGAGCTGCTCGATCTCGCTGAGTTCGAGCTCCCCCTCTTCGACGAGCCGACGCCCCCGGCGCTCGGCGCGTACCGGCACGAACACACCCGCCGCTGGGCGGAGGCGGTGGGCGCGTGCGACGGGTTCGTGTTCGTCACCCCCGAGTACAACCGCTCCCTGCCCGCGGCGCTCAAGAACGCGATCGACTATCTCTTCGCCGAGTGGCAGGACAAGGCCGCGGGGATCGTGGGCTACGGCGTCGTCGGGGGCGTCCGCGCAAGCGAGCACCTGCGCCAGGTGCTCGCGGAGCTGAGAGTTGCCGACGTGCGCACCGCGGTGACGCTCTCCCTCACCGATGACCTGGCCGACGGCACGGTCGCCGCTCGCCCCCATCGCTGCGATCAGGCGAAGCGCATGCTCGACGAGCTCGCGGCCTGGACGAACGCGTTGCGCGCGCTGCGTACGGAGTGAGCGTCGTCGCCGCGCAGAGCCCGGGCGCGCCGGCGCCACCCCAAGCGACGCCGGGCCCTGCGGCGCTCGCGGTCCTGCTGGTGGCCTCGACCCTGACCGTCATGGCCGGGGCGGTCCTGGTGCCCGCGCTCGAGCTGATCCGCACCGACCTGGGGCTCAGCGCGACCCAGGCGGGAACGGTGCTGACCGCCCACGGCCTCTCCCTCGCCGTGGCGAGCCCGGCGGTTGGCGCGCTCGCCGACCGCTTCGGGCTGCGGCCCGTGCTGGCAGGAGGTCTGGCCCTCTACGGGATCGCGGGCGGAGCGGGCGCGCTCCTCGACTCCTACCCGGCGCTGATCGCGACCCGGCTGCTCTTCGGGGTTGGCGCGGCCGCCGTGTTCGTCGGCAGCACGGCGGTACTGCTCGAGCTCTACCGGGACGCCGCGCGCGACCGGGCGATGGGCTGGCGCTCGGCGGCGATCAGCATCGGAGGCCTTGCCTGGCCCCTCGCCGGCGCCGCGCTCGCCGCGCTCTCGTGGCACGCCCCGTTCGCCCTGTATCTGGTTGGGGTGCCGCTGGGGCTAGCGGCTCTGACCTGTCTGCCGCGCGCCGCGGCCACTACGCCAAGCTCACCCCCCTGGCGCGCACTCGGCTCAGTGCGCTCGGTGCGCGCGCTGCTGGCCCTCCAGTTGCTCGCGGCGATTCTGCTCTACGTCGTCCTGGCCTTCGTTCCCCTGCACCTCGCGGCGCTCGGCGCAGCCGACCCGCTCGCGATCGCCGCGTGCACGAGCGCGCTTTCGGCGACGATGACGGTGGCGGGGTTCGCCTTCGCCGCCGGGCGCGCCCGCTACGGACTCGACGGACTGCTGCGAGCTGCGCTGGGAATCTGGGTCCTTGCGCTCGCCGCGCTCGGCCTGGCCGAGCATGCGATCGCGGTGGTCGCGGCGAGCGCGGCATTCGGCCTGGGTATGGGCCTGGCAGTCCCGGCGCTCACGGTCGGCGTCGGTGGGGCGGTGCCGAGCGCAATGCGGGGACGCGCGACGGCTCTGCTCGCGAGCGCCACCTTCGCCGGGCAGTTCGCCGCCCCGCTGCTCCTCGGGCCGGTGGTCGGGCGCGCGTCAGCCGCGACGGGGTTCCTGACCGCGGCAGCGGTTGGCGCGCTCGCGTTCGCGTGGAGCCTGTGGGTCCCTCGGGAGACTCTCTCGCCGGCGCCCGGTGAGGCTCGCTAGCCCCCATTCCTTGCGCAACGACTTCATTGCCAAAGCGTGTTGGATAGCGTCTATATCTGGTGCGCCAACAACCGCGACAGAACCGGGTCACTCCATGGGGCGAGTTGATAGCCGACCCGGCTCGCGGCGCGCTCATGGGCAATCGCGGCGTCCTCCACGACGACGAGGGGCGCATCGTCCGCTCGCACCAGATCGAGCGCTGGATCACCTGCCTGCTCGAGTTCAAGGGACGCCGTCGCGAGCTGATGCGCCCCGGCTACTACACCGAGCTCTTCTTCTGGGACGAGGCGACCGCGCTCGCCGCCGGCCACCGGCCCTGCGCCGAGTGCCGCCGCGAGCGCTTCGAGGAGTTCCGCTCCGCGTGGGTGCTGGGCAACGGCACGCGCGACGGCCTGCCGCCGGCGAGCGAGATCGACCGCTACCTGCACCGCGAGCGGCTCACCGACGAGGGCCGCAAGCGCACCTTCGTCGCGACGATGAGCGAGCTGCCGAACGGCACCTTCATCGAGCAGGCCGGTGACGCGTGCCTGGTCTGGGACGGCGAGCTTTGGCCCTGGAGGCCGGGCGGCTACGGCGCTCCGTCGGAGGCCGACCCGCTCGCGCGCGTGCAGGTGCTCACGCCCGAGCCGACCGTCGCGGTGATCGCCGCGGGCTTCGAGCCGGCCGTGCGCCTGCCTGAGCGCGCCGAACACAGGCACGCCGAACCCGAATACGCGGGTTAACCGAACCCAGAAATCCGGGCGGCGGGTTTACCCTGCACCGCTGGACCTATGAGCGAACTCGCGATCGAAGCAAAGGGCCTGCGGAAGGTCTATAGGAACGTCGAGGCGCTGCGCGGGGTCGATCTGAGCGTGGAGCGCGGCACCGTGCTCGGCGTGCTCGGCCCCAACGGCGCCGGCAAGACGACGGCCGTGCGCATCCTCACCACCCTGCTGCCCCCGGACGGCGGCACGGCCAAGGTGATGGGCTACGACATCGAGCGCGAGGGGCGCAAGCTGCGCGAGACGATTGGGCTCGCCGGCCAGTACGCCGCCGTCGACGAGAACCTGACCGGCTTCGAGAACCTCGAGATGGTCGGCCGCCTCTACCACCTCGGCAAGGAGCGCTCGCGCCAGCGCGCGACCGAGCTGCTCGACCGCTTCGAGCTCGACGAGGCCGGCGATCGCCTGGTCCGCACCTACTCGGGCGGCATGCGCCGCCGCCTCGACCTGGCCGCGGCGCTAGTCGCCGACCCGCCGTTGATCTTCCTGGACGAGCCGACCACCGGGCTCGACCCGCGCAGCCGCAACAACCTGTGGCGCACGATCGAGGGCCTGGTCGCCGACGGCACGACCGTGCTGCTCACCACGCAGTACCTCGACGAGGCCGACTACCTCGCCGACCGCATCGTCGTGCTCGACCACGGCCAGGTGATCGCCGAGGGCACGGCCGACGAGCTCAAGACGCGCGTCGGCGGCGCCGCGATCCAGGTGACCCTGGAGCAGCC
>CBFGWL010000117.1:0-3444 GCA_965652565.1 uncultured bacterium
GTGGCCGACGGTGGGGCTCCGCCGAGGCGGGAGATGACCAGGAAGTCATGCGACTCACGCCAGCGGCTGCGGAAGTCTCGGCTTGAGAGCAAAAGCAGCGTGTCGCCGGCGCGCAGACGGATGTTTCCGAGCTTCTCGCGGATCGGCTCGCCCGCGCGGTGGATCGCGATCACGGCGGCGCCGTAGTGCCGGCGGAAGTCGGCCTCGATGAGCGTCTTGCCGACGAGCGGGGAGGCGCCGCCGATCACGGCCTCGAAGAAGATGTGCTGCGGATCGTCGATCGCCCACATGTGCTTGTCCTCGGTGGAGCGCAAGCCCGAGGTGCGCTGCAGGTCGACGACCAAATCGGCGCGGCCCGCGAACTTCAGCCGGTCGCCCGGCTGCAACGTGCGGTTGGGCTGGACGGGCGCGATGACGTGGCCGTCGCGTTCGATCTCGACGAGGTAGACGCCCTCGAGGTTGCGCAGGCCGGCTTCCTCGACCGTTTTGCCGACCACGCGGCCGCTCTCCTCGACCTCCATCTCCACGTAGAACTCGCGAATTTGGTTGCCGATCAGCGATTCCTCGGCGCCGCGGCGATCCGGCAGGACCTTCGGCGCGACGAGGATCAGCGTGATCAGGCCGACGAGGGCGGAAGCGCCGCCGATCGCCGTGATCTCAAAGAGTCCGAACGCGGGCTCGCCCGACTCGACGAGCAGGCCCGAGACGACCAGGTTCGTCGACGTCCCGATCACCGTCACGGTGCCGCCGAGAATCGCCGCGTAGGAGAGGGGGATGAGAAAGCGCGAGGGGTAGAGCTTGCGCTTTGCGGCCCAGGAGGTGATCTCGGGGATCATCATCTGCACCAGCGGCGTGTTGTTGATGAACGCCGAGATGCCCGCGGCGGGGAAGACCAGGCGGGCTAATGTGCCGCGCCCGCCCTCGCGACGGTTGCCCAGGAGCCGCGTGACCAGCGGGCTCAGCATCCCCGTCTTCTCCGCGGCGCGCGCGAGCACGTAGAGCGCGGCCACGGTGAGCGGCGCGGGGTTGGAGAAGCCGGCGAAGGCCTGCTGCTCGTCGATTACGCCGAAGACGAGGAGCGTGACCGTGGCGCCGAGCACGGTCGCTGCCGGGGTCACGCGGTCGAGCGCGAGAACCCCGAACATGACCACGACGACCGCCAGCGTGAACCAGGCGTCGGCGCTCATTCGTCAGGTGGAATGGCTACCAAGTCGATCGACAAACGGCGGCGGAGGCTAACAGGCGTGCGGTCCGCCACCGTTTACCGAGGCGTCCCAACCGCGACGCCAAATTCTCGCTATTTGCGCCAATTCGCACGCATTTTCCCGCATAACGCGTGCATCGGGAGCCGATGTCGCGTTAGGTTGCGGCTGTCGAAGTTCGGATCGGGGGCGCGCTTTGCGCCGGCGGGGTTCCGAATCAGGGACAGGGGATGGCGCCGGCAAGCCGCACTCGGATTCGACGTCGGGAGACGGGGGTCTCCTCGGGATCTCGTGCGCGGTGGAACGAGCGCTCGGATCGTTTGTACCGGGATCTGCGCCGACCCGCCGTCGGGATGGTGCGTAGGGCTTTCGGGGCCGCGTTCGCCGACGATGAGATCGAGGACATCTATGCGAACGCCTGGCTGGGAACGTTGCGCGCCCTCGCATCCCGGCACGAGCAGCTCGACGACGACGAGATTCGTCGCTACCTGCTGACGGCGGTCGCAAACCACGCCAGCAAGGAGCTGCGCCGTCGGCGTCGCAAGCCGACGGCACCGCTCGAGGCGGCGGGTGCGGTCGCTGACGTCGTTGGGGATCCCGCCGACTCGGCTACGAGTCGCGAGACGTCGAAGGTCGCGCGCGACGTGTTGGCCAGCCTGCCGCCGCGCCGGCGTGCCGTGATGTTGCTGCGCTACGGCTGGGGGCTCGAGCCCAAGGAGGTCTGTGGCCTCGTCCAGGGTCTGTCTCCGCGGGCGTATCGCAAGGAGATCACGCGTGGCGTCGACGAGGTTGCGTCGCGCATGCGACTGGTCGAGCGCGGTGAGTGGTGCCGGGAGCGCGAGCCGGTGCTCAAGGCCTATGCGGCCGGCACCGCGGACGAGGACGAGCGCCGGCAAGCTGAGCAGCATCTCTCGCACTGCCGTCGCTGCCATGAGTTCGTCGGTCAGCTGACCGGCCACCTGCACGACCTGGGCTCCGCGGTCACCGTGCCTGGCGCGCTCGCTGCGCTCGATGGAGGACGGGGTCTCTCGGATCGCGTGATGGCGCTGTTCGAGCGGGCCCGCGAGTCGGTCCTCGGTCAGCGTCCGGAGGCGCTGGCCGACGCTGTGCCGACCGCGGCGTCGGCGCGCGGTGCCGGTGCGGCGGGTGCCGGCGTGCTGGCGAAGATCGCCGGCCTTGGAGCGGCCGGGAAGGTCGCGCTCGCCTGCGTGGGAGGCGGGGCCGCGGCGACCGTGTGCGTGGCAGCGGGCATCGGGCCGTTGGCTTCCGGTGATTTCGAGGCTCGCAGCGAGCCCGATTCGCCGCGCGTCGAACGCCAGGCGCGGGAGCGCGTCGAGCCGCTGCCCGTGCCCTTGCCCCCGCCGGCGCATAACGAGGTCGAGGTTGAGCAGAAACCGAGGCCGAAGCCGGCGCGGGGTTCGAAGTCGAAACCGCAGGCCCCGCATGAACAGGCTCAACAGCCGACTGCGCTCGAGCCGAACACGCCGCCCGTTACGCAGGAGTTCGGTGTCGCGTCGGCTGCTGCTCCGGTCGCGCCGTCGGGATCGGGCGGTTCTGGCTCCGGGAACGGCGGCGGGAGCTCGGGCGGGGAGGCGGTCGCTCAGGAGTTCGGACCGTGATTCGCGTCCGCGTCCGAGGCCTCAGTTCAGCCGTGAGCGCGCTAGCGGCACTCGCGCTGGCCTGGGCGCTGGCGGCGGAGGCGCATGCCGACGGGACGTTCCGATTGGTGCAGTGCGATCCGCTCCATGCCGGTATCGACGAGGCGCTGCGCTCCGACACGCGGGCGTATGACGTGGAGGTCAGGTGCGCCTCTGAGGGCTCCGACCGCGGCATCAGGATCAGCGTCGTCGGGGACGCGGCGTTCGATCGCGGCGGGCGGGTGCGCTGGGTCGCGCCACCGCACACCTCGATCGTAGGCGTGCGGGTGGAGGCGAAGCTGCGCCGCCACGGGGGTCATCGCGCGCGGCTCTTCGTGGCCAACGGCGAGATGGAGGAGACGGCCCGCGTAGCGACCGGGAGTACGGGCGCCAGCGGCTGGCACGAGCACCGATGGGCCGGATCGGGCCAGCGCCAGTTCGTAGCGGAGCTCTCGTGCGGGCGACGGGGTGGATGCGATCGGTCCGACCTGGCGAAGACATGGATCCGCAACGTACGCATCACCGTGGCGGATCACGAACCGCCGACGCTCAACGTCTCGGGAGCCCTGCTGGAGCCCGGGTGGAAGCGGGGGGAGGGGGAAGTC
>CBFGWL010000118.1:0-3075 GCA_965652565.1 uncultured bacterium
CGCGCCTACGAGTACTCGTAAAACCCCCGCCCGCTCTAGCGGGTCAGCCGGCCGGCGACCATGCGCTTGACGAGCGGCGGCGGCGCGCAGTCGTCGCGCTTGAACTCCTCATACAGCGAGTTGCCGACCGCATACATTGCCGTGTTGCGAACCGCGCCTCCAGCCGAGGATGTCAGCCGGCGCGGGAAAGCCGCTGGCGGTCGCCTGGGCGAGCAGGGGGAAGCGCGCGGGGGCGGGGCATGCTCACTAGGAGAACGCGCTTTCGCCGGTGAGGGCCTGTCCCAGGATCAGCGTGTGGATCTCGTGCGTGCCCTCGTAGGTGAGGACCGACTCGAGGTTGTTCGCGTGGCGCAGGACCGGATACTCGAGCGTGATCCCGTTGGCGCCGAGCACCGTGCGCGCCGAGCGCGCGACCTCCAGCGCTCCGCGGACGTTGTGGTATTTGCCGAATGAGACCTGCTCTGGGCGCAGCTCGCCGGCGTCCTTCAGGCGTCCCAGGTGCAGCGCGAGGAGGTTGGACTGGGCGACCGTCACCGCCATCTCAGCGAGCTTCGCCTGCGTGAGCTGGAAGCTCGCGAGCTTGCGGCCGAACTGCTCCCGCGTGGTCGCGTAATCCAGTGCGGCTTCGTAGCAGGCGCGGGCCGCTCCGGCGGCGCCCCAGACGATCCCGTACCTGGCCTCGTTCAGGCAAGACAGCGGGCCGCGCAAGCCCTTCGCTTCGGGCAAGCGGCTCTCGGGACCGACCCGGACGCCGTCGAGCACCAGCTCGCTGGTGACGCTGGCCCGCAGCGAGAGCTTGCCGTGCATCGCCGGGGCGCTGAAGCCCTCCATGCCCTTCTCGACGATGAACCCGGCGACGTCTCCGTCGTCGGTTCGGGCCCAGACGATCGCGACGTCCGCGATCGATCCGTTCGTGATCCACATTTTCTGGCCGTCAAGGATCCAGCCGTCACCGTCCTTGCGCGCCTTGGTCCGCATCGAGGCGGGGTCGGATCCGGCGTCGGGCTCGGTCAGGCCGAAGCAGCCGATCACCTCGCCCTTCGCCATGCGCGGCAGCCAGTGTTGCTTCTGCTCCTCCGAGCCCCACCGGTAGATCGCGAACATCGCAAGGGAGCCCTGGACCGAGGCGAACGAGCGCAGGCCGCTGTCGCCCGCCTCGAGCTCCATGCAGGTGAGCCCGTAGGCCGTGGCGGACGCGCCGGCGCAACCGTAGCCCTGCAAGTGCATGCCGAGCAGGCCGAGCTCCCCGAGCTCGGCCGGAACCCCATCCGGGAAGGTCCCCTCCTCATAGTGCTGCCCGATCCGGGGCAGGAAGCGCTCGCGGACGTAACGGCGAACGGTGTCGCGGATCAGGCGCTCCTCGTCGCTGAGCTGAGCGTCGAGAGAAAGGGGGTCGGTGGGGTTAAGTCGCGTGGCCAGGGCTCACAATCTAACCGCGGGGGAGCGGCCCTCAGGCTGTGTGGAAGCACAAAGCGCGACCGGGCGCTTAGTGCGGGTGATCGTGGATCGTCCGAAGGCCCTGCGCCACGATGGATCCATGACTACCGCAGAGCAAGAGAAGCGAGCGATCGACTCAGTCCCCAAGGACCTCTACATCGGCGGCGAATGGCGCGCCGCGTCCGGAGGCGCCCGGCTCGCCGTCGAGGATCCCGCGACCGGCGAGGTGCTCTGCGAGGTCGCCGACGGGACCCCAGACGACGCGCGCGCAGCGCTCGACGCCGCTGTCGAGACCCAGGCCTCCTGGGCCGCTACCCCCCCGATCGAGCGCGCCGAGATCCTGCAGCGGGCCTTCGAGGTCATGCATGAGCGCGCCGAGGACCTCGCCCTCCTGATGACGCTGGAGATGGGCAAAGCGCTCCCCGAGGCCCGCGCCGAGGTCGCCTATGCCGCCGAGTTCTTCCGCTGGTTCTCCGGCGAAGCGATGCGGATCGACGGCTCGTACAAGGTCGCCGGCGACGCTCGCTCGCGCGTGTGGGTGATGCGCCAGCCGGTCGGCCCCAGCTACCTCATCACCCCGTGGAACTTCCCCAGCGCGATGGGCACCCGCAAGATCGGCCCCGCCGTGGCCGCCGGCTGCACCATCGTCTGGAAGCCCGCCCAGCAGACCCCGCTCTCCGCGCTCGTCCTCGTGAAGATCCTGGAGGAATGCGGGCTGCCGCCGGGCGTCCTGAACCTGATCATGTCCTCGTCGTCCTCCGCGGTCTCCGAGCCGATCATCTCCGATCCGCGCCTGCGCAAGCTCTCCTTCACCGGGTCCACCGAGGTCGGCCGCAAGCTCATCGCGCAGTCGGCGGACAACGTGCTGCGGGTCTCGATGGAGCTGGGCGGCAACGCTCCGTTCCTCGTCTTCGACGACGCCGACCTGGACCTGGTGATCCAGGGCGCGATGACGGCGAAGATGCGCAACATCGGCGAGGCGTGCACTTCGGCCAACCGCTTCTACGTCACCGAGAGCCGCGTGGACGAGTTCACCGAGCGCCTATCCGAGCGGATGAGCGCGCTGCGCGTCGGGCGCGGCACCGAGGAGGGCGTCGACACGGGGCCGCTCATCGACGGCGATCAACGGGCCAAGGTCGCCGAGCTCGTAGGCGACGCCGTCGAGCGCGGCGCCGAGGCGGTCATCGGCGGGCGCGAGGTGGACGGCGCCGGCTACTTCTACGAGCCCACGGTGCTCCGCAACGTGGCGCCCGACGCTCGCGTCCTCTCTGAGGAGATCTTCGGTCCCGTGGCGCCGATCACCACCTTCGACTCGACGGAGGAGGCGATCGCCGCCGCGAACGACACGGAATACGGGCTGGTCGCCTATGTCTTCACGAGCAACCTCGACCGCGCGCTGCGCGTCTGCGAAGGGCTCGACACCGGCATGATCGGCCTCAACCAGGGCATGATCTCCAACGCGGGCGCGCCCTTTGGCGGAGTGAAGCAATCGGGTATCGGGCGCGAGGGCGGAAACGAGGGAATCGAGGAGTTCCTCGAGACCAAGTACGTCGCGATCAACGCGGCCAACCTCTAGCCGCCGCGGAAGACCCGATGGCGACCACACCGCAGACCACCGAAGCGCAGAAGGCCGCCGCG
>CBFGWL010000119.1:0-2849 GCA_965652565.1 uncultured bacterium
GAGGAACTCGACGAGCACGGGCGCCAGCACGCCGGGCTCGAACGAGTGGGTCTGCCCGGGCAGCGAGCGCACCTCGGCGTTGGGCAGGGCTTCGGCGACGGCCGCGGCGCCGCGCCGCATGAACGGCGGGCTGTCGCCGCCCTCGAGGACGAGCGCGGGCCCCGTGACCCGATCCCACGTGTCGGGCGGGATCGGCTCACCCCGTGAGAACGGGTCCATGACCGCTGCGTCGTAGGCGAGCGTCGGCGCGACCGCCTCGAACGGCGCCCACCCCGGGGAGGCGCGGAACCCCTCGACCTCCTCCGCCGGCATGCCGGCCATGGTCATGAACCGGGCCATCGCGTCGCCGTTGCGGCCCGCCGCGAGCAGCTTCTCGAGGTCGCCTCGGTACTCGCGGTCGACCGGATCGTCCGGATGGGTGAGCACGGGCGGCTCGTAGAGCACCAGCCGCTCGAGCGCCGCGCCGTTCTGCGCGGCGGCGAGCGCCAGTACGGCGCCCGAGGACATGCCGAACGCGTGCGCACGACCGCCGACCGCCTCGACCAGGGCCTGGATGTCCTCGGCTTCGCGCTCGACGGCGTAGGGGAGGGTGTCGCCCGAGTCGCCCCGGCCCCGGCGGTCGTAATGGATGACCGTGAAGTGCTCGGCGAGCAGCCGCGCGAGTTCGGCCGTGGTCTCGTCGACCGCGCGGTGGGCGGTGGCGCCGGGAACGAGGATCAGCCCCGGCCCCGAGCCGTAGCGGTCGAACGCGATCTGGGTGCCGTCCGCGGAGGTGACCTTCTCCATCGCCACGGCTGCCTCAGCTCTCCGCGCGGCGGTAGGTGAGCAGCGCGACGCCCGAGTCGTATGCCCTGGCGTCCACAAGCTTCAGCTTCCGCATCTGCGCGGGGTCGGGGAACATGCGCATACCGTCGGCGACCAGCACGGGGTGGACCATCGCGCGCCACTCGTCGATCAGATCCGCCTCGGCGAGCGAGTGGACGAGCTGGTGGCTGCCCTGTACGAGGATCGGCCCGCCGTCCTGCTCCTTGAGCTCGCGGACCTCGTCGATGCTGCGCAGGATCGTCGTGTTCTCCCAGTCCGCGCGCTCGAGCGTCGTGGAGACCACGTACTTGGGCATCGCGTTGATGCGCTGCGTGAACGGGTCGTCGGCGTCGGTCTCCTTGCGCTCTGTCCACGCCTCCGAGAAGCCCTCGTAGGTCTTGCGTCCCAGCAGGCCGGCCTCCGCCTCCCGAAGCTCCTGGTCCTTGTAGCCGTAGTGGTCCTCGCCGTAGATCGACTTAAACGTCCAGCCGGAGTGCGGGTGGCCGGGCTCGCCGCCGGGCGCCTCCATCACGCCGTTCAGGCTCACGAACTCGGTCACGGTCAGATCTCTCACTCTGTCTCCTAAGGGGATCGGTTTTTTCCGGGTCAGTCCTCCATAGAGACGCCCGGCGGACCCGAAACTAATCGCCGCGCCGCTGCGCCGCGGTTTCGGGGGTGCGCGCAGGGGTAGGTCGCGGGCGATGACCACGCGCACCGAGGACTCACCGGCCCGCGACGAGCGCGGCGCATCCGGTCGAGACGGCTACGCGCACGAGCACCGGCCGCTCGAGGGCTACTCGGCGCTCACGGCCACGTTCCTCGCCACCTTCGCGGGCGCCCTCGCCGCGGCGCGCGCCCCCGGGCGCGAGCTGCCCGAGCGTTATTCGCCGTGGGACGTCGCGACCACCGGGGCCGCGACCCACAAGCTCTCGCGGCTGATCACGAAGGCGAAGGTGACGAGCAGCCTGCGCGCACCCTTTGTCCGCTTCGAGGGCCGCGCCGGCCACGGTGAGGTCGACGAGGCGCCGCGCGGGCGCGGCCTGCGGCTCGCGATCGGCGAGCTGCTCGCCTGCCCGTACTGCGTCGGCCAGTGGATCGCCGGCGGGCTGGCCGTCGGCATGGTCGCCGCGCCGCGCTTCACGCGCCTCGTTGCCTTCATGTACACCGCCGAGACGATCGGCGACTTCCTCCAGCTCGCCTACCGGGCGGCGGAGGACCGCGCGTAGAACTGCACGGCCGCGAAGGCCTCGACCACCAGCGCCTGGGCGACCACCCACACCGCGCCGCCGGGCCAAGAGGTTCGGCCTTGACTCTCCAGCTAGTGGAGGCTTTACGGTGCCTCGCGATGGAAGATGAAACACCAAAGCTGCTTCGCATCGGCGAGGTCGCGCGCCTCAGCGGCGTGCCGGTGAAGACCGTCCGCTTCTACTCGGATCGCGGGCTCGTGCCCGTCGCCGAGCGCACGAGCGGGGGCTACCGGCTCTACGACGAGGAAGCGCTCGCCCGGCTTGAGCTGGTGCGGGCGCTGCGGGAGCTCGGCGTCGGCCTGGACGCGATCGAGCGCGTGCTCGCGCGCGAGCTCGACCTCGACGAGGTCATCGCGCTGCAGATCAGGGCGGTCGACACGCAGATCCGCTTCCTGCGCCTGCGTCGGGCCGCGCTGGCGGCGATCGCGAAGGGCGAGTTCAAGGGAAAGGAGGTGAAGACGATGACGAAGCTGGCACAACTCTCCGACGAGGAGCGCCGCCGGATGGTCGAGGATTTCCTCGACGAGGCGATGGGCGACCTCGACGTCGACCCGGGTCTCGCCGAGCGCATGCGCTCCGGCATGCCCAACCTGCCCGACGAACCCAGCCCCGAGCAGCTCGAGGCCTGGGTGGAGTTCGCCGAGCTGATCCGCGACCCGGACTTCCGGCAGACGATCCGCGCGATGAGCGAACGCGGCGCGCAGGCGCGCGCGAGCGGCGAGGGGCAGCCCGACTCCGGCGCTTGGCAGCGCCTGTCGGAGCTCGTCGCCGAGCGCGCGGGCAAGGCCCTCGCCGACG
>CBFGWL010000120.1:0-2741 GCA_965652565.1 uncultured bacterium
AGCTGCGCGATCTGTGGGGCCGCGGTCTCCGTGCAGGAGCGGATCTGCGGAAGCTGCGCGCGTGAGCTCGACGCGCTTGGCCCGGTCAGCTTCGCGCTCGGCGGCCTGGAAGTGGTGAGTGCCACGCGCTACGAGCGCGTGGCGCGGCAGCTCGTCGCGCGTCTCAAGTTCTCCGGGCGGCTCGCGCTCGCCGAGCCCGCCGCCGATCGGATGGCCCGAGCGTTGCCGGCGGACGCCCGCGAGACGGTCCTGGTCCCGGTCCCCGCGGCCCCGGCACGCGCCCGGTGGCGCGGGTTCGACGTCGCCTGGCTGCTCGCCGGGCTCGTCGCCCAGCGGTCTGGCCTGCCGGCGCAGGCTTGCCTGCGCCGCGGGAGTGGACCGCGCCAGGTCGGCCGCTCGCGCGCCCAGCGGTTGCGAGACGCGCCGCTGGTCGCCGCAACGCCGGCTGCGGCCGAGCTCGCCGGCCGCAGCGTGCTGATCGTCGACGACGTCGTGACGACCGGCGCCACGCTCACTGCCTGTGCGGCGGCGCTGCGGGCCGTCGGACCGGCGCAGGTACGGGCCCTGACGTTCGCCCGTGCCGACGGATTTGGCGGAAACGCTCGGGCGGCGTAGCATCCGGATTTCCAGCACCCAAAGCGAAGGAGGCGCCAGTGCGCATCGAAGTCAGGGGCCGCAACGTCGAGGTCACGGACGAGCTTCGGGAGCACGTACGCAAGCGGTTCGCCCGCTTGGGGCGACAAGTGTCCGACTTAGCCACGCTGGAGGTCGAGCTCTCCGAGGAGCGCAACCCGCGGGTCGCCGACGGCAAGGTGGCAGAGGCCACTCTCTATCTCAAGGGCGCCACGCTGAGGGCGGTGGAGGCCTCGCCGGAGATGGTCCACTCGATCCACGAGGTCGCCGAGAACCTGCGCCGGCAGGTGAAGCGCCACCGCGAGCTGCGCCGCGGCCGGGCGCGGACCCGGCGCGCCTTCGCGCGCCTGCGCCGCAACGAGGCGTAGCCGGGCGATTCGCAGTTAACCGGCGAGCGCGGCGCGGGCGAACTCGACGTCGGCCCGCAGCGCGTCGACGTCCCGAGGCGTCTCCACGATCACGGGCGCCTCGGCGGCGACGACCATGTGACGCAGCGCGTCGACGTCGATCTTGCCCGCGCCGATGTTCGCGTGCCGATCCGCGCCCGTCCCGGCCGGGTCGCGCGAGTCGTTGAGGTGGAGCAGGTCGATGCCGCCCGTGATCGCGCGAGCGCGCTCGACGGCGTCGGACAGGTCCTCGCCCGCGGCGTGCGCGTGGCAGGTGTCGAAGCAGAAGCCGATCTCGACATCCGTCTTCGCGACGTCCACGGCCTCCCAGAGCTTCGCCAGCGCGTCGAAGCGCCTCGCGACCGCGTTGTCCCCGCCCGCCGTGTTCTCGAGGTACACGGGAACCTCTGACTCGAGCTGCTCGAGCGTGCGCGTCCAGCGGGAGACGCCCTCGTCGATCCCGTCCTCCGCGTGTCCCGGATGGACGATGACGGCGAGCGCGCCGACGTCCGCCGCTGCCTCGCAGGTCTGCTTGAGGATCTTCCGCGAGCCGTACCGCACGTTCGGTTTGGGCGAGCAGACGTTGATCAGGTACGGCGCGTGGACGTAGATGCCGAGCTCGGCGGCACGAAGTTCCTCCGCGTCGTCGCGAGGCGGGGGCTTCTCCCAGCCCTGCGGGTTGGACAAAAAGAGCTGGACGATGTCGGCGCCGACCTGCTCGGCCTCGGCGAGCGGGTCGCGTCCCCAGATGTGCGCTCCAACGGGCACCTTCGCCATCGTCCGGCCAGCATACGGATGCTCCAGACGCGTGCACGAGCTCGCCGCGGTGACGCGGCTGCGGAGCCCGCGGTGGACGTTCGGCACGGGCGCGCGGACCGGTACCCTGACTTGTGATGGCAAGGGGAATCATCGACCGCGCCCTGCGCCTGGGTGAGGGCCGAAAGCTCAAGGACTTCCAGCGCAAGGTCGCGCGGATCAACGAGATCGAGCCCGAGATGGAGCTCCTCTCCGACGAGGAGATCCGCGCCGAGGCCGACGCGCTGCGCGAGCGTGCCCGCAACGGCGAGCCGCTCGAGGATTTGCTGCCCGAGGCGTTCGCGCTCTGCCGCGAGGCGGCCCGGCGCGCGCTCGGCCAGCGTCACTACGACGTGCAGCTGATCGGCGCGATGGTGCTGAACGACGGCGCGATCGCCGAGATGCGCACAGGCGAGGGCAAGACGCTCACCGCGACCCCGGCCGTCTTCCTCAACTCGCTGGCCGGCAAGTCGGTGCACGTCGTGACCGTGAACGACTACCTCGCCAAGCGCGACGCCGAGTGGATGCTGCCGGTCTATCGCGCGCTCGGCATGACCGTTGGCGTGATCCAGTCGCAGATGACCCCTGCGGAGCGCCGCCAGATGTACGCCGCGGACGTCACCTACGGCACGAACTCCGAGTTCGGCTTCGACTACCTGCGCGACAACATGGCGACGCGCATCGAGGACTGCGTGCAGCGCGAGCACAACTTCGCGATCGTCGACGAGGTCGACAACATCCTCATCGACGAGGCGCGCACGCCGCTGATCATCTCGGGCGCGCCCGAGCAGGCGGCCGACCTCTACTACACGTTCGCCCGGCTCGCCAAGCAGATGGAGGGCCGCGAGATGAAGCCGAAGCTCAAGTCGCTCGGCGAGTCCCGCGACACCTCCGAGGCCGACTACGACTTCGAGTACGACGAGAAGC
>CBFGWL010000121.1:0-2652 GCA_965652565.1 uncultured bacterium
TGTTGGCGTGCCCTGTGGTTGATTGCTCAGCGGCGTAGTGCGGCCCGACTAATCGATGCTCATCGAGCTCGCGCCGCCGCCGGGACCACGTGGTGATGGGGAGGGCCGGCGAGGCGGCACCCGGTGGCGATCTCCCGAGGCTGGCGCCGAGCCGGAGGTGGATGGCCATCGGGGCGCAGCACCGGTAAGGGGCGGGCGAAGGAGAGCACAAACGAAAACCGGAGAGGGCCCGTTCTTTGGCGGAGCCGACCCTCTCCGGGTGCTTCAGAAACAACGACGAATCGAAGCCCGGACAGATTTGTCGAGAGCGCGCTGGGGATCAAGTCCTGGATGGAGCGCACGCCGACGTGCGCGGAGGCGCGGCCGGGGAGGTGTCCGAGCTGCGGCGCGGCGGCGCGGCCGCTGAGCGGTCCGCTCGTCCTCGTCGGCCATGGGCTGCGAGCGCGGCAGGTGCTTGGTCCGCTGTCGTACGGCGGCTCGCCGCGAGCGCTGGTGCTGCGGGTGCGTCGCTACCGCTGTCGGACGTGCGGAGCGGTCGTGGCGGTGGGCCCGCGCGGTCTGGTGCGGGGCCGGTGGTACAGCGGCCCGGCGATCGCGAGCGCGCTCGCGGCCGTCGCGGGCGGCGCGACGAGCGCAGCGGTGCGGACATGCACGCGCCCGGCGCCGAAGGTGGGCCCCTCGGCGGTGGAGCGCTGGGTCACCGTGGAGCGCTGGGTCGATGCGGCTCGGCGGGATGCTCTCTTCTCGCTGAGCGGACTGGGTGAGTTGAGCCGTCGGCGCGCTGCCGAGCACGTCACGCTCGCGCTCGCCGCCCGCGGCGGCCACCGCCCAGGCGACGAGCTCGGCGCGAGCGCGTTCGCCGGGGCCGCGCTCGCGGCGTGATCGGGAGCCGAGCGGCAGCCATCGCCCTCGAGCCCGCGGCCCGCGGGCACGCCGGAGGGCGATGGGCAGCGCACGCCGGCGCCCGCGAGCAAGCGCGCTCCACCGCGGAGGATCGGGCACGCGGCCCGAGCCCTCCGGCAAGAGGTCCCTCGCGGGCGCCGAAACGTCGAAAAGCCCGCGAAGGAGACATCGATGGAGCCTTTGAGTCCTCGGAATCACGGCGAAGAGGTCGCCCTGTTCCGGTATGGCCTGCTCGGCCAGCTGGTCAGCGTGCCGCTCGCCCACGGCGAGCTGGCCGCCGAGCTGCGCCGCCTCAGTCAACAGCGAGTGCGTCCTCCGGGGCGCGACACGACACGCACGTATGCGACGCCGACCCTGGAGCGATGGTTGTATGCCTACAAGAAGGGTGGCCTCGAAGCGCTCGTGCCCAAGGCGCGGGCCGACCGCGGGCGCGGTCGGGATCTCGACCCGGTGCTCCGGGACCTGCTCTGTGACATCCGGCGCGAGCACCCCGACGTCAGCGTCACGCTCATCGTGCGCACCCTGCGCGTCGAGGGGCGAATCGGCCCCGAGGTCACGGCCTGCACGGTGCGCCGGATGTACGCGGAAAAAGGCCTGAGCCGCGTCGCCGCCGCCGACGGCAAAGGCGAAAAGGCGCGGCTGCGCTGGCAGGCGGCGCGTCCCGGAGCGCTGTGGCACGGCGACGTCTGCCACGGCCCCACGCTCACCCTCGAAGGCCGGCGCACCCCCGTGCGCGTCCACGCGCTGCTCGACGACGCTTCTCGCCATGTCGTGGCGCTTCGCGTCGCCTCCGACGAGCGCGAAGAGACGATGCTCTCGCTCTTCGCTCAGGCCCTCATGGAGCATGGCAAGCCGGACGCGCTGTATCTCGACAATGGCGCCACCTACCGCGGCGCCGTCCTGCAACTGGCCTGTGGGCGACTCGGCATCTCGCTGCTCCACGCCAAGCCCTACGACGCCTCCGCCCGCGGCAAGATGGAGCGTTTCTGGCGGCGAATGCGCGAAGAAGCGCTCGACCACATCGGCCACGTCGCTTCCCTGGCCGACGTCGAGTCCAGGCTGCGCACCTGGCTCGGGCGCTTCTACCAGGGCGCGCCCCACGCCGGCCTGCTCGGCCGCGCGCCCGCCACCGTCTTCTCCGAGGGCGACAAGGTGCTCGTCTCCCAGGACGAGCTGCGCGCGGCGCTCACCGTGCGCACCCGCCGCCGTGTCCGTCGGGACTCGACCGTGAGCCTCGGAGGCACCGAGTACGAAGTCCCGCTCGGCTACCTCGCCGGGCAGCTCGTCACCATCGCCACCAGCTTCTTCGACGACAAAGAGCCCGTGCTCGAGCTCGACGGCCAGCGCATCGTCTTGCATCCCGTCGACCCCGTGGGCAACGGCCACCGGCGCCGCCCCCTGCGGCGCCCTGTCCCGGACAAGCCGACTCGTCCGGTCGACTTCGACCCCGGCAAGACGCTCGCGCTGGCGGCGCCGGCTTCCTTGGCCCCGCACGAGGAGGTGGACGATGAGCCGATCTTCTGACCTCTCCGGCTTCGGCCTGCGCCACCCCCCATTTTCCAAGGAGATCGAAGACCCCGAGCTCTGGCTGTCCGAGAGCAAGGCCGCCCTCGTCGCCGACATCGAGGACGCCCTGGCCGAAAAGCACAGCGTCCTTCTCCTCGGAGAGCCCGGCGTCGGAAAGACCTGCATCTTGCGGGCGCTGCGCCATCGGCTGCCGCAGGCCGGCTTCCGACTGACCTACTGCCG
>CBFGWL010000122.1:0-2471 GCA_965652565.1 uncultured bacterium
GTTGAAGATGCGGCCCAGGGTCGCGTCGCCCACGGGCACGGTGATCGGCTCGCCCGTGTCGACGACGGTGTCGCCGCGGCGCAGGCCGTCGGTGGCGTCCATCGCGACCGCGCGGACGCGATCGTCGCCGAGGTGCTGCTGGACCTCGCAGGTGAGGTCGAGCGCGTCGCGCCCGTCACCCTCCGGCACGGTGATCCGCAGCGCCGAGTAGATCTCCGGGAGCTCGTCGGGGAAGACGGCGTCGACGACGACGCCCATCACCTGCTCGACCGTCCCGGTGTTTCGTCCGTTTCCGTTTGCGTCAGCCATGTTTCTCCTTCGTCGCGGGCGACTAGCCGAGCGCCTCCGCGCCCGCTACCACTTCCAAGATTTCCTGCGTGATCTCGGCCTGGCGCACGCGGTTCATCTCGAGCGTCAGGCGATCGATCATCGCGTCGGCGTTCTCCGATGCGTTGCGCATCGCCGTCATCCGCGCGCCGTGCTCGGAGGCGGCGGATTCGAGCAGCGCGCGGAAGACCGAGAGGTCCACGTACTCCTCAATGAGCTGGGGCAGCAGTTCCTCCGCGTCGGGCTCGTAGATCAGGTCAGAGCGGCGATGGGCCTCGGCGAGCTCCTCGTTGGCGGGCGCCTCGTCCTCGGCGACGCCCTCGCCGAACACCTCCGCCTGCGAGAGCGGCAGGAGCGTGTGGCGGCGGACGTACTGCGTGAGCGGCGAGACGTACCGGTTGTAGACGAGGTCGACCTTGTCGACCTCGGCATCGCGGAACGCCGTGACGAGATCGCGCGAGATCTCGCGGGCGTTCGCGAACCCGGGGCGATCGGTGAAGCCGACGTACGAGGCCTCGACGTTCTCGCCACGGAACGTGAGCGTCGAGTTGCCGCGCCGGCCGATCACGCGGAAGACGACCTCGGCGCCCTCCTGCTCGTACTCCTTGCGGAGCCGCATGCCCTCGCGGATGATGTTCGTGTTGAACGCGCCGGCGAGACCGCGGTCGCCCGTGACGAGCACGACGCCGACCCTCTTGATCTCGTCGCGGGTCTGCAGCAGCGGGACACGGCTCGCGCCGCCCTCCGAGGCCTCGGCGACCTCGCGGGTCATCTTGCGGATCGCCTGCGCGTAGGGGCGCATCGCGTCGATGCGCTGCTCGGCGCGCCGCAGCCGCGCCGCCGCGACCATCTCCATCGCGCGCGTGATCTTGTGAATGTTCTTCACGCTCGCGATGCGGTTTTTGACTTCTTTTTGGGTTGCCATCGGGTTGGTCGGGTCGGCTTCGCTGACCGGTCAGCCGCGGGCCGTCACGGGCGTGGGCTGACGCCTGGCGAGCGCCTGCTTACGCCGGCACCGCCTCCTGCTCGCTCTCCTGAGCGACGCGCGCGGGAGCCTGGCGCTCCTCCTCGGAGCGGATGCGGTCGGACTCGCCGGCCTCGATCGGGTTGCCCTCCTCGTCGAAGTCGGGGCCGAAGTCGTCGATCGCCTCGGCGATCGCCTTACCGAGCGCCTCCTCGTCCTCGTCGGAGAGCTGGCCCTCGTTGATGCGGCCCATGAGGTCGGCGTTCTCGGCCTTGAGGCGATCGAGCAGGTTGGCCAGGAAGTCCTGGACGCGATCGGTCTTGATCCGGTCGAGGTAGCCGCCGGTGCCGGAGTAGATCGAGGCGACCTGCTCGGCCACGGAGAGCGGCTGGCGCTCCTTCTGGTTGAGCATCTCGACCAGACGCTCACCGCGGGCGAGCGTCTTCTGCGTCTCCGGGTCGAGCTCCGACCCGAACTGCGCGAAGGCCTCGAGGTCGCGGTACTGCGAGAGGTCCAGCTTGAGCTTGCCGGCGACCTTCTTCATCGCCTTCGTCTGCGCGTTGCCGCCGACTCGCGACACCGAGATGCCGACGTTGATCGCCGGGCGCACGCCCGAGTAGAAGAGGTCGGACTCCAGGAAGATCTGGCCGTCGGTGATCGAGATGACGTTCGTCGGGATGTAGGCCGACACGTCGTTCGCCTGCGTCTCGATGATCGGCAGCGCCGTGAGCGAGCCGCCCCCGTTCTCCTCGTTGAGGCGCACCGCGCGCTCGAGGAGGCGGGAGTGGAGGTAGAAGACGTCGCCGGGGTACGCCTCGCGGCCCGGAGGACGCCGCAGGAGCAGCGACATCTGGCGGTAGGCGTAGGCGTGCTTGGTGAGGTCGTCGTAGACGCAGAGCGCGTCGCGGCCCGAGTACAGGAAGTACTCCGCCATCGCGCAGCCGGCGTAGGGCGCCATGTACTTGATCGGCGCGGCCTCGTCGGCGGGGGCGACGACGATGATGGTGTTGTCCATCGCGCCGGCTTCCTCGAGCACCTTCTGCACCTGGACGACCGTGGAGAGGCGCTGGCCGATCGCGACGTAGACGCAGATCAGGTCCTTGTCCTTGTTGTTGATGATCGTGTCGAGGGCGATCGCCGTCTTACCGGTCTGGCGGTCGCCGATGATCAGCTCGCGCTG
>CBFGWL010000123.1:0-2173 GCA_965652565.1 uncultured bacterium
GCGCGCCCATTTGCATTGGACGCGCATCAGCGAGCCGCCCAGGTCGAACGCCAAGTCGTAACGCGCGTGCTCGGTGAGCGGCTTGAGGACCGTGAGCCCGCAGCGAACCGCGGCGGCTGCGATCTCCGCTTCGGCGATGTTGCCCTTGTGATTGGGGTTCGTCGGCTCCCGCTCCACCGCCGCATGGTCGCCCAGCCGGGGTGACACGGGGCGCGCGGAGCGTGCCGAGTCCGTAGCCGCGCGGCGACAAAACGCGGACCGCGGAACGCGCCATGCCGATCTCTAACTTGGAATGAGATGAAGCCGCGGCACCTGTACTCGCAACGCTCGGGGCGCCGCTACGAGCTGCGCGTGTCCGACGCCGGCCTGCGCAACCGGGTCGAGCTGCGGCGCGACGGTGAGCTGATCGCCGAGCAGCGCGGTGACGAGCGCATCAACCTGGAGGCCGAGACCGGCGAGCGCCTCCAGGTGCGCCTCACGCTCTTCGGCCGCGTGCGCCGCGCAACGCTCTACGTCGACGGCGTCGGCCTCGACATGGACGCCGAGCCCGGCACCCGCGCGGCCCGCAGGCAGGCCTGGGAGCGCGCCCACCCACGCCTCGCCGCTGCGCGCCACGTCGCCGAGGGCGTCGGCTCCGTGCTCATCGCCGTCCTGGGCATCGGCGCGCTGCTCGGCGCATTCCTCGAGGACATCCTGGCGCCCGTGGAGGCGCTGATCGACAAGCTGGTCGGCTGGATCCCCTGGCCGCGGATCGACCTCCCCTCGATCAGCCTGCCCTCGATCGATCTCCCCGACCTGCCCTCGATCACCCCGCCGGACTGGCTGACCGCGATCCTCGACACCACGCCCTACTGGAGCCCGATCGCCGTCGGGATCGCGATCGCGATCTGGGAGTTTCGCCGCCAGAAGCGCCAGCGCGAGCTGCGCGAGCGGCTCGCCGCCGAGCACGAAGCGGGCCGCAGCGAGGCGGGCGAACGGGCAGCCGAGCGCGCCGAGGAGGACGCCGACGACCCAGCGCGCGTCTGAGGGCTCTGCACGACCGCGCGCTCGCACCGTCCGGCGCATTAGTCTCCGCGCGATGAAGCAGGTCGCCGACGGCGTCTGGCAGCTCTCCGGAGGACTGCCCTCCAACGGGATCAACATCTACGTGGTCGACGACGTCCTCGTGGACGCGGGCACCCGGCACGCCGCGCGCCGGATCACCCGCCAGCTCGACGGACACGCCCTGAGCGCCCACGTGCTCACGCACGCCCATCCCGACCATCAGGGCGCGAGCCACGAGATCTGCACGCGCTACGACATCCCGTACTGGGTCGGCGCGAACGACATCGACGCCGCGGAGAACCCAGCATTGATCGGCGAGCGCCAGCCTTCCAACCCGATCGCCCAGTTCTTCTTCCGCACGATGCACGGCCCGGGGCACAAGGTCGATCGCGCCCTGCGCGAGGGCGACGAGGTGGCGAGCTTCCGCGTGATCGACGCGCCCGGTCACTCCGCCGGGCACATCGCGCTCTGGCGCGATGACGACGGCGTGCTGATCTGCGGCGACGTGCTCGTAAACCTCGACATCTTCACCGGGATCCCGCGCTTCGGCCTGCCCAAGGACCTGGTCACCCCGGACGTCGAGCAGAACCGGCGCTCCGCCCGCAAGCTGCTCGAGCTGGACCCGAAGCTCATCCTGTTCGGGCACGGCGCCCCGCTGCGCGACAAGCACAAGTTCGCGCGGCTGCGCGAGTCGCTCTCCAGCTGAGCGCTCCCGGTTGAAGCGGAAGTGGGCGGCCTCCACCGCCCTAGCGCTCGCCCGCGAGCTTCTCCTTCGCCGCGTCGCAGTCCGCGCCTCGGCCGATGGCCTCCATCATGCTGCGCATCGCGGCGGGATCGCTCATCGCGGGGAGGAAGTCCTCAACGATCCCCTGCGCATAGACCGGCCACATCCGGTGGAGCATCTCCGCGCCCGCCTCGGTCAGCTCGATGTGGAAGCTGCGGCGATCGCCGGGGCACGCTACCCGGCGCACCAGGCCCTTGCGCTCGATCCGGTCAAGCAGCCGGCTCAGGCCGCTGTGGCTGAGCAGCACCCGCTCCGCCAGCTCCGTCTGCTTGAGCTTGCCCTCGGGTGCGTCGCGCACTGCCGCGAGCACGTCGTACCAGGTGAGCGGGGGAAGGCCCGCGGCGT
>CBFGWL010000124.1:0-2001 GCA_965652565.1 uncultured bacterium
GGTCTGCTCGCCGCCGGGCGGGGGAGCGTCGGCGTGCGGTCGCTCGTCGTCGCCTGCACCGGCCTGGGTCTGGCGCTCGCGGCCAACGCCGCCGCCCCGACGCTGCCCTCCTTCCTCATGCTCGGGCCGGTGCTCGGCCTCGCCGTCGGCTACTACCACGGCATCCTGCAGGCGGCGGCTCAGGCGAGCGTCCCACCCGCGATGATCGGCCGCGCCATGTCGCTGGTCACCATGGGCAATTACGGCATGGCGCCGCTGGGAGCCCTCCTCATGGGCTGGGTCATCGACGTCTCGTCGGGCCGCGTCGCGATGGTGCTGGGAGGACTCGGCGCCCTTGCTGCGGCTGCTGTCGCCCTCGTCGCCCTGCGCCGGCCGGGACGAGAGCGCGAGACGCCGTGAACCGCGTGCTCTGACAGCTCACGCGGGCGCCATGCCGGCCCCTTTGGCGGGGCGGCGACGGCGCGCGACGGCGGCCGCCTCGGCATCCTCATCTCCGAAGTATCCGCCCGCGAGGACGTCGGCGGCGCGATCGAGGATGTCGGCCAGCGTGTCGTCACGCAGGAACCGGCCGAGTTCGGCGCTCAGCCGATCCTCCCGCTCCCGGATCTCGCGGTCGATCGCCTCGAGGGTGGCCCAGCCCTCCTCGGTGAGCCGCACGAGCCGCACACGGCGGTTCGTGGGGTGCTCGACCTTCTCGATGAGGCCGGACGAGAGCAGCTCGGCCGACACCACGTGCGCGGCCTGGGAGCTGACGAAGGTGCGCCTGCCCACTTGTGCGTTCGAGAGGGGGACGCCCTCGCCCAGCACCTGGAGGATGAGCAGCTGCGGCAGGGTGATGCCCCGGGCGAGCGCGGTGTTCTCGGCCGCGCGGTTGAGCGCGCGGGCCAGCCGGTATGCGGTGTAGTTGAGACGCTCGGTCGCCGGGGTGCCGCGGGGGTCGCGCATGGATTCCGGCATCGTCCCAGCCTACTCGCGCCGCGGGACCGGCTCGTTCAGGCTTCGAGCTCGTCGACCAGCTCGAGCCCTCGCCGGGCCCACTCGATCTCGCCGCGGGCGCGCGCGGCGAGGCCCTCATAGGTGAAGCGCTTGAAGGCGATGGTGCGCTCGCGGTCGGCGTCCGGAGTGTGCGCGAGCCGGCGGTTGAGCATGGTGCTGCTCATGTGCTCGATATGGTCGAGCTCCCCCTGGAACTGGGCCAGCTCGCCCTGCCAGTGCTCGATGTGGCGCTCCAGGAACGCGCGGGCGGCATCCGGGGTCGTGTTCTCCAGGTACGCGGCACGCAGGTGCGCGGGATCGCGGACGCGCTGGTAGTCCAGGGGCGTGCGCATCCACTCGAAGTACGCCTTCTCGCCGGCATCGGTCACGTGATAGACCCGTCGCCGGCCGCGCTCGCCACGGGCCTGCTCCTCGCCCTGAACGAGCCCCTCGTGCTCCATCTTGCGCAGTTCGGGATAGATCTGACTGTCGGGGGCGTGCCACACGTGGCCGACCGACTGCGAGAAGTGCTTCTGCAGCTCGTAGCCCGACAGGGGGCCGACCCGCAGGATCGCCAGCAGGGCGTAGCGCAGGCTCATCGGGCTCCTTCCCGGTTGGTGGACGGGGAGAGACGGATGCCTCGCTCCGCGCGCCACGGAGCGACGGAGCGAGGCATCCGTTCGATCAGGCCTTCTTGTAGCCGGTGCGCCAGCCGCCGGCGGCGTATTCCTGACGCGCGACCGTCGAGTAGGGCACGGGGCTCACGACGACGCGGACCTCGGTCTGCTCGTGCGGCTCGACCGACGCCTTCGTGGTGCCGCCGTCGGGCTCGCCCCACACGACCTTGAGCTCGGTGCCCTCGGGCACGTCGTGGTCGACGACCGCCAGCGACAGGCCGCGACGCTCGTTCGACGAGTAGCCGGTGAACATCGAGAAGCCGACCACGGTGCCGTCCGCGTCCACGACCGAGTCGTAGTTCGCCGAGCCGTAGTTGGCCAGCGGCAGGTCGAAGAACTTGTAGTTCGG
>CBFGWL010000125.1:0-1882 GCA_965652565.1 uncultured bacterium
TCGCCGGCAACGACGGCCTGACCAGCCTGCAAGGGGCCCCGCTGCTCATGCAGATGAACGAGGTCGTCCTTGTCGACAACACCGCGCTCTCCGACTCCGCGATCTCAGAGTTCCTGGCGCAGAATCAGAACCCCAACGCGAGCACGTGCGCCGGCGACGGCAACGAGTGCATGTGCCCGTGATGGCGGCGGATCGGATCGTACCCCGGCGTCCGCGGATGCGCGTTTAAGCGTTTTGAAGTGGGAATTTGGTCAAGGGGTCGAGTAGCAGGGCGCGCGAATATCTCCTAATGAGGACAGGGGGCATAAGCCCAAGCGCTTGACCTCAAGCATCTCTTCCGAGGATCGCTCAGCCACAGACAGTGAGCCAAACCACGTTTTCGCGCAGAGGCGGTATCCTCGTCTGGCGAGCGGCATAAGGTCGTCGAGCGCGACGCGACTCGAGACGCGCGCGGTCAACTGGCGAACAAGAGGACCTGGCCCGGAGGATGAGGCCGCGGCGGTCGCGGCGGGGCCCGGGCGCGGTGGTCCACGCGGGCGATGTCGTCGGGGTCGCTGACGACATCGAGGATGCGCATGCGGCCGCCGCACGCTCGGCAGACCGTGACGTCGACGGCGAACACGCGGGCGAGGAGGCCTGCCCACCCGAGGCGGCGCGGCCTCGGCGAAGCGTCGGCCGGCCCATCGGAGCCGTCGTTCGCGGCGGCGGCGAGGTCGAGCGCGAGCTGCAGCTCGGGCGCGGGGACGGCGGAGGGCGGAATGATGCGGGCGCGGAGGTGATGATGACTTGCGAACACCCCAAAGTAGCGGGTCATGTGAAAACCGGGCGGGGGCACGAGTGCGCACAGACGGGCGAGGAATTTGTCCGGCGTCATGTCGGCGTGGGCGGCACCGCTGCGCCAGGCGGCCTTGAAGAGGACGCGGACCCGGCCGTCGGGGAGCGCCTTCACGGCGTCGTGGGCGAAGGGCGGCCGCAACATGTAGCGGCACAACCGCTCGAGCTGCTTGCGGTCGCGGCCGTCGACGGTTGTCGCGGCATGTAACTGCATACCGAACGCCGACACCCTCAGCGGCGACCGGGCCGCGGGCCCGGGCGGCGAGACCAGGTGCGGACCTGCGAGCCCGAGCTGTACGCAGGCGGCGAGCCCCGGGTCCATGTCGAGGTCGTCCCCGGCGACGGCGGCGACGGTCCTGTGGACCTGCGCGAGCAAGGTCGTCATGCGCTCCGGTGTCGGTGTCGCGGCGGGCAAGAAGCGCACGTCGGCGTCGGCCTCCTCGAAGGCGCCGTCGGTGACCAGGCAGTGCAAATGCACGTAGAGGCCGAGGTCGCTGCGGAATCGCTGGACCACCGTACACACACCGGCGTGCAGCGGCTCCACCGAGCCCAGGCCGTGGCGCCGCTTCACGGACCACCGCATGTCGTGCATCACCGCCCGCGCGAGCCCCTCGGCGACCTTCGCCAGGAGCGCCTCGTCATAACCCAGACGCAGCGCCATGCGCCCCTCAAACGAGAGGACCCACTGGCGATACCCGACCGCGGGCAGCACGTGGTCGACCAGCAGCGCCGCGCCTTCCGCCATTCGCCGGCCCATGCACGACGGGCAACAGCCGCGACCTTTACACGCGAAGGGCACCAGCAGCTCGTCGCCGCATTTGCGGCAGGCCGTCCGCACAAGGCCCCTCTCGAAGTCGCCGCACCCCGCGAACCCTTCGAGCTCCGCCTTCACGAACTCCGGCAGCGCGTGCCCGCCCTCCTCGAGGCGCGCAAGGAAGCCCTGCAAGTGGCGCCGGACGAGCACCGCGGCGTCGCAGTCGTGCGTCTGCCGCGGCACGTATACGCCCGGCCTCGTACACGCAGACACGGCGGGCGCCCAGCATCTGCC
>CBFGWL010000126.1:0-1851 GCA_965652565.1 uncultured bacterium
GCTCGGCGCGCTCTGAGCGCTCGGCGGCGGCCCGCTCCGCCTCCTCAACGCGCTTGGTCGCCTCGCGTTCGGCCCGCTCGATGCGCTCCGCGGTCTGCGCTTCGAGCTCCTCGACGCGCTCGGCGAGCTCGCGCTCGGCGGCGCTGGCGCGCTCCTCGGCAGCGCGCGCCTTCCCACGGGCCTCCTCGAGCTCGGCGCGGGTGCGCTCCTCCACTGCCGCCACGGCCTCCTCGGCGCGCGACTGCGCCGCCCGCGCCTCCTCCTCGGCGGCCGCGACGCGCTCGTCCGCCTCGCGCTTGGCCGCGGCGATGCGCTCGTCCGCCTCGCGGCGGACCTCGCCCACGCGCTCCTCGATCCGCTGGTCCGCCTCGGCGATGCGCTGCTCGGCGGCCTCCTCTGCCGCGCGCAGCCGCTCCTCGGCCGCGCTGACCGCCTCCGCGGCCTTGGCCTCGGCGTCGCGAATCGCATCCGCCGCCTTGGCCTCCGCCGCGCGCTCCGCCTCGCTCACCCGCCGATCGACGTCGGCCTGCGCGCGCTCGGCCCGGGCCTCCGCGTCGCGTGTCCGCGCGCGCAGCTCGTCCGCCTCGCGCTCGGCGGCCGCGGCACGCTCGTCGGCGGCCGCGCGGGCGCCCTCGGCAGCCTCGGCGCGCTCCGTCGCGGCCCGCAACTCGTCGCGGAGGGCTTGGAGCTCGCTGCGCGCGCGGCGCAAGTCATCGGCGAGCCGGGAGATGCTGTCGCCGCGGGCTTCCTCGGCGGCGGCGCTGACCTCGGCGGCGGCACGGCGCGCCTCCTCGGCGGCGCTGGCAACCGGCGGCGCTTCCACGGGATCGACCGCCCGCAGGCGCGGCTTCCCAGCGGCTTGCGCCTCGGCCTGTGGTCCTTGTGGGTCCTTGTCCGGCATCGACGGCGGCCCCGCCGGCAAAACCCTACCCCTGGACGCCGCACGGAGTCGGGCGAGCGTACCGCAGCGCGTATGCCCACGCGGACGAGCGACGAGAAACTTTCCCGGAGGTCCACGGCGATCGCGGATTCCCTGGGCGGGTCGTGCTCAGAAGCCAGGCACGCCCGAGCTGCCGGAGCTGTTGTCGATGATGAACGCGACGACGGCGATCAGGATGAGCAGCAGGCCGGCGAGGACCGCGACCGTGACGCGGGCGAGCTGGCCCCACGCACCCACGAGGAAGCCGGCGCCCATCACGACGAGGTAGGGCATGAGCTCGGAGACGCTGGTCGCCGCTGCGGTCAGCACACCCGGGACTATGGCGCCTGTCACGGCGTCGGGTCGCGGCCGCGTGCCACCGCCCTTCATCTACGCTGAATGGACATGCCGGATCCCGCGCACAAGCCGAGCGACGTCGCCGAGGTCAAGGAGGCGCTGGCGCGCGTCGGCTACCTGGCCGACGAGCCCGCCGCCCTCGTCTCGTATCTCGCGCAGGCGCTGGGCAAGCCAGTGCTCGTCGAAGGCCCCGCCGGGGTGGGCAAGACCGAGCTCGCGAAGGCGCTCGCCCGCGCGACCGGCCGGGAGCTGGTGCGCCTGCAGTGCTACGAGGGCCTTGACGAGTCCAAGGCGCTTTACGAGTGGAACTACCGCAAGCAGCTCCTGAACATCCAGGCACGCGCTGTCGAGCGGCAGGCCGCGGACGGCGGCGACGTCGCGCCGGGCGAGGCCGCCGACGACGCGACGAGCGGCATCTTCACCGAGGAGTTCCTGCTCACGCGCCCGCTGCTGCAGGCGATCGCGAGCCCTGAGCCGGTCGTCCTGCTGATCGACGAGATCGACAAGACCGACCAGGAGTTCGAGGCGATGCTCCTCGAGGTCCTCTCCGACTTCCAGATCTCGATCCCCGAGCT
>CBFGWL010000127.1:0-1815 GCA_965652565.1 uncultured bacterium
CATACTTTCCTGTCATCTGGCCCACCCCTGCCTGCTGGCGAGCACACCATCGCGTTCGCCTGCAAGGCAGTCGACGGCGACATGCTGATTGACAACGTCAGCCTCGTCGCCGTAGCGCTGACCTCTCGCTAGCTACAGCTCGTAGCGCGCCAGATCCTCGTCGAGCCGCTTCGCGTCCTCCGACGCGAGCCCGCCAGCCGCGGGCGGCTCGTCATCGTCGCCGCCGTCGCGCCGCCAGCGCCGCAGGCCGACGAAGATCGCTCCGCCGACCAAGACGATCGCCAGCCCGGGCACGACCCAGGCGGCCAGGTCGAAGCCCTCGGTGTCCGGAGTGGCGAGGACTTCCGGGCCGAACTCGTCTACCAGGCGCTCCTTGATCTCCTCCTTGGTGAGGCCCTGGTCGATCAGCCGGCGGATCAGCTTGCGCTGGTCGTTCGCTTGCGGAGCCTCGGCCGCGAGCGCGAGCAGCGTGCCGCACACGGGGCACATCACCTCGTCCTCAATGTCGGGCAGGCTCGCCTTGGGCTCGGTGGCGGGGGTCGCGCCGCCGGGCTCGCTATAGCCCTGGGCGAAGGCGGCCGGACCGCCGGCTGCGAGCAGCGCGATCGCGCCAAGCAGCGCGAGCAGCGAGGCTGGGGGACGAGCGCGCATCAGGACTCCGAGATACGGGGGAGCACCTGTTCGGTGAGATCCTCGTCGGTGACGGGTCCGGCCCAAACGGCGGCGATCTTCCCGTCGGGATCGATCAGGTAGGACTCGGGGACGCCGGTGGCGCCGAATTCCTCGGCGTAGTCGCCGGAGCCGTCGCGCACGGACGGGTAGCTCAGTCCGAACTCCTCGACGAACTCAAGGGCCTCGTCGCTCGCGTCGCGCGAGTCGATGCCGAGGACGGTGAAGTTCTCGCCTCCGTGGCGGCGCTGGAAGCGCTCGAGCGTGGGCGCCTCGTCGCGACAGGGGTTGCACCACGACGCCCACACGTTGGCGAGCACCCACTGGCCGCGGTAGTCGGCAAGCGAAGCGCGCTCGCCGTCCTCGCCGAGCACCGGAAGCTCCACGACCGGTGCGTCGTCGCCGGGCTGAATGCGGCCTTCGCCCTTGGCGATCACGCCGAAGGCCAGCAGGGCGATCACGCCGAGCACGCCCATGAAAGCCGCGAAGCCCTTTGCGCTCATGTGGCCAAGCCTAGAGGGGAACGGGGCTCGTCAACCGCGCCCGAACTCCTTAGAATCAGCTCCGCAAGCGGCGGTAGCTCAGTTGGTAGAGCACGAGCTTCCCAAGCTCGGGGTCGCGGGTTCGATCCCCGTCCGCCGCTCTTCCCCCGTGTCGTCACCGCTGTGCGCGCGGCCCCTCGGTTCCCGCGCTATGACTACGCCGTGGATCCCGAGCGCGCCGCCTACGTCCTACGTCGCCTGCGCGCCGTGCCGGTGGGGTTCGTCACGACGTACGGCGATCTGAGCCCGGGCGCTCCGCGCTTCGCTGGACAGGTGCTGCGCAATACGGACGACCCAGACGTGCCGTGGCACCGCGCCGTGCGCGCCGACGGCTCGCTCGCGAAGGGGGAGCGCCAGCGCGCGTTGCTCGACCGCGAGGGCGTTCCGTTCGACGGTGCGCGCGTGCGCATGGACGTCGCCCGCATACCCGCCGAGGGGCTCGACGACCTGACCGCATCGCGAGATCGCGATTTCGCCGAGTAATCCCACGAAATCGCGAAGTCGCGAGCGCGCGCTGCGCGAGTTCGGCATTTCGCCGAGCAATCCCACGAAATCGCGAAGTCGCGGTGGGGGCCGGAGCGGCCACGTGGCGCCCCGCCCGCCC
>CBFGWL010000128.1:0-1648 GCA_965652565.1 uncultured bacterium
GCCTCGTCGGGGCGCAGCCCGCCGAACAGGCGCCCGATCAGCCCCTCGTGGCGCTGCACGCCGAGCAGCGGGGCGAACCGCCGCTCGAAGTCCGCGTCGCTGATCGAGCCCGTCTCGAGCTCACGCAGGAGCGTGAGGGCCTCGCCACCCTCCCGGAAGAGCTTGCGGACCGCCATCGGGTCCAGTCCCTCTGCGCGGCAGAAGGCGGCGAACGACTCCCAGATGTCGGTCGTCAGCACCCCGCCGAAGTCGACGATGAGGGCGCGCGGCGGATTAGTGTTCGCGGCCATGAGCGAGGAGCAGGCTAGCCGCGAACCCGCCGAGGACGCGGCACCCGAGGGGATCGACGGCCCACGGGTCGAGGCGTGGTTCCGGCAGCAGATCCCCGCCGCCGAGCCGCCGCTGCGCTTCGAGCGGATCTCGGGCGGCCACTCGAACCTGACCTTCGCCGTCAGCGACGCTCGGGGCGGGCGGTGGGTGCTGCGCCGGCCGCCGCTCGGCAAGCGGCTCGGCTCGGCGCACGACATGGGTCGCGAGCATCGCGTGGTCTCGGCACTCGCCCCGACGCCGGTCCCAGTGGCTCCGATCGCGGGCTTCTGCGACGACGAGGCCGTGAACGGGGCGCCGTTCTACGTCATGGAGTTCGTGGAGGGCCCGGTGCTGCGGACGAAGGGCGATGCGGAGGAACACTTCGACGAGGCGCAGCGCCGGACGATCGGTGAGCGGATCGTGGACACGCTGGTTGCGATCCACGCGGTCGACCCGGACGCTGTCGGGCTCGGTGAGCTCGGGCGCAAGGAGGACTACGTCGCGCGCACGCTGCGCCGCTGGAGCGGGCAGTGGGAGAAGTCCAAGACGCGCGAGCTTCCGCTCGTCGACGAGGTGCACCGCCGGCTTGCCGAGCGCATCCCGGAGCAGGGTCCCGCGACGATCGTCCACGGCGACTACCGGCTCGACAACGTGATCCTCTCGCCCGCGGGCGAAGTCTCCGCGGTGGTCGACTGGGAGCTGTGCACGCTCGGGGATCCGCTCGCCGACGTCGGCCTGCTGATCGTCTACTGGGCCGAGGAAGGCGATGAGCTGCTGCCGCTCGCCCAGCCCGGCACGATGGCCGCCGGCTTCCCGTCGCGCGAGGAGGTCAAGCGCCGCTACGCCGAGCGATCGGGGCGCGACCTCAGCGAGATCGACTTCTACGTAGCCCTCGGCTTCTGGAAGCTGGCGATCATCCTCGAGGGCGTGTACGCCCGCTACGCCGCGGGGCAGTACGGGAGCGCCGATGCCGCGGCTCAGGAAGCGCTCGCCCAGTTTGCGCGGACCGTGGAGCGCTTGGCCGAGGCGGCCGACGAGGCCGTCCGTCGCCTGGGATAGCGGGCTACATGGGCCGAATGGCCAGGTGACGCGGTCACGACGCGGCTGTACGATGCCGCTCCCTTAACCAACTACTCGATCGGGGGAGACATGCGGAGAACGGCCGTGACCGCGGCGATCTGCGCCTTCGCGCTGACGCTTGGCATCGGTGGGGAGGCGCCGGCCGCGAAGAAGACCTTCAAGACGAGCTTCGACGCCTGGGGCCACTACGAGTCCAACGGGAAGCTCAAGGGCGTCTTCGGGTGGATCGAGTCGAACCGGGCGGCCTGTGAGAAGAAGC
>CBFGWL010000129.1:0-1507 GCA_965652565.1 uncultured bacterium
GCGCTGCTGTCGTGCGCGTGCGTTTATCCGGCGATCGCGACGCGAGCATCGGTGCCGGCCTCGCCGGGGGCAGCCTCAGCGCCTGCCTCCAGCCGGCAGATGATCCGCGGGTGACCGTCGATCGTCGGGGCGTCCAAAACGCTGGCGCCGGCGAAGCCCGCGAACCGGGCGAGCCGGTCGAGGCTGCGTCCGGTGAAGCCCCAATAGACGAAGTCGTCGCGCGCGTAGACCTCGCCGGATTCGCAGACGTGGACGGCGGCCGCATCCTCGAGGTCGCCGTCAGCGACGCCGTAGGTCTCGAGCAGGACCTCGCCGCCCGGCTCGAGCCGCCGCCGGAGAATCGAGAGGAGGCCGAGCGGGTTCTCCACGCGATGGAGGATCCCGAAGCAGAGGATCAGGTCGAAGCGCTCATCCAGGGCATCGAGGTCGAACGCGTCGAGGCGCCGGTACTCGACGTCCGAGTCCAGGAGGCGGGCGATCGTGCGAAAGCCCTCGCCGCCCTCGAGCTCGACTCCCCAGCGCGCTCGCACCCAGTCGCGGTACTGCTCGTTGTCGACGGCGACGACGCGGCTCGCGCCCCGCGACTCGGCGAGGAACGAGTAGAACCCGTCGAAGGCGCCGACGTCGAGGACCCTGCGACCGGTCAGATCCTCGGGAAAGAACGGCAATCGGTAGCGGTGGTCGCGGGCGACGCCGTGGGTGTAGACGTCGCCGCCGTTGAGGCTGAACGTGTGGAACCAGAGCGGGACCGCCTCAAGCGCGGCCTGCGCCGCCTCGGGGGAAACGTTGATCGGCAGGGCGTCGGCGACCGCCTTCTCAGCGGCGGTCGGCGCGGGAATGCTGGCGGCGGGACCTCTCTCGTCGACCGAAACCGGCATTCGGGAGAACCTCCTCTCGTCTCGTCGGCTTCATCGGCAATTCGCGCGCGACGACTTTCGGGCCTTGGCAGGTTCCCTGCCCCCCAGGGCGCCGAGTCGCGGCGCGGCCCCCAAAATACCGACGCGACGCAGCGCAGCTTCGCCTCGCCGACCGCGAGTCAGCCGTGCTCGCCCCAGAGGCTCGCGGTGCCCCGCTCCGCGTCCTCATCGTGAATGCGCTGGAAGTTGCGTCCGCCGCGGTCGAAGGTCTGTGCCACAGTCGCGGGGATCTCGCCGAGGTGAAGCTCCCGGCCAACCCAGCGCGTCTCCCGAACATGGGGAATCCCGACGCGCAGCGCGCCCGCCGAGTTGTCGTAGCGCCAAGGGCCCATGATCCTCCCCAGCCGATAGATGTCCTCCTCGGTCCGGGTCCAGACGAACGTCCCCTCCGGCAGGGCCGCGAAGCGCGCGAGCATCCGGCCCGCCTTCTCGTTGTGGGTCCTCGCCAGGGTGGCGGCGGCTTCCTCGGGCGACTCGGGCTGGGGCTCGATCACCTCGCCGATGCCCACGACGCCGCGCTCAACGCCAAAGCGCGCGCCCTCGTACGGCGGCAGATCCAGCGAGCGGGCGCGCATCGGCGCGCGGTAGAT
>CBFGWL010000130.1:0-1505 GCA_965652565.1 uncultured bacterium
CGGGCGATCACCACGCGCTGGATCTCGTTCGTGCCCTCGTAGATCTGGGTGATCTTGGCGTCGCGCATCATGCGCTCGACCGGATACTCGTTCACATAGCCGTAGCCGCCGAGGACCTGCACGGCCTCCACGGTCACCTGCATCGCGGTGTCGGACGCGAAGAGCTTCGCCATCGAGCTGTACATGCCGAGCCGCGGGTCCTCGCGGTCGGCCATGGCGCACGCCTTGTAGAGCAGCTCGCGCGCCGCGGCCGTCTTGGTCTGCATGTCGGCGAGCTTGAACTGCAGGCCCTGCAGCTCGATGATCGGCTTGCCGAACGCCTCGCGCTCCTTGGCGTAGTCGACCGCGTAGTCGATCGCGCCCTGCGCGATGCCCACGGCCTGCGCGGCGGCGCCGAGGCGGGTGCGCTCGAGCGTGCCGAGCGCGACGCGCATCCCCCGCCCCACCTCGCCGATCACGTTCTCGGCGGGCACGCGGACGTCCTCGAAGACGGGCTGACCGGTGGGCGAGCCGTGAATGCCCATCTTGTGCTCGAACTTCGGGACGGAGACGCCCTCGCGGTCCTTCTCCACGACGAACGCGGTGACGCGGCGCGAATCGCGGTCGGTGACGGCGAACACCACGTAGAAGTCGGCGATCCCGGCGTTCGTGATCCAGTTCTTCGTGCCGTTGATGACCCACTCGTCACCGTCCTGGACGGCGGTCGTGCGCATCGCGGTCGCGTCCGAGCCGGCGTCGGGCTCCGAGAGGCAGAAGGCCGGCGACCACTCGCCCGTCGCGCACTTCGGCAGGAAGCGCTCCTTGAGCTCGGGCGAGCCGAAGCGCTGGATCGGCAGCGTGCCCAGCTCCTGGATCATCAGGATCAATGCGACCGCGGCGGAAGCCTTGGCCAGCTCCTCGACCGCGATCTGCAGCATCAGCGTGCCGGTGCCCGTGCCGCCGTACTCCTCGCTGAAGGGCAGGCCGAGGATGTCCTGCTCACCGAGCAGCTTGCGGATGTCCCACGGGTACTCATCCGTGCGGTCGATCTCGGCGGCGCGCGGCGCCACCTGCTCCTGGGCGATCCGGCGAACCAGATCGCGGAAGTCCTGAAACTCCTGCGGGATGGAATAGAGGTCGCTCATCAGGCCGACCATCCTTACAGGCGGGCGCGTTGGGCGACGCGGTGTGGGTGTGCGGGGCTTTGGGCGGATTGGGCGTGTGGACCCGGCCGTTGGGGCGGCGGGGCCGGGGCGCGTGCGGGCTCGAGGCCGGGTCGCGCGTGGGCCCGGCCGTAGTGGCGGCGGGGCCGGTTTGTTCCGCGCAGGCTCGGGACCGGGTTGAAGGGCAAGTAAGAGGGAGAGAGGTCGCCGGGGGGCGCGGGTTCGCAGCGTCTCTCGTGAGGCTTCGGGCACACGGCGCGCGCCTCGGGGCACACGGCGCGCGCCTGGTGTGCGGCGTGCCGCCCGGCACCCCGACGTTCAGCCCACGTAGTCGAAAACCGACGACCACGGCTGAACGTCGCG